>CALEXZ010000040.1 GCA_937926195.1 uncultured Actinomyces sp.
CGCAGGGCCGGGCCGCCGCGCCGCCGAGCGCCTCACCTGTGCGCAGCGCCGGGGCCCGCCCCACCGACCCCTGCCCCTGCGGCAGCGGCCACCGCTTCGCCGTCTGCTGCGAGCCGGTGCTCGACGGCGAGGCCGCCCCCACCGCGCAGGCGCTCATGCGCTCGCGCTACACGGCCTTCGTCGTCGGCGACGAGGACCACCTCTTTCGCACCTGGCACCCGCGCACCCGCCCACCCGGCCCCTACTGCCACCCCGGCACCCGCTGGCTGGGCCTGACCGTCCACACCACCGTCGGGGGAGAGGAGCAGGCGGAGGACGGCCAGACGGCACTCGTCGAGTTCACCGCCCGCTATGAGGCCTCCGACGGGCGCGGCGGCACCGTCGTCGACGCCCTGCACGAGCGCAGCACCTTCGTCAGACGGGCCGGCCGCTGGCTCTACGTCGACGGTGAGCACCTGCCCGTACGCTGAGACGGTCGGCGCTCAGCCCCAGGCGCCGCGCCAGTACTGCTCGGGGAAGCCCGCTCGGTCCCAGTCGTCGACACCCAGCTCGTGGGCCCAGCGCAGCGGTGCGTACGGGTCGCGCAGCGCGTAACGTCCTACCGCCACGGCGTCGGCCTGCCCCGTCATGAGCACCTGCTCCGCCTGCGCCCCGTTCTCGATGCGTCCGACGGCGACCACCACCGGGGCGCTGCCGCCCGGCGTCGTCATCCCTTCCACGGCCGCCCGCACCTGCGCCGCGAAACGCACCTGGTAGCCCGGGCCGATGGGCAGACGCGCCGGGACGTTGCCGGCCGTGGAGATGTGCAGGACATCCACCCCTGCCTCGACGAGCTCGGGTGCCAGCCCGGCCGTGTCCTCGCCGGTCAGGCCGCCCTCGCCCCAGTCGGTTGCCGACAGACGGATACCCAGCACCCGGCCCTCGGGCCCCGCACCGAGCACCTCGCGCACGGCCCGCACCGTCTCCAGCGCGAAGCGGCGGCGCCCCGAGACCGAGCCGCCGAGCTCATCATCACGCTCGTTGGACAGGGGCGAGAGGAACTCGTGGATGAGGTAGCCGTGCGCCCCGTGCAGCTCGATGAGGTCGTAGCCGGCGGCGACGGCCCGCCGGGCGGCCGCCGCGAAGGACTCCACCACCTCGTAGGCCTGCGCGGTACTCAGCGCCCGCGGCACCGCGTGCCCCGGGTAGGCGATCGCCGAGGGACCCACCAGGTCCCAGCCCTCCAGGGTGCTCGTGCGCGGCTTGGCACCAGCGTCGCCCGCCGTCGGCCGCCACGGAGGGGTGCCGGCCTTGCGTCCCCCGTGACCGAGCTGGATCCCCGCGAGCGCGCCCCCGGCGTGGACGGCGTCGACGAGACGACGATGTCCCTCCACCTGGGAGTCCTGCCACAGCCCGAGGTCCTTGGGGGACAGGCGGCCGTTGGGCGTCACCGCCGTCGCCTCGACGACGACCGTGCCGAAGCCGCCCTGCGCGCGGGTGGCGTAGTGCAGCACGTGCCAGTCGGTGACCACGCCGTCGTCGGCGCTGTACATGCACATGGGCGGCAGCCACAGACGGTTGCGCGCCGTCACCCGGCGCATGGTCAGGGGCTGGAGCAGGAGGGGCGTGCGCGGGGTGGTTCTCGGGGCAGAGCTCATGTGACTGACGTTACGTCTGATGCCCCCTCGTGCTGCAAGGGCTCCTGACGGCGCACACCCGTAGGCCACGCCTCACTGACCGCAAGCGGCCCAACCCCGATAGCCTGCGCGCGATGACCTCCTCCAGCCCCACGCACCGCCCCCGCCCCGTCCGCTTCGGCCAGGACGGGCACGCCCCCGCCCCGGTCACCACCGAGGTCGACGGCGTCGCCCTCGTCTTCGAGGGCGGAGGCATGCGCGGCACCTACACGGCGGCACTCGTGCAGGTCATGCTTGAGGCCGGACTCGCCTTCCCCTGGGTCGGCGGCATCTCCGCCGGGTCGACCAACACCGTCAACATGGTCTCGCGGGACCTGTGGCGCACCCGCGAGGCCTTCGTCGGCCTGCCCACGGACCCCGAGGCCGGAGGCTGGTCCTCCTTCGTCCGAGGGCAGGGCTACTTCAACTCCGAGCACATCTACCAGCACACCTCCCTGCCCCACGAGAGCATCCCCTTCGACTGGCCCTCCTTCTCCTCCTCGACGGCCACGGTGCGCATCGGCGCCTTCCGCTGCGACACCGGTGAGGAGGTCTACTGGGGGCTGGAGGACATGACACAGCTGACGGACCTGACAGTGCGCTGCCAGGCCTCCTCCTCGATGCCGCTGCTCATGCCCACCGTCCACATCGACGGCGTGCCCTACCTCGACGGGGCCCTCGGGCCGACCGGCGGCTTCGCGACCGACGCGGCGCTCGCGGACGGCTACGAGCGCATGCTCGTCGTGTCCACCCGTCCGGAGGGCTACCGCAAGCCCCCGGAGAAGCGCGCGGCCGCCTACCGGCGCCTGTTCCGCCGGACGCCCGCCGTGGCCGAGGGGATCATCGCCCGCCCGGAGAACTACAACCGGACGATGGACTGGCTGGAGGAGCAGCAGCGGGCCGGACAGGTCTACCTCTACCAGCCGCAGCGGATGCCGATCGAGAACGGCGAGCTGCGCTACGACCGCGTCTCGGGCGCCTACGAGGCAGGCCTGGTGCAGGCGCGTCGAGAGCTGGGGCAGATCCTGGAGTTCCTGGGCGTGTGAGCCGGGGGCGGCTCGGGCGAGCCGCCACGGGCCGTGGCCCGCCACGCCGTCGGGCGCGCGCTCAGCCGGACGCGCTCAGCCGCGCGGGTCCTCGGGACGCTCCCCGTCGAAGCCGAAGACCGTCACCGCAGGCACCCGCTCGCCCGTGCGCAGCTGTCGGGCCAGCAGGTCCATGACCCGGCGCTCGTGCCCCGGCACCAGCGCGGGCAGGGCGCCCAGCGGGTACCACGCGAGCCCCGCGCTGCGCTCGGCCTCGACCCTGGTCGGCTCGCCCCGCCAGCGCCGCAGGGCGAAGAACCAGTCGACGCGCTGCTCGCGCGGGTCCCCTCCCAGGTCGTTCGTGCGGTGCATACCGGTCAGCGGCACGAGGTCCGCCGCGTCGACCTCCACGCCCAGCTCCTCGCGGGCCTCGCGCACGGCCGCCTCCACGACGGACTCACCCGCCTCCACGTGCCCGGCCGCACCGCAGGCCCAGTAGCCGTCGAGGTACCCGGTGCCCCGGCGCAGCTGGAGCAGGACCTGCGGCAGCGCGCCGCCGTCCTCACGCAGCAGCAGCACGTACGCGGCGGGAACGACAGCGAAACGGTGGTGGCTCACGGTCCCACGCTACCGGCGCCTATGCTGCCCGCAGGGTCCGGCGCGGGCCCGTGGCGCCCGTCGAGGAGGAGATGTGCAGGAACGGACCACGATCCTCACCGCCTCGGACGGCAAGCCGCTCTTCGTGCGCTCCTGGCTGCCCGACGGCGTCGGAGGCCTTGCGCCCCGTGACGAGCCCGCCCGCGACAGTGCGTGCCCGCGCGCCGTCATCCAGCTCGTGCACGGCATGGCCGAGCACTCGGGCCGCTACCGGCGCTTCGCGACCGCCGCCGTCGCCCGCGGGATCGCCGTCGTCGCTGACGACCACCGCGGTCACGGGGCCACCATCGGCTCCCCCGACGAGCAGGGGCACACCGCCGACACCGACGGCTGGATGCGGGTGCTGGAGGACCTCACCCACGTGCGCGAGGCGATCAACGCCGCCTGGCCCGGGGTGCCCGTCGTCCTCATGGGCCACTCCTGGGGGTCGATGCTCGTGCGCGGGTGGGTGGCGCGCCAGGCCCGCAGCGACGCGGCGGCCGGCAGCGACGCGGCGTTGGCCGGACTCATCGTCATGGGTGCCCCCGCGGACCTGGGGCTGCTCGGACGTGCCGGAGCCGTGCTCGCCCGGGCCGAGGTGCGCCTGCGCGGCCCCCGGCACGTGTCCACCGGCCTGGACCGTGTCGCCTCGGGCCGGTGGAACGCGTCCTTCGAGCCGCGACGCACGGACGTCGACTGGCTCAGCCGTGACGAGTCCGAGGTCGACGCCTTCATCGCGGACCCGCTGTGCGGCTTCGTGTGCACCAGCGCCTTCTTCCGTGACGCGGCCGTCGGCGGGACCGAGGTCAACAGAAGGGCCGCCTTCGAGGCGATCCCCCAGGACCTGCCGGTGCTCGTCGTGTCCGGGGCGGCGGACCCGGTCGGCGACATGGGGCGGGGCGTGCGCCGGGTGGCGACGGCGATGCGTCGGGCAGGGGTGCGTGACGTGACCCTGCGGCTCTACCCGGATGCCCGCCACGAGCTGCTCAATGAGACCAACCGCGACCAGGTGACCGCCGAACTGCTCACCTGGGTCGAGGAGCACCTGGGCTGAGCGGCAGGGCTGAGCGGCAGGGCTGAGCGCCGCCGGGCACCGGACGCGTCGGCGCCCTGGACGTCTGCCCCGCCCCCGTATTGTGAGGAACCTACAAGCATGGGTGTGGGATGCCCGTGCCCTTGACCGATGACTGCGTCCCAGGTGGCGCATACAGTTGTGGCATGTCACTGAAAGAGAACAGCTTCGCCACCCACTTCCGGCTCCGGGCCGACGACGCCTGTGCCCCGGCCTCCGGCTCCGCCGCGGCGGTGCGCGCGCACTCCACCCCGGTGCTTGGCGTGCTCGCCCGTGAGGCGCTTCTCGTCCTGGCCGGCACCGTGGCCATCGCGCTCATCGGCCAGCTGCGGGTGCCGCTGCCCTTCACCCCGGTCTCCATCACGCTGGGGACGCTGGCGGTGCTCGGCGTCGGCAGCGTCCTCGGCTCGCGGCGCGGCGCCGCCTCCGCCCTGCTGCTGGCAGCGGCGGCCCTGGCGGGCATCCCGGTGCTCACCGGCTTCATGAGCGGCGTGACGGCCACCTTCGGATACGTGCTCGGCTACACCCCGGCGGCCGCCGTCGCCGGACTGGCGGGGCGCACCGCCTCCTGGCCGCGTCGCCTGGCCCTCCTGCTCCTGGCCTCCGCGATCGTGTACGTGCCGGGCATGGCCTGGCTCGCCGTCGCCACCGGGGCCCCGCTGAGCTCGCTGCTGGGCATGGGGCTCGTCCCCTTCCTCGTCGGGGACCTGCTCAAGTCCCTCCTGGCCTCGGTCATCCCCACCCGCCTGGGCCGCAGGTCCTGAGCCGTCCCGGTCGGTGCGACCGGTCGCCCACTGCCACCGCCGCACCTGCTAACGCCCCACCTGCCACCGCGCGCCCCAGGCGCGCGGTGGCCTAGCCTGAGGCACATGCCCGCCAGTGCACCGGTCCTGTCCGTCCTCGACCTCGTTCCCGTCAGCTCCGGACGCACCCGTGCCCAGGCGCTGGCCGAGATGATCGAGCTCGCGCGCACCGCCGACGCCAACGGCTACCACCGCTACTGGATCGCCGAGCACCACGGCTCCACCACCTACCTCGCCGCCGCCACCACCGTCCTCATGGGGCAGGTCCTGGCCGCCACCGAGCGCATCGGCGTCGCCTCCGGCGGCATCATGCTGCCCAACCACGCGCCGCTCGTCGTCGCCGAGCAGATCGGCACCCTCGCCGAGCTCTACCCCGGACGCGTGGGGCTGGGGCTGGGGCGCGCGCCCGGAACCGACCCGCTCACCGCCGCGGCCCTGCGCCGTCGCAACGCCGACCCGCGCTCCTTCGCCGAGGAGGTCCTGGAGACCCTCGCCTACCTCGGGCAGGTGCCCGACGGCGCCACCGCGGGCACCCCCGGGTCCCTCCAGCCCGACAGCGCAGGAACCCGCCACCGCCCCTCACAGGCCCCCGCGGACGGCCGTCTCGCCCGCCTGGCCGCGGCCGCCGCCCGACCCGCAGGAGAGACCGGGGACGAAGCCGCCCACGACGCGCCCCACCGGCGTCGGGTGCGCGCCGTGCCGGGGGAGGGGACCGACCCCCAGGCCTGGGTGCTGGGCTCCTCCGTCAACGGTGCGCGCGTGGCGGGGACCCTCGGACTGCCCTTCGCCGTCGCCTCCCACTTCGCCCCCGCCCAGGCGGAGGCCGCCATCGTCACCTACCGCTCCGTCTTCGACGCCGACGCCCCCACCTCCCCCGACGCCCGCCCCCACGTGGCGGCCGCCGTCAACGTCATGGTGGCCCCCACCGAGGCCGAGGCCCAGCGGCAGTTCACGACGGCGATGTCCGCCGCCGCCCGGGTCGTCGGCGGGTGCCCCGGACCGCTCGACCCGCCCAGCGAGGACCTACGCGCCTGGACCGCCCACGCCCCCGGGCGGGAGGAGGCCGTTGAGCAGGCCATGGCCCTGTCCTACGTCGGCCAGGCCGAGGACGTCGCCGCCCGGCTGCGGGGCCTCGCCCAGCGCTGGGAGCTGGAGGAGGTGCTCGTCGTCGTCTACGCGCACGACGCCCGCGTCCGCCGTCGCGCCTACGAGATGCTCGCCCAGGCCTGGGCGACGTGATGACTCTCACGGCGTCCCGCGGTGCATGAGTCGCTGCGTCGGGGTGCAGCGGTCGCTAAGGTCCCAGGACGTGCGCCCGCGTCATCAGTAAGGTAACGGCTCACGACGGCCAGTCATCTCCGCGGCTGGACCCGTGACTCCTCACAGGGTCCGTCGTGTATATAACCTCGTGACACGTCTCGCGCGCCCCGCCGAGGCGGGCCCCGGCCCCACCTGTCGCGAGCCAACCCACCCAATGGAGGTCCCCATGACCACGACACAGATCTCGCGCCGTATGTTCGGCGGCATCGGCGCCGCCGGCGTGACCGCCATCCTGCTCGCCGCCTGTGGCTCCGACTCCCCTGACTCCGCGTCCTCCTCCGGCGCCTCAGGTCAGGGTGCCGCCTCCGGCGGCAAGCTCACCCTCGCCTACAACTCCGACGGTCCGCACAAGGCCTGGGTCGAGGCCGTGTGCAACTCCGTGAGCAACACGCTCGGCATCAAGATGGAGCCCCTGCCCTACGCGCAGTTCTCCGAGATGCGTCAGCAGATCACCGACCACACCATGGTCGGTGCCTTCCGCACCGGCTGGCAGGCCGACTACCCCTCCATGGCCAACTTCCTCGGCGCCTGCTACCAGACCGGTGCCGGCTCCAACGACTCGCGCTACTCCAACAAGGACTTCGACCAGCTTCTCGACGACGCCGCCGCCGCCGACGAGGCCGCCGCCACCGAGCTCTACCTCAAGGCGCAGTCCGTGCTCCTGGAGGACCTGCCCGCCATCCCGCTGTGGTACCAGAACGGCTTCGGCGGCCACTCCACCAACACCTCCGACGTCGTCTTCAACTGGAAGTCCGTCCCCGAGTACAACGCGATCAAGACCACCGCCCCTGACGGCATCGTGCGCGCCAACGACACCGAGCCGCAGAACGCCCTCATCCCCTCCAACACCAACGAGGTGGGCGGCGGACGCGTCATCGACCTCATCTTCTCCTACCTCGTGCGCTTCGAGCCGGACGGCACCGTCGTCAACGAGGTCGCCGAGTCCATCGAGACCGAGGACAACCAGAACTACACCGTCAAGATCAAGGACGGCTGGACCTTCGCCGACGGCACCCCCGTCACCTCGGACTCCTTCATCAAGGCGTGGAACTACGGCGCCAAGCTGTCCAACGCCCACCTGTCGAGCTACTTCTACGACGTCATCGAGGGCTTCTCCTACGATGAGGACTCCGAGCTCACCGGCCTGGTCAAGGTCGACGACCACACCTTCACCATCAAGCTCACCGCCCCCGCCTCCGACTTCAAGCTCCGCCTGGGCTACTCCGCCTTCGCGCCGCTGCCCGAGTCCGCCTTCGCAGACATGGACGCCTTCGGCCAGGCCCCCATCGGCAACGGGCCCTACAAGCTCGACAGCTGGACGCACAACTCCGAGATCGTCCTGTCCAAGAACGCCGACTACAAGGGCGGGATGACCGTCGCCAACGAGGGCGTCACCTTCACCATCTACACGGACTACGACTCCGCCTACAACGACCTGCTCGCGGACTCCCTTGACGTCCTCGACGCCATCCCGGACTCTGCCCTGTCCTCCTTCACCTCCGAGCTCGGTGACCGCGCCATCAACGTGCCCGGCGCCGTCGTCCAGCTCTTCGCGATCGACTGCGAGGCCGAGCACTTCAAGATGGACGAGGAGGGCCGCCTGCGTCGCGCCGCCCTCTCCCGGGCCATCAACCGCAAGGAGATCTGCGACACGCTGTACTACAGCACCCGCACCCCCGCCTCCGACTTCACCTCACCGGTGATCGCCGGCTGGACCGACGACGTCGCAGGCAACGAGGTCCTTGACTTCGACGAGGCCGAGGCCAAGAGCCTGTGGGACAAGGCCGAGGCCATCGCCAAGTTCTGACAGCACCCTGGGACCGCCAGCTGCTGGCGGCCCGTGAAGCAACCGTGCCTCGGGCCCGTACCCTGCCAGGTGCGGGCCCGAGGCACGACGGGAACAGCCCGACCTGCCCGTCCCACTCCCGATCCACTCAAAGGAGGCGCCGATGGTCCGCTACGCCGGACGCAGGCTGCTGCAGATGATCCCCGTGTTCTTCGGGGCCACCCTCCTGATCTACGCGATGGTCTTCGCGCTGCCCGGTGACCCCGTCGCCGCGCTCGGTGGCGAGCGCCAGCTCAGCCCCGCGGTGCAGGAGCAGATCCGAGCCAGCTACAACCTCGACCAGCCTTTCTTCGTGCAGTACCTGCTCTATCTCAAAGGTGTCTTCACCTTCGACCTGGGCACGACGCTGCGCGGATCGCGCCCCATCGTCGAGGTTCTCGCCGGTGCCTACCCGGTCACCATCAAGCTCGCCCTCATGGCGCTGACCTTCGAGGCCGTGGCCGGCATCGCCGTCGGCTTCGTCGCCGGCGTCCGCAAGGGACGGTGGTTCGACGCCACCGCCCTGGTGCTGTCCCTCGTGGTCATCGCCGTGCCGACCTTCGTCATCGGCTTCCTCCTCCAGTTCTTCATCGGCGTGCGCATGGGGTGGCTGCCGGTCACCGCCGGAAGCAACCCCGGCTTCAAGGAGCTGCTCATGCCGGCTCTCGTGCTGGGCGCCGTCTCCTTCGCCTACGTGCTGCGCCTGACGCGCACCGAGGTCGCCGAGAACCTCTCCGCCGACTATGTGCGCACCGCCCGCGCCAAGGGGCTGTCCGGCATGCGCGTCATGGTCGTCCACGTCCTGCGCAACTCGCTCGTGCCGGTCATCACCTTCCTCGGTGCGGACCTGGGGGCCCTCATGGGCGGCGCCATCGTCACCGAGGGCATCTTCAACATCAACGGTGTCGGCGGCACGCTCTACAAGGCCATCCTGCAGGGTGAGGGCCCCACCGTCGTGTCCTTCACGACCGTCCTCATCCTCGTGTTCATCATCTCCAACCTCGTCGTGGACCTGCTCTACGCCGCTCTCGACCCGAGGATCCGCTATGCCTGACAACCAGCACACCCTCGCCCGTCCCGGCCAGGAACGCTACGTCGCCGAGAGCGACGAGCAGGGCCTGGGTGCCGTCGACGCCGTCTCAGACGAGTCCGCCCCCGCCTCCATGTGGGGGGAGGCCTGGAAGCAGCTGCGGCGCCGCCCCATCTTCTGGGTCTCCGCCGTCCTCATCGTCGGCGCGCTCCTGCTGGCCATCGTCCCGGGCCTGTTCACCAGCGTCGACCCCACCTACTGCCAGCTGCGTGACTCCTACGGCCCCGCAGCTGACGGACACCCCTTCGGCTTCGACCGTCAGGGCTGCGACATCTTCGCCCGCACCGTCCACGGCGCCCGCGCCTCCGTCACCGTCGGCGTGCTCACCACCCTCATCGTCGTCATCCTCGGCGCCGTCGTGGGGGCCATCGCCGGCTTCTTCGGCGGCTGGGTCGACGCGCTGCTCGCCCGCTTCACCGACATCTTCTTCGCGGTGCCCTTCGTGCTGGCTGCCATCGTCGTCATGCAGATGTTCAAGGGACGCTCATCCATCGTCACGGTCGTGCTGGTGCTGGCCGTCTTCGGCTGGCCCCAGATCGCCCGCATCACCCGCGGTGCCGTCATGAGCGTCAAGAACGAGGACTTCGTGACCGCCGCGCGCTCGCTCGGGTCCGGGCGCATCGCCATCCTCGTGCGTCACGTCATGCCCAACGCCGCCGCCCCCATCATCGTCACCGCCACCGTCCAGCTCGGCTCCTTCATCGTCTCCGAGGCGACCCTGTCGTTCCTGGGGGTCGGGCTGCCGCCGTCGATGGTCTCCTGGGGGGCGGACATCGCCTCCGCGCAGGCCGCCCTGCGCGACCACATCTCCGTCCTCCTCTTCCCGGCCGGGGCCCTGGCCCTGACCGTCCTCGGATTCATCATGATGGGCGACGCCGTGCGCGACGCCCTCGACCCGAAGGCCCGCAAGTGAGCACCGCGAACACCTCCTCCGCCGAGGCGGACACCGCCCTCCTCGAGATCCGCGACCTCGAGGTCGCCTTCCGCTCCTCCACCGGTCTCGTGCCGGCCGTGCGCAAGGCGAACCTCACCCTCTACCCGGGCCAGTCGGTCGCCGTCGTCGGTGAGTCAGGATCTGGCAAGAGCACCCTGGCGGCCGCCATCATCGGCCTGCTGCCCGGCACCGGCCGCGTCACCGGCGGCACCATCACCTTCAACGGCAAGGACATCACCCACGCCGACGCGCGCGCCTACCAGTCGCTGCGCGGAAGCGAGATCGGCCTGGTGCCCCAGGACCCGATGAGCAACCTCAACCCCGTGTGGTCCATCGGCTTCCAGGTCAAGGAGTCTCTCAAGGCCAACGGCCTGGCCGGTGTCGCCGACGACCGTCTCGCCGCCCTGGCGGCCGCCGAGCGGGGCGAGGACGTGCCCGCCGGCGGGCACATCGACGTCGACGAGCAGGTGGCCCTCCTGCTGGAGGAGGCCGGGCTGCCCGACGCCGCCCGCCGTGCCCGCCAGTACCCTCACGAGTTCTCCGGCGGTATGCGCCAGCGCGCCCTCATCGCCATCGGCCTGGCGGCCCGTCCCAAGCTGCTCATCGCCGACGAGCCCACGAGCGCCCTGGACGTCACCGTCCAGCGCCGCATCCTCGACCACCTGGGCAAGCAGATCCACAGCCTGGGCACCGCCATGCTGTTCATCACCCACGACCTGGGCCTGGCCGCCGAGCGCGCCGAGCACATCGTCGTCATGCACCGTGGGCGCGTCGTCGAGTCCGGGCCCTCGCTCGAGGTCCTCCAGGACCCCCGCCACCCCTACACCCAGCGTCTGGTCAAGGCGGCGCCGTCACTGGCCTCCCGCCGTATCCAGACAGCGCACGCGGCCGGCATCCAGGTCGCCGAGGACGAGCTGGGCGTGCGCGAGATCGCCGACGACGTCGACGAGGTCCTGCGCACCGAGCACCTGACGAAGATCTTCGACATCCGTGGCGCCAAGGGGGAGGCCAAGACCCTCAAGGCCGTCGACGACGTCTCCTTCGGTGTGCGACGCGGGACCACCACCGCCCTCGTGGGCGAGTCCGGCTCCGGCAAGTCCACGGTCGCCAACATCATCCTCAACCTCATCGACCCCACCTCCGGCAAGGTCTTCCACAACGGGGTCGACCTGTCCACGCTGGGGGACAAGGAGCTCTTCGCGCTGCGGCGCATCATGCAGCCGGTCTTCCAGAACCCCTACGGCTCCCTCGACCCCATGTACTCGATCTTCCGGGTCATCGAGGAGCCCCTGCGGGTCCACCGCATCGGCACGCGCAAGGAGCGCGAGGACCGGGTCGCTGAGCTGCTCGACCTCGTGTCGCTGCCGCGCTCGGTCATGCGCCGCTACCCCAACGAGCTCTCCGGCGGCCAGCGCCAGCGCGTCGCCATCGCGCGCGCCCTCGCCCTCAAGCCGGAGATCATCGTGCTCGACGAGGCGGTCTCCGCCCTCGACGTGCTCGTCCAGGCCCAGGTGCTGCGCCTGCTCACCGACCTGCAGTCCGAGCTGGGCCTGACGTACCTGTTCATCACCCACGACCTCGCCGTGGTCCGCCAGATCGCGGACGACGTCGTCGTCATGGAGCACGGGCGGGTCGTGGAGGCCGGGCCCTCCGACGACCTCTTCCACGACCCGCAGCAGGAGTACACCCGCGATCTCATCAACGCCGTGCCGGGAGCCTCCATCCCCTTGTACGGCGACGGCGCGGTTCCGGCGCACTGACCCACCCCGACGGCGCGGCCCCGGCAGCGGATCGTCCGACGGCCGGGGTCCCGCCCGGGCCTTCGCGGTGGGGCCCGGCGACGGCGACGTGCCGGACGCGTTTCGGGTATCGTGTGCCCAGGCCGGGCCGCACGTGTCATCTTCCGGGTGGGCGCGGAGACGTCCGTCACCGGACGGGTCCGCCGCCGCACGACCCCGCCCGGGCCCCCGGAGGAGGAGACAGACCGAATGCTCCCCTATCTCGTGCGCAGGATCGCGAACTATGCGCTCCTGCTGGTGATCGCCACCGTCTTGGCGTACTTCCTCGCCGCCACCCAGCTCAATCCGCTCCGCCTCTACGACCCGGGCAACATCAAGCTCAACTGGGACGGCATATACGCCACGTTGACGTCCTACAACATCAACCCCAACGACCCGGTGATGGACCGCTTCCGCGTCTGGGCCACGGGGATCCTCACCCACTGGGACTGGGGCAAGACCCCCAAGGGCGAGGACGTCGGCGAGATCATCTCCCGCCGCATGTGGGTCTCGGTCCGCCTGGTCTTCCTGGGATCCTTCGTCGGCATGGGGCTGGGAACCGCACTGGGCGCCTGGACCGCCACCAAGCAGTACTCGATCTCCGACCGCGTCGCCACCTTCCTGTCCCTCATCGTCATCTCCACCCCGGTCATGGTGCTCGCGCTCTTCCTCAAGCTCGGCGCCATTGAGGCCAACCAGCTGCTCGGCGGGCAGTACTTCGAGTTCGTGGGCGAGGGATCGGGCGTCCTGGGGCGCGCCCAGCACCTGCTGCTGCCGACGATATCCATGTCGCTCAACGGAATCGCCTCCTACTCCCGCTACCAGCGCAACCTCATGCTCGACACCCTGGGGGCCGACTACGTCCGCACCGCCCGGGCCAAGGGCCTGATCAAGCGCAAGGCGATCACCCGCCACGCGCTGCGCACGGCACTGATCCCCATGGGCACCTTCTTCGCCTTCGCCCTGACGGGCCTGTTCACCGGCGCAGCGATCACCGAGACGGTCTTCACCTGGCACGGACTGGGGGAGTACTCCATCACCTCGATCAGTACGGCGGACATCAACGGCACCGTCGCCGTCGTCGCCTTCTCCGGCGCGATGACGCTCGTCGGCGCGCTGCTGTCGGACGTGCTGGTCGCCGTTATCGACCCGCGCGTGAGGGTGAGCTGAATCATGAGCAACGTCGAGATGAACCAGGGCAGCCCCGGTTCGCGCCCCGTCGACCGGCCGACCATCGGCCAGGGCGCGGGCGAGCACGCCGTCGTCGCGGCCAAGAAGGCGACCGACGCCAGGCGCCTGACCCGCGGGCAGATCTTCCGCCGCCGCTTCCTGCGCAACAGGAGCGCCGTCCTCGGCCTGGTCGGTTTCATCCTCATCGTGGTCTTCGCGATCGTGGGCCCCTACATCTCCGCGTACGACTACACCGAGTCCGACTTCCTGGCCTTCAACTCCCCGCCCAGCGCCAACCACTGGCTGGGCACCACCAAGGACGGCTCCGACGTCTTCGCCATGACCGTCGAGGGGCTGCGCAAGTCGCTCGTCATCGGGCTGAGCGTCGCCGGCATACAGGTCGCCGTCGCCGCCGTCGTCGGCAGTGCGGCCGCGTACTTCGGCGGCTGGTTCGACCGGGTCGCCCTGTGGGTCATCGACCTCCTCCTGGTGGTCCCCTCGTTCCTGCTCATCGCCATCGTCAGCCAGAGCGTCTCGGCGCAGTCCAAGGGCTCGATCCCGACCTTCATCCTCCTCCTCGCGGTCTTCGGCTGGATGCTGTCGGCGCGCGTCATCCGCTCGATGACGCTGAGCGTGCGCAACATGGAGTACGTGACGGCGGCGAAGTACATGGGGGTCCGGGCGCCCACGATCATCGGCCGCCACATCCTGCCGAACATCGCCTCCTACATCATCATCGACGGCACCCTGGGTGTGGCCGTCGCCGTCATGTCGGAGACGTCCCTGTCCTACTTCGGCTTCGGCGTCAAACCGCCGCAGACCTCGCTGGGCACTCTCATCGCCCAGTCGCAGGGCGACGTCGCGGTCTTCCCGTGGACCTTCGTCTTCCCCGCCCTTGTCCTGGTCGCCCTCCTGGTGTGCGTCAACCTCATCGGAGACGGCGTGCGCGACGCGTTCGACTCCTCGTCCAAGTCCGGAGGCCGGGCATGAGCCGCGTCAGGCAGGAACCCCACCGATTCGACTCCGACGCCCAGCCGGACCCGGCCTCGGACGCGCCCCTCCTCCAGGTCCGCGGCCTCTCGGTCACCTTCCCCTCCGAGGACGGCCGCGTCCACGCGGTGCGCGGAGTCGACCTCGATGTGCGCCGCGGTGAGGTCCTCGCCCTGGTCGGCGAGTCCGGCTCGGGCAAATCCGTCACCTCGACGGCGGTCATGGGACTGCTCGACGAGACGGCCTCGGTCTCCGGGTCGGTCAGGCTCCACGGCACCGAGCTCCTCGGCCGCTCCGACTCCTACATGTCCCAGCTCCGCGGCTCCCAGATCGCCATGGTCTTCCAGGACCCGCTGTCCGCGCTCACCCCCGTGTACACGGTGGGCCAGCAGATCATTGAGGCGCTCAAGATCCACCGGCGCGGCATCAGTGACAAGGACGCGCGCAAGCGCGCCGTCGAGCTGCTCGACCTCGTGGGCATCCCCAACCCG
>CALEXZ010000041.1 GCA_937926195.1 uncultured Actinomyces sp.
CGGCGCCCTCGCAGGCGGCCAGGGAGCGGTTGACCTCGTAGGAGAAGTCGACGTGGCCGGGGGTGTCGATCATGTTGAGGGCGTAGGTGCGCGCCTCGTCGCCGGTGTCCACCGTCCAGGGCATGCGCACGGCCTGCGACTTGATGGTGATGCCGCGCTCACGCTCGATGTCCATGCGGTCCAGGTACTGGGCCCGCATGTCGCGCGGCTGGACGACGCCGGTGGCCTGCAGCATGCGGTCCGCCAGGGTCGACTTGCCGTGGTCGATGTGCGCGATGATCGAGAAGTTCCGAAGCAGCTCGGGCGCGGTGGCCGCAGGAGTGACGGAGGCGGCCTGCTCGGGCGTGGGGATCGGTGACACGTGGGCTCTTCCAGCTCAGAGGGAGACGACTGTCCCCAGTGTCCCACGGCCCGCATCCACCTCCGCTCCCGCGCGCTGTGAGACCTGCCCCTTCTGCCCGTCCGTCGCGCGGGCGGGGCCGACGCCCCGGCACGGCGGTTCCTCGGGCAGTGCCCGCACACGAGCGGGGCCGACGCCCCCGGGCGGGCTCAGTTGAGGTTGAGCGCCCACCTGGCGACCCGGTAGCCGAGGACGGGCACACGCCGCCCGAGCGGGCCGGGAAGGTTGACGGCGCGTCCCAGCGCCGTGCGACGCAGACGGCGGTGCACGTCCGGGCGGCGCTCGGCCATCCGTCGCCACAGCTCGTCCTTGATGGCGAGGTTCTGCGCCGTGCCCGAGCGCAGCGCCATCGCGGAGATGACGACGCAGCTGATGAGGTAGTAGTGCAGGAGGTAGCCGTAAAGGGCTCCGCCGACCTCCCCCTCGGCGGGCATGGCCTCCAGCATGTGGGCGTTGACGCGGTCGTGCTGGTCCAGGCGGCGCACGATGACGTCGTCGGCCACGGACTGGCCCTCGCGACCGATCGTGTACAGGTACAGGTCGATGTCCAGGTACGTCAGCGAGCCGACGACGGTGAGCGGCTCGAAGGCGAAGATGCTGTCGACGTAGAAGCAGTGCTCGGGCAGGACGGTGCCCGAGGCGCGCAGCACCTCGGTGCGGTACAGCAGCGCGTGCATCATGAGGTACTGGTCGGCCCGGAAGCGGCGCACATCGTCCCAGGTGCCCACCCGGTCCTCGGGGATGAGCCCGTGGAACCTCACGGTGTGGGCGGCACGCTTGGAGCTCGGCCGGTGGGCGACGAGCAGGCGCGAACGACGCCCCATGTTGCGCCAGGCCTCGGAGCCCTCGCGCACGTACACGAAGTTCGTCACCACGAGGTCGGGGGCGGTGCCGTCGATGTCCCACTGGCGCAGGCGGGCGAGCAGGTCGCGCAGGGCCAGGGGGTCGAGGGCGTCGTCGGCGTCGCAGACCTTGAGCCAGGTCCCGGTGGCGTGGGCGATGCCGGTGTTGACGGCGCCTCCGTGGCCCTTGTTCTCCTGGTGGACGACGACGATGTTGCTTGAGCGCGCCGCCAGGTCCTGGGCCAGGGCGAGGGTGGCGTCCGTGGAGCCGTCGTCGACGATGATGATCTCGGTCTCCGGGCCGTCGACAAGAAGGCTGTCGACACAGCGCTCAAGCCACGCCTCGGCGTTGTAGGAGGGCACGACGACACTCAGCAGCGGGGTGGTCACGGTCCGATCATGCCTCCTGCGGCGCTCGCGCGGGCGCGTGTGGCGCATCTTCGTGGTCCGCCACACAGCGGTGCCGCCCTGAGGCCCGCCCCCGCACCCCGCTCACCACGGACGGGCACGCCTATCACCGGGTGGTGGCCCGAGACCGGACCGGCCATCGTTCTGACACCGGTGGCAGCGCCGTCGCCGCGCCCCTTAGGCTCTGCCGCCGTGATCGATCGGATTCTTGAGCTCCCCCTCCTGTGGGCCTGGGTGCTGCTGTGGTGCGTGTGCATGCTGCGCGCCAACCTCACCCACTGGATCGGCCGCGGCCTGAGCACGGGCGCCGAACGCTCACGCTTCGCCTGGATGCTGCGCAGCCCGATGTACCTCAGCGCCCAGCGGATGGCCGAGCGCTGGGGCGTCATCGCGGTCCCGCTGTCCTTCCTGACCATCGGGGTGCAGTCCTTCGTCCAGCTGTGGGCGGGGGTCGCGCGCATGCCGCTGCGCCTCTACCTCCCCGCCGTCATGGTGGGCTCGGCGATCTGGGCGACGATCTACGCCACCGTGGGGCTGGCGGTCTTCGCCGCCTGGATCGGGGCGGGCGGGGGCTGGGCC
This sequence comes from uncultured Actinomyces sp., assembly GCA_937926195.1. GTDB lineage: Bacteria > Actinomycetota > Actinomycetes > Actinomycetales > Actinomycetaceae > Actinomyces. The sequence goes on from CALEXZ010000041.1 coordinate 2,230, forward strand.
GTGGCCGCCGTCGTCGCCGTGGCCGCCCTGGTTCTCTGGCGGCGCAGCCGGGAGCACGGCGCCGCGGCCGAGAACGTGCACGCCGACGCCGACGCCGCGGGAGGCAACCGTGAGGTCCGGGACTCACCGGCCCAGGGCCCGCAGGAGCTCCCGGCATCTCCCGAGCCGCTCCAGGAGCGAGAGGAGTGTGAGGAGCGGGAGGTCCTCGTCGCCGGGGGCGGGGCCCCCGGCCGCGTCTCACCATGAGACACGGCGACGCACGAATTTGGGTGTGCGCGCACCGGGCCCCTAGGGTCGTCGGCATGAGCGCGTTCACCTCCCGCCGCTGGTGGTGGCTCCCCTGAGGGCGAGCCACTCATTCGCGTACGCGCAACCACGAACGTCAGAGCTCGCCACCAGGCGGGCTCTTCGTGTACTCGGAGCAGGTCGCCGGTGGCCCGAACCGAGGAAACCGTCAGATGACCTCCCCCACCCCGCCATCCGTGCTCACCCGCAGGGTGCGCTACCCCCAGGACGCCGGCCGTCTGCTTGAGCGCCTGGCCGCCGTCGGCCTCGTCGCCACGACTGAGGACCCGGCCACCGGCCGTCGCCGCCCGGTTGACACGGTGCTGCTGGAGTCCGTCGACATCGCCACGAAGGTCTCGCGCACGACCATCGCCGTGCTGGAGGCCTGCGCCCGGCTCACCTGCGAGGGCCAGCAGGTCCTCGTCGAGTCCCTGCCGCAGGCGCGAGCCGACGGCGAGGCCGCCCTGGCGCGCCTGCGCACCGCACTGGGGGAGCACGTGAGCGCCGAGGCCGAGCACCGTCTCACCCTCACCGTCCCGGCGGTGGACGACACCCACCTTGAGGAGCGCGAGCGCCTCACCGCCCGTTCGACGATCGAGCCGCTGCGGGTGCTCGCCGCCGCCGAGGTCGACCACCCGCACCTGCCACTGGAGGCAGGGGTCGTCGCCTTCGACTACCTCGCCACCTTCGAGACGCTGCCGGACGTGGCCATGGGCGACAACACCTGCCCCGACTACGTGTTCTACGACGCGCGCATCCTCCTCGTCATCGACCACCCCACCCGTCAGGCCACGCTCGTGGGCGCGAGCGTCGACGAGGCGGACCTGGCCGAGCGGCTGGGGGCGCTGGCCGAGGCCATCGACACCGAGGAGGCCGTGGAGACTGCACAGGCCGCCCAGGCCGCGGAGGCCTCGGGTGCCGACGGCGCCGATGCCGGGCGGCCTGCGGTGCTGCACGCCGTGCCCACCCAGTCCGACGACGACTTCGCGGCCGCCGTCGTGCGCCTCAAGGAGTCCATCGCCGCCGGTGACGTCTACCAGGTGGTGCCCTCACGGGGCTTCACGATCCCCTGCCCGCACGCGCTGGCGGCCTACCACGAGCTGCGCCGCAGCAACCCGAGCCCCTACATGTTCTACGTCGCCGCCCCCGGCTTCGAGCTCTTCGGTGCCTCCCCCGAGTCCGCCCTGCTGCACTCGGCGCGCACCGGCACGGTCTCCATCCGCCCCATCGCCGGCACCCGCCCGCGCGGCCTCGCCGCGGACGGCTGTGTGGACCACGAGCTCGACACCCGCCTGGAGCTGGAGCTGCGCACGGACACCAAGGAGGTGGCCGAGCACGTCATGCTCGTGGACCTCGCCCGTAACGACGTCGCCCGCGTGAGTGTGCCCGGCACCCGCCGGGTGCAGGACCTGCTGCGGGTGGACCGCTACAGCCGGGTCATGCACCTGGTGAGCGAGGTCTCGGGCACCCTCGCCCCCGGCCTCGACGCCCTGGACGCCTTCCGGGCCTCGATGACGATGGGCACGCTCACCGGAGCCCCCAAGCTGCGTGCCGCCGAGCTCATCCGCCTGAGCGAGGGTGTGCGCCGCGGCTCCTACGGCGGCTCGGTGGGCTACCTGCGCGGCGACGGCGAGCTGGACACCTGCATCGTCATCCGCTCCGCCTTCGTCACCGCCGGGCGGGCCCTCGTCCAGGCGGGGGCGGGCGTCGTGTCCGCCTCGGTGCCCGCCGCGGAGGCCGAGGAGACGGTGCACAAGGCCTCGGCGGTGCTGCACGCGGTGGCCGCCGCCCAGGGCGCCGCACTCGTCATCGACACCGACGCCGCCACCCGTACCGACACCCGTCAGGAGGCCTGAGATGCGTGTCGTCCTGCTCGACAACCGCGACTCCTTCGTCTACAACCTCGTGGACCAGATCGCCTCCCTGGGCGCACGGATCGAGGTCTACCGCAACACGGTGCCCGCCGAGCGCGTCCTTGCCGCCCTGGAGCCCACAGCTGAGGAGCGCGACCGCGGCGAGAGGCCCGTCCTGTGCCTGTCGCCCGGGCCCGGGCACCCCAGCACCAGCGGCTGCCTCATGGCACTGACCGAGGCCGCCCTCGCACGGGGCGTGCCCACCCTGGGCATCTGCCTGGGCTTCCAGGCCCTCGTCGAGGCCTGCGGAGGCAGCGTCGGACGCGTAGGGCCGGTGCACGGACGCAGCGTGCGGGTGCGCGTCACCGAGGCCGGAGGATCCGACGCCGCCTTGGCCGTCCTGGCCGGAGGCCCCCTCGACGTCGCCCGCTACCACTCCCTGGGCACGCGCACGCTGCCCGCGGACCTCAACGCCCTCGCCGTCACCGCCGAGGAGGACCCGGTGGGCGCCGACGTCGTCATGGCCGCACGCCACCGCCACCGGCCCGCCGTCGGCCTGCAGTTCCACCCCGAGTCCGTCCTCACCCCGCAGGGGCCGGTGATCCTGCGGGCGCTCATCACCGAGCTCGCCCGCGCCACCGGCTGAGCCCCTCCCGACCTACCGACCGCCGCCGGACCACCGGCCCCGACCTCAGCCCCAGGAGGCACCATGACCACCCCGCCCACCGGCACCACCACGCTCCCACCGGAGGACGCCCTCGAGGCGCAGGCCGAGGCAGCACGCGTCCTCGTACGCGCAGCAGTCCAGGGCCGCGTCCTGTCCTACGAGGAGGCCTGCGCCGTCTTCACCGCCCTGGGGGCGGGACTGCTCAGCGACATCGAGACCGCTGCCCTGCTGGCGGCCCTGCACGCCCGCGGGGAGAGCGCCGACGAGCTCGCCGGGGCGGCCAGCGCCTTCCGCTCGGCCGCCCGGCCCTTCCCCGAGGTCTCCGGGCCCCTGCTCGACATCGTCGGCACCGGCGGCGACGGCGTGGGCACGATCAACATCTCCACCGGCGCTGGCATCACCGCCGCCTCCATGGGGCTGGCAGTCGCCAAGCACGGCAACCGCGCCGTGTCCTCCAGGACGGGGGCCGCGGACGTCATCGGGGCCCTCGGGCTGCCCCTGGAGCTCACGCCCGAGCAGTCCGCCCGGATGCTGGAGGAGGTCGGCTTCACCTTCCTGTTCGCCCAGGCCTACCACCCGGCCATGCGCTTCGTGGCGCCCGTGCGCGCGGCGCTGCGCACGCCCACGGTCTTCAACCTGCTGGGCCCCCTCATCAACCCGGCGCGCCTGAGCATGCAGGTCATGGGGGTCGCCGACGCCACGAAGATGGACATGATCGCCCGCAGCCTCCAGCGGCTGGGCCGCGAGCGCGCCCTGGTCATCCACGGCCTGGGCCTGGACGAGATCACCGTGCACGGCGCCACCACGGTGCAGGAGGTGACCCCCGAGGGCATCCGTTCCTTCACCGTCACCCCGGAGGAGCTGGGGGTGCCCACCCGCGACCTGTCGGAGATGCTCGGCGGCGCCCCCGCCGAGAACGCCGTCCTCCTGCGTGAGGTGTTCGAGAACCGTGGCCGGGCGGGGCACCGCGACGCCATCGCGGTCAACGCCGGCGCCCTGCTGTACCTGGCGGGACGGGTGGACACGCTGCGCGAGGGCACCGAGGCGGCTCTGGAGCAGCTGGTGAGCGGGCGGGTCGCCGAGCACCTGGATCGTGTGGTCGCACGCTCGGCCCCGGCGGACGAGGCGCTGGACTGATGGGCGGCCCGACCAGCGCCGGCCTGCCCGCGAGCGCCGGGACCACCACCGGTGCCCCCGCCTCCGGGGGGCGCCGCCCCGAGCGGCTGCCCGTGAGCGAGCGCCTCATCGTCTCCGGCACCGTCCTGGACTCCATCGTCGAGGCGCGCCGCGCCCGGCTGCCCGAGCTGCGCGAGCGCTTCGGGCACCTGCGCGCCCAGGACCTGGAGCGCAGCGAGCGCTCCTTCAGCGCGGCCCTGCGCCGTCGCTCGGGACCGCTGGCCTCGGCGCAGCCTGCTCTCGTGCTGGAGTGCAAGTCCGCCTCGCCCTCGCTGGGCACGATCCGCGGCGAGTACGACCCGGCCGAGCTGGCCCGCATGTACCGGCCCTACGCGGCGGCCGTGTCCGTGCTCACCGAGCCGGACCGCTTCAACGGCTCCTTCGACGACCTGGCGGCCGTGCGCGCCGTCGTCGACTGCCCGGTGCTGTGCAAGGACTTCATCGTCGACGAGGTGCAGGTGCTGGCGGCCCGATCGCTGGGGGCCGACGCGATCCTGCTCATGCTCTCCGTCGTGCCCGACGACGTCTACCGCGAGCTGGCGGCCCTGGCGTCCTCGCTGGGCATGGAGGTGCTCACGGAGGTCTCCACCGCCGAGGAGATGCACCGCGCGGCCACCCTGGGCGCCGCCGTCGTCGGTATCAACAACCGGGACCTGCGCACCCTGGCCACGGACGTGGCCCGCACCGAGCAGATGGCACCCCTGGCGCCCGCCGGGGTCGTCCTCGTGGGCGAGTCCGGGGTCACCAGCGCCGACGACGTGCGTCGCCTGGCGCCCTGGGTCGACGCCCTGCTCATCGGCTCGTCGCTGTCAGCTGCCCAGGACCCCGCGGCCGTGGCCGCCTCCTTCGCCCACGCCGTCCCCGTCCCCACCACCCGGGAGAAGACCATGAACGACCCCACCGGCACCGCAGGCACCCGCGAGCACGACGGGCACCGCCACCCCCGGCTCAGCGCCTACTTCGGCCCCTACGGCGGCCAGTACGTGCCTGAGCTGCTCGTCCCCGCCCTGGACGAGCTCGAGGACGCCTTCATCGAGGCGCGTGCGGACCCCTCCTTCCAGGCCGAGCTCGACAGGCTGCTGCGCCGCTTCCTCGGGCGCCCCACCCCGGTCACCGAGCTGCACAACCTGCCGCGACAGGGCAACGCGCGCATCTTCCTCAAGCGTGAGGATCTCGTCCACGGCGGCGCCCACAAGGGCAACCAGGTGCTCGGCCAGGCCCTGCTGGCCAAGCGCATGGGCAAGACCCGCATCATCGCCGAGACCGGCGCAGGCCAGCACGGCACGGCCACGGCGATGGTCTGCGCCCTGCTGGGCTTGGAGTGCACCGTGTACATGGGGGCCACTGACGTCGTGCGCCAGGCCGCCAACGTCGAGCGCATGGAGCTCATGGGGGCGCGGGTCGTGCCCGTGGCCAGCGGCGCGGGCACCCTCAAGGACGCCGTCAACGAGGCTCTGCGCGACTGGACCGCCTCCTTCGCCACCACCCACTACCTGCTGGGCACGGCGGCGGGCGCCCACCCCTTCCCGACGATCGTGCACGAGTACCACCGGTGCATCTCCGTCGAGGCGCGCGCCCAGGTGCTCGCCCTCACCGGGCGCCTGCCCGACCAGGTCATCGCCTGCGTGGGGGGCGGCTCGAACGCCATCGGCATGTTCAGCGAGTTCATCGCCGACAAGGGCGTGGGGCTCATCGGTGTCGAGCCGGCCGGGGAGGGCCTGAACTCGGGCCGTCACGGCGCCCCCATCAACGCGGGACGCCTGGGGATCCTCCACGGCGCGCACTCCTACCTCATGCGCACCGACGAGGGGCAGGTGGAGGAGTCCTTCAGCGTCTCCGCCGGCCTGGACTACCCGGGGGTGGGTCCCGAGCACGCCTGGCTGGCGGACACCGGGCGCGCCACCTACGTCGGTGTCACCGACGACGAGGCCGTCGAGGCCTTCGTCGAGCTCTCCCGCTGGGAGGGCATCATCCCCGCCCTGGAGTCGGCCCACGCCCTGGCGCAGGCCCTGAAGATCGCCCGCCAGACCCCCGCGGACGCGCCCACGCCGCATCTTCTCGTGTGCCTGTCGGGACGCGGCGACAAGGACCTCGACCAGGTCCGCATGCGCCTGGGCGGGTCCTTCAGCGAGGACAGCGCCGTCGCCCGCGCCGCCCGCATGCTCGCCCAGATGGGCAAGCGCAACGAGTACCTGGGCCTGGCCCAGCACGAGTCCGGTGCCTCCGGCACCGGTGAGGAGGTCTGAGATGTCCCGCTACCCCGAGATGTTCCGTCGTCTGTCCGAGCAGGACGAGGGGGCCTTCGTTCCCTTCGTCATGCTCGGCGACCCCACGGCCGAGCTCAGCGAGGCCGTCATCGAGGCGCTCATCGAGGGCGGCGCCGACGCCCTGGAGCTGGGCGTGCCCTTCTCCGACCCGGTGGCCGACGGCCCGACGATCCAGAGCGCCCACATCCGCGCACTGGAGGCCGGGGTGGGCTTGCGCGAGTCCTTGCAGGTGGTGCGCCGGGTGCGTGAGCGACACCCGGACCTGCCGATCGGGCTGCTCATCTACGGCAACGTGCCCTTCGCCGTCGGGCTGGAGGAGTTCTACCGCCTGTGCGCGGATAGCGGCGTGGACTCGGTGCTGCTGCCGGACGTGCCGGTGCGTGAGGGGGACGCGTTCTCCACCGCGGCTCACGCCGCCGGGGTCGACCCGGTGTACATCGCCCCGCCGTCGGCCTCCACCAGCACGCTCGACGGGGTGGCCCGCCGCTCGCGCGGCTACGTGTACGCGGTCTCGCGCGTGGGGGTGACGGGCACGGAGAGGGCCTCCTCCACGGTGGGGCTGGCCGAGTCCGTGGCGCGGCTGCGCGCGGACGCCGCGGCCCCGGTCCTGCTCGGATTCGGCATCTCCACGCCCCAGCAGGTGGCCGAGGCGATCGCCGCCGGGGCGGACGGGGCGATCTCCGGCTCGGCGATCGTGCGGATCATTGAGGAGCACGTGCCCGCGCTGTTGTCAGGTGAGACGGCCGAGAGGCAGGCGGCGCTGGCGTCCCTGCACGACGAGCTCGTCATCTTCATCGCCGCCATGAAGGCCGCGACGCGGCGCTGAGGTCGTGGCCCGCGCCCGCTGCTGCTCGTCGTGCGGGCGCGGGCCGTCGCCCCGCCCCGGTAGCCTCGGCCCATGGCCTCACTGCTTGACCGGATCCTGCGCGTCCTGGGACGCACCGCCCGGAACGCTGTCACCGACGTCGTCAAGGACGAGCTGCGCGCACGCTCCGGCTCCAGAGCCTCAACCGGTTCGACCGGCTCCGGCACCTCCACGGCCTCGTCCGGCCCCGCCTCCCGCCGTCCGGAGCCCACCGCCCCCAGCGGCCCCGCCGCCTCCACCTCCTCGGAAGCGCACCGCGGCGTGAGCGTGTACGACGTCGGCTCGCGGGGCCTGCCGTCCTTCTCCTACTCCCCCAGCCCCGACGGCGACGCCGACCCCGGAGAGGTCGTGTGGACGTGGGTGCCCTACGAGGAGGACGCCAGCCAGGGCAAGGACCGTCCGGTCCTCGTCCTGGCGCGTGCGGACGGGCGTCTCGTCGTCTCCCAGCTCACCAGCAAGGACCACGACCGTGACCGCAGCCGTCAGGCGCAGTACGGCCGGTACTGGTTCGACATCGGCACCGGGGCCTGGGACCCCAAGGGGCGGCCCAGCGAGATGCGCCTGGACCGTCTGCTGCTCGTGGATCCCGCCGTCGTGCGCCGCGAGGGAGCGACGCTCAGCCGCGCCGTCTTCGAACGCGCCGTCGAGGCCCTGCGCCGGCACTGGGCCTGAGCGCGGCGGACACGGTCGCCGTCCCCGGGTCGGCACCCGCACCGAGCCCGGGTGTTGACGTACCTCACGTCCTGCCCGGGCACCCTTGACCTCGCCCGCACCAGCCCTGCTGGTAAGGTCTTCGTTCGGACCTCTGGCCTGGCCGGCCGGTGGGTCCAGCGACCGGGCTCGCCAGGTGCTTCCACCACCTCTTGGCCTGTGTGCGCGAACCCTCTCTCCGGCCATCGACCGAATCCAACGTCAAGAAAGCGTCTCCCACAGTGGCGAACATCAAGTCCCAGATCAAGCGCATCAAGACCAACGAGAAGGCCCGCCTGCGCAACCAGTCCGTCAAGTCCGAGCTCAAGACCTACGTGCGTCGCGTGCGTGAGGCCGTCGAGGCCGGCGACAAGGCCGCCGCGGAGGAGGGCCTGCGCAAGGCCTCCCGCAAGCTCGACAAGGCCGTCTCCCGGGGTGTCATCCACAAGAACCAGGCCGCGAACCGCAAGTCCAAGCTGGCCAAGCGCGTCGCCTCCATCTGAGCCGACTCTCCGGACCGACCGCGGCCCGGACCACCGGCGCGGCATCCGCGACATCGCAGCCAAGGGGCGCCTTCCGCACGGGAGGCGCCCCTTCGCCGTCGGCCCACAGGATGGTCACCGGGCGGTGAGCACGCGGCCTCGCTGTGACGATAAGAGCAGGGCGGGGCACCGCCGTGGCTCGGGGCTCGGGCACCCGCCGGCGTTAGGCTTCGTCGGGCCGGCACGCCGCGCCGCGCCCGGGCAGCGGTCCCTGGGGCCGCTGCGAGAGCCAGGGACGAGGAGAGCGCATGCGCACAGGTTTTGACCGCGACAAGTACATCCGGACCCAGTCCGAGCGCATCGCTGCCCGTCGGGCCCAGTTCGGCGGCAAGCTCTACCTCGAGTTCGGCGGCAAGCTCGTGGACGACATGCACGCCTCGCGCGTGCTGCCCGGCTTCAGCCCGGACAACAAGATCGTCATGCTCAAGGAGCTGGCCGACGAGGTCGAGATCATCGTGGCCGTCAACGCCCGCGACTTCCAGCGCCGCAAGGTCCGCGCGGACCTGGGCACCTCCTACGAGGACGAGATCCTGCGTCACATCGACGCCTTCCGCGACTACGGCCTGTACGTCGGCAGTGTTGTCATCACCCAGTGGACGGAGGACAACCGGGAGGCCAAGGCCGTGCGCCGCAAGCTGGAGAAGCTCGGCCTCAAGGTCTACCGCCACTTCGTCATCCCCGGCTACCCCAATGACGTCGCCCGGATCGTCTCCGAGCACGGGCTGGGCCGCAACGAGTACATCGTCACCGAGCGCGACCTCGTCGTCGTCACCGCCCCCGGTCCCGGCTCCGGCAAGATGGCCACCTGCCTGTCGCAGATGTACCACGACCATCTGCACGGCCTGACCTCGGGCTACGCCAAGTGGGAGACCTTCCCGATCTGGAACCTGCCGCTGGACCACCCGGTCAACATCGCCTACGAGGCGGCCACCGCCGACCTTGACGACGTCAACGTCATAGACCCCTTCCACCTGGCCGCCTACGGGGTGCAGACCGTCAACTACAACCGTGACGTCGAGATCTTCCCCGTCCTCAACCGTCTCTTCGAGCAGATCCTGGGCTCCTCCCCCTACCGCTCCCCCACGGACATGGGCGTCAACATGGCCGGGCACTGCATCAGCGACGACGAGGCCTGCCGACGTGCCAGCGAGCAGGAGGTCATCCGCCGCTACTACAAGGCGCTGGTGACCGAGACCCGGGACATGACGGACCCGGTGCAGTCCAAGCGCATCGCCCTGCTCATGGCCAAGCTCGGCGTCACCCGCCAGGACCGCCCGGTCGTCCCGGCCGCCCTGCGCGTGGCCCGGTCGACCAAGGCCCCGGCGGCCGCGCTCGAGCTGCCCGACGGCCGGATCGTCGTGGGCAAGACCTCCCCCCTGCTGGGGGCCTGCTCGGCGGTGCTGCTCAACGCCCTCAAGGCCCTGGCGGGGCTGGACCGCAAGAAGGACCTGCTCGCCAAGACCTCCATCCAGCCCATCCAGACGCTCAAGACGAAGCACCTGGGCTCACGCAACCCGCGCCTGCACACCGACGAGGTGCTCATCGCCCTGGCGGTGTCCGCCTCCACCGACCCCGACGCCAAGGCGGCACTGGACCAGCTGGAGAGCCTGCGCGGCTGCGACGTGCACACCTCCACGATCCTGGGCAGCGTCGACGAGGGCATCTTTAGGGCCCTGGGCGTGCAGGTGACCAACGAGCCGGTCTTCGCCACGAAGTCCCTGTACCGCAAGAAGTAAGGGCGGGTGCCCGGCCGACGGCGCTGGGCGCGGCCGGGTCAGCGCCGCCGGGTGCGCCGGGCGCGGCAGATGGCCAGCACAGCCCGCTCGACCGCGTGCACGGGGTCCCGGGAGCCGCCCTTGACCTCGGCGTCCGCGCGGGCGACGGCGACAATGGCGGCGGCCAGCGCGTCGTCGCTCCACCCGGACAGCTCGCGCCGCGCACGGTCCACCTGCCAGGGGGCCATCCCCAGGTCCCGGGCGGAGAGGTTGCGCCCGCCCGCGGCGGCCACGCGCGCGAGCTGGCGGATCTTCATGGCCAGGGCGGAGACGATCGGTACGGGCTCGGTGCCCGTGGCGACGGCGTGGCGCAGGGCGGTGACGGCGCGGGCGACGTCCCCCGCTGCGGCGGCGTCGGCCACGGTGAAGCCCGTGGCCTCGAAGCGACCCGCGTAGTACGTGTTGACCTCGCGCAGGGTGATGGTGCCCTGGGTGTCGGCCGCGAGCTGGCCGACGGCGCCCAGCAGCTCGCGCAGGTCCGAGCCGAGGGCGTCGACGAGCGCCCCGACGGCCTCGGCGTCGGCGCGCCGCCCCAGGCGCCTGAGGTCCGCGGTGACGAGCGCGGCCTTGTCCTTGGGCGACTTGACGGCCTCGACGGAGACGACGGGGTAGGGGGAGGCCACAAGGGCATCAAGGAGCTTCTTGCCGCGCTGGCCGCCGTTGTGCCTGAGGATGACGACGACGTCCGGGTCCGCTGCTGCGGTGTAGGCGAGCAGGTCCGCCAGCAGGGCGTCGGTCATCTGCTCCAGGGCGGGCACGAGCACGAGCCTGGGCTCACCGAACAGGGACGGGGAGACGAGCGCGCTCAGCTGGTGGGGCTCGTAGGAGGCGGCCTCGAGGGTGACGACCTCCGTCGTCGGGTCCTTGTGGCGGGCCTGGGCGAGCAGGCGGGCCACGGCCCGGTCGGCGAGGACCTCCTCACCGGCTCGGATGAGGACGACGGGGGCGAGGTCGACCTCGTCCCAGGAGGGTCCTGCGGGGGCGCTGCGGGCGCCGCGCGAGCTTCGGGAGGCCATGGGCCAAGCCTGCCACGCGGCGGAGACATGCTTCGACGCCCCGGCGCAGGCGCCGTCGGGCGCGTCCGCTCACGAGCACCGCCCCCGCCGCCTCGAACGCCACCAGCAGGAGCGCACCGCCCACTCCCCCGGGCCAGTCGACGACGGCTCCCGGCAGCGCTGCGAAGAACCGGGCCGTAGCCGCCAGCCAGGCGCAGGAGGCGAGCGCCGGCCAGGCCAGCACGCTCGCCAGCGCGGGCGACAGGGGGCTGACCAGGGCCGCCAGGAGGCCGCAGACGGTCGCCACCGGCACGGGCGGGGCGGCGACGACGTTGGCGGGCACCGCCCACAAGCTCACCCGCGGCTGGAGCATGACGAGCACCGGTGCGCAGGCTCCCTGGGCCACCAGCGGCAGGGCCAGGGCGGCCGCCAGCCACCGGGGCAGCCGCCGTGACAGGGCCGCCTGCGCGGGGCGCGCGCCCAGCAGGATCCCGGCGGTGGCGGTGACGGACAGGGCGAAGCCGTAGCTGCGCGAGGCCCACGGGTCGAGCAGGACGAGCACGACGACCGCACCGCACAGCGCGGGAACGGAGGCAGAGCGGCGCCCGGCCGCGACCCCGGCGAGCATGACGGCACCCATGGCGGCGGCGCGCAGCACCGAGCCGCCCGGCCTGACGATGACGACGAGGGCAAGGAGCAGCAGCGTGCCGACGACGGCCCGCCAACGTCTGGGGAGGACCCCGAGCGCCGCGAGCGCGAGGCCGACGACGAGCGCGACGTGCTGGCCGGAGACGGCGGTCAGGTGGGTGAGGCTGACGGCACGCATCTCCTCTCTCACCCTGTGGGGCAGGGCGTGGTCGTCGCCGAGGGCGACGCCGCTGACGAGCTCGCGGCTGCCCGCGGGCCACGGGCCGCCGTCGGGCGGGGCGGTGGGGCCGGGCCCCCGGTCACCGAGGCCGACGGCACCCGCCAGCCCCTGGCGCAGCCCGGCGACGAGGGCCAGCACCCCGTCGGCCGGTGCGGTGACCTCGACGTGGGCGTCGCGGCCGATGACCGCGGTCTCGGCCCTGCCGGCCTCGGGGGCCTTGAGGGCGGCGGTGACGCGCACCTGCGCCCCCAGCGGGACGTCCACCCAGGTGCTGTCCCCCAGGACGAGGGCGCGGGCACGCGAGGGCCGTCCGTCGACCTGCTCGACGGCGAGCTCGACGAGCACGGTCGTCGAGCGGGTCGAGGCGATGACGCGCGGTGCGGTGAGCACGGTCGCGCTCAGGGTGCTCGTGGTGCCCTCGGCCGCGGCCTGCGCCAGGGGGTCGAGCGCACGGGCGTGCTGCGCGGCGGCGGTGACGGCGAGCACGCAGGCGGCGGTGAGCGCCGCGAGCAGCGCGCTGGCAGCGACGGAGCCTTGGGCTCCGCCCGTGGGCACGTCGGCGCCCGGGCG
>CALEXZ010000042.1 GCA_937926195.1 uncultured Actinomyces sp.
CCGGCTGCTGCGGGTGACAACACCCCCCGGATCATCTACGGACAGGGGCAAGACATCATGCCCACAGCAACTGGCCCGGCCCCGGACCACCCAGGACCACCAACAAGGTAACGGGCACTGAAGAGCGTACCTCCGTCACTGACGGTAGTGATTGTGTCACTGTCGTGACTGAGGGTCTCACTGTAGACGCAGATCGGTTCACTGACTTAAAGTGAGGGGGTGACTGAAGATGAGCTCGAGCGGCACGTCGCGCGCCTGCGACGTCAGGGTGCTGATGATGGCCGTGTGGAAGCCAAGGCTGCGGCCGGAGGGCTGAGCAAGACCGTCTGGCAGACAGTGTCGGCGTTCGCTAACACTGACGGAGGCGTCGTCATCCTCGGTCTTGACGAGCGCAACGGCTTCGCTCCAACCCCGGGCTTCCAGGCGTCCTCGATCATGAGTGCTCTGCGTCACGGTCTCGCGCGTGCGCCCGGCGAGAGGCCCAAGGTGCAGCCGGTTCCCGACTATGAGATCGACCGAGGAAACGTTGACGGCGGCGACGTCGTTATCCTGACCGTCGAGCCCCTCAGGCCCGGGCCTGGTGTCGCACAGCCGTGCTATGTCTATGAGCAAGGTGTCGAGCGCGGCAGTTACAAGCGCATTGACGACGCGGACGTGCACCTGACTCCCTACGAGGTCTACCTCCTGCACACCCAGAACCAGTTGGACGGGACCGATCGCGAGGCTGTTGACGGTGCGACTCTCGCCGACCTCTCTGAGGAGGGGGTGTCCAGAGCTCTGGGTGCGCTTCGAGCAGGACGTTCGCAGGCGCTCCAGGGCATTGCCCCAGACGATGTCGCCGGGGCGCTGGAGCGGATCAATGTTCTCGCTCGCGACGGTCGGGTGACCCTTGCCGGCTACCTCGTTCTCGGCGCCTACCCCCAGCAGGAGTATCCCCAGATCACTGTCGACGTTGCTGTGCATCCGGGCGTCAACAAGTCGCAGGACCCGACCGTCCGCTTTGTCGACCGCCAGAACTGTGACGGTCCGCTGCCTCGGATGATCCAGGACGCGGTTGCTGCCGTCCTGCGTAACCTGCGTGTACACCGAGTCGTCGACGGTACAGGGGGACGCGACCTCCCGGAGATTCCTGAGGAGGTCCTTCGTGAGGCCATCACGAACGCCGTGATGCACCGCGACTACTCGCACTGGGTACGTGGGCAGCAGGTCGCTGTCGACGTCTACCCGGACCGGGTGGAGGTCACCAGTCCTGGAGGGTTCTGGGGCGACAAGACCAAGAACAACGTCGCGGACGGGCGGTCCCAGGCACGTAACCAGGCCCTTGCTCGGCTTCTCGCCCTCGTTCCACTTGACGATGGTCGCTCCACCGTTGCTGAGCAGCAGGGTTCCGGCGTCCCGCGAATGATCGCCGCCATGCGCGAGCAGGGCCTGCCTGCACCCGACTACAGCGCGTCTGGCGTTGACCACGTCGTGGTGCGTCTCGACCGATTCGGACTTCTGGACCCGCAGGTCGACGCGTGGCTCTCAGATCTTCCTGGTGCCCTCGGGCGCAGTCGTCATGAGAACGTTGCGCTTGCGCTTGCTCGCCGTGTAGGACATGTCAGCGTGGAGGACCTACGTCAGAATCTCGGTCTCGACTCTGACGACTGTCGTGAGGTCCTCGTTGCGCTCGCAATCGACGGCATCCTCGTAGGTGACGGCGACGGACCCTACGTCCTTGCTGGTCGTCGCGAGCTGCGCACAACCGGAGAGGCCCAACGTGAGGTTCTGGCGGTTCTCCGGCCTGACGAGCCTCGGTCCATCCACGAGATCGCAGAGGCGACCGGTAAGAGCCTGGGCGCCTTGCGCGCCCTGCTTCGCGACCTCGTCGAGCAGGGGCTGGTTGAGGCGACCGCGCCACCGCAGAGCCGCAAGAGGAAGTACCTCCTTGGCGCTGGGGCCTGACCCACCTCCGCACCACCCCGCCCCGTCACCACCCCGCCCCTGCCGTCCCCTGCGCACCGCAGCGCGGGTGCTGACGCCCTGTCTCGACCTTTGACTCGGTGACTTAGGGAAGACTAACTTGCTGGTGTCAACCTGCTCGGACGCTATATCCAAGGACACTCGTGAAGATCACCCGCACTCTCCCGCTCGCCGCCGCCGGTCTGTCCGCGCTCCTCGTCGTCGGTGCCAACACTGTCTTCTCCGCATGCGACCCCATGCCCGACGGCAGCTGGATGCGGTGCCACGACTGCCAGAACCAGGTCACGGCCGGAGCTGCCGTCCTCGCCCTGGTCCTGGGCGCCAGCGCCTTCGTCCCCAAGCGCTCCCTGCGCCTTGCCCTCCAGGCCCTCGGGGTCGTCGGCGCCGTCGTCGTCTTCCTCACCCCCGGGGTCATCTGCCCCCTGTGCATGATGGAGACCATGCGCTGCCACACCGTCTTCCAGCCCTTCGCCCGCATCATGAGCGGCCTTATCGCGGCCACCGGCGTCGCCAGCCTCGCCGTCACCCTGCGCGGCACCAAGAAGTCCGTGGCCCCCGCTCCTGCCGCGGCCTGAGCCCACGCCCTCAGGGTCGATGAGCCGACGCCTGCGCCTCGCCGTCGTCGCGGCCGTCCTCGCCCTCGCGCTCCCCGGCGCCCTGGCCTCCTGCGCCCGGGCACCGGGGAGCGACTACGCCTCCGCCCACAAGGGCGACGTCGTCACCCTCGGCACCTGGGAGCAGGACGGTGACGCCGCCAACGGCCCCGAGCCCCTGACGTGGATCGTCCTCGACCGCATCGACGACCGCCTCCTGCTGCTCACCGCCGACGTCGTCGCCGCCCGCCCCTACCACCACGTGCCCTTCGAGCCGGTCACCTGGGCCGACTCCGACCTGCGTGCCTGGCTCAACACAGAGTTCCTCACCCAGGCCCTTACCCCGGCCGAGCAGGAGCTCGTCCAGCCCACGCTCCTGGACAACCCGGCCCAGTCCGTCGCCGGAACCGACGGCGGCGCCCCCACCACCGACCGCGTCATGGCCCTGAGCGAGACCGACGCCGTCATCTACCTGTCGACCGACTGGGACCGTGAGTGGTCCGGCCAGGCCAGCGCCTCCGACGCCGTCGCCGGTGACGCCCTGTACACCGACGGCAACGGCCACGTCGACTGGTGGCTGCGCTCACCCGGGGGTGACGACTACGCCGCCCAGTACGTCTCCGCCGCCGGCGTGCCCGCCACCGCGGGCATCGCCTGCGACGCCCAGCTCGGCGTGCGCCCCGCCCTGTGGCTCAGCCTCACCTCCGGGGCGTCGTCCCCGGCGACCGCCCTCGTCCCCACCGCCGCCACGGTCCCCACCGCCGCCACGGTCTCCACCGCCACGGTCTCCGGCGCCGCCACCCCCGCCCTCGTCCCCACCACCCCAGCCGTCACCACCCCCGCGGGCAGCCGGGAGCCGCGCCCGTGACCCGGCCCCTCACCCTGCGTGCGGTCCCCGCCCGCAACGCCCTCGCCCACCGCGCCCGCAGCGCGATCCTCCTGGCCCTCGCCCTCGCCCAGGCCGCCTGCCTCATGGCCGGACTCACCCTGCTGGCCGGCACCCGCACCGAGCTGCGGCTCGCCGAGCAGCGCCTGGGCGCCGACGTCATCGTCTACCCCGCCGCGGGCCGCCAGCAGGTGCCCGACAACGAGCTCACCGTCCTGGGCACCCCCGTCGACTACCAGCGCGACCGCACCGCCCTGGAGCGCCTGGCCCAGAACGACGCCATCGCCGTCGTCACCCACCAGCTCTACCTGACCACCACCCTGAGCGACGGCCAGGCGGCCTGGGTCGTCGGTTACGAGCCCGCCACCGACACCGTCCTGTCCGCCTGGCTCGACGAGGGTCCCGACGCCGACCCCGCCACCGGCACCGTCGCCCTCGGCGCCAACGTCGCCGCCCGGCTCCACGACCCCGCCACTATCACCCTGTGGGGTCGCGACTGGCCCGTCACCGCCCACCTGGGCGCCACCGGGACCCGGCTCGACGACGCCGTCCTGGCCAGCACGGACACCGTCCGGGAGCTTCTCGACGCCGCCACCGCCGCGGGCGACACGACCTACGCGGGCCTCGACCCCGACACGAGCTACTCCGCCGCCCTGCTCACCCTCCACGACCGTGAGGACGCCGCCTCCGTCGCCGGCTGGGTCAACGTCTACGTCCGCAAGGTCACCGCCGAGTACACCGACGCCGCCCTGGTCTCCACCGCCGCCGCAGCCCACGCCCACGGCGGCCTCGTCCTCGGCGCCACCGTCCTGGCCTGGGGCCTGCTCGTGGCCGCCCACGCCGTCGCCCAGTCCCTGCTCATGCACGAGCGCCGCCCGGAGGTCCGGGTGTGGCGCACCGTCGGCGCCAGCGTGCGCGCCGTCGCCCGCGTGCTCACGCGCGAGGCGCTGCTCGTGCACGCCGTGGGCGCTCTGGCCGGCACCACCTGCGCCGCCCTCGCCCTGCTCCTGGCCGACGATGCCCTGCCCGGCGGCACGCCCACCGCGGTCACGCTCGCCGTTACGGGAGGGGCCGCCGTCGCTACTACGCTGCTCACCGCCGCCGCCAGCACCCGCCTTGCCCTGGCCCGCGCCGTGCGCGCCGACGACGGCCAGGCGCTCCTGACCTGACACCACCGGAGGAACACGCATGCTCACCATGAGGACCCTGCCGTGGCGCAACCTGCGCGGCTACCCCGCCCGCACCACCGCCCTGCTCGTCCTGACGACCCTCATGGCCGTCGCCGCCTTTGGCGGGGGACTCATCATCCAGGGCGTGCGCCAGGGCCTGGGCCTGGCCGAGGCGCGCCTGGGCGCCGACATCATCGTCACCCCCGCGGACACCGGCACCGGCTTCAACCCCCAGCAGGCCCTGACCCAGACCGAGCCCGACTACTTCTACATGGACGCCGCCGTCGTCGACCAGGTCGCCGCCGTCGACGGCGTCCAGCGCGTCTCCGCCCAGCTCTACCTCGCCTCCGCCAAGGCCTCCTGCTGCTCCGCCCGCCTCCAGCTCATCGCCTTCGACCCCGCCACCGACTTCACCATCCAGCCGTGGATCGCCCAGACCCTGCCCGACGGGGAGGACGGCGTTGGCGCCATGGAGGTCGTCGTGGGCGCCAACGTCACCGTCTTCGAGTCCGGCACCATCTCGCTCTTCGGCCGCGAGCTGCGCATCGTCAGCCAGCTCGCCCCCTCGGGCACCAGCCTCGACAACGCCGTCTACATGAACCGCGAGACCTTCGGGGCGGTCCTCCAGGCCTCCTTCGAGAAGAACCTCAACCGCTACGGCTACGTCGACGCCGACGACGTCGTCTCCGCCGTCACCGTCGACGTCGCCGACGGCGCCGACCCCGACGCCGTCGCCGCCGCCATCCGTGACCAGGTCGACGGCGTCACCGTCACCACCGCCTCCGGGATGGTCTCCGGCATCGCCGCCTCCCTCGACCGCGCGGCGCAGGCCGTGACCGTCATCGTCGCCCTCATCTGGGGGCTGGGCCTGGCCGTCACCGTCCTCGTCTACGCCCTCGTCGTCCACGAGCGCCGCCGCGAGCTCGCCACCCTCACCGCCCTGGGGGCCGGCCGGGACGCCGTGCGCCGCACCGTCGTCGCCGAGGCCGTCATCGTCAACCTCGTCGGGGCGCTCGCCGGCACCCTCCTCGCCGGGGTCGTCGTCGGCTCCTTCGCCACCGCCATCGGCCAGTCCCTCGGCGTGGGCCTCGTCCTGCCGGGGCCGGGCGCCGTGGCCCTGACCGGCGGCGCCACCCTCGGCGGTGCCGTCATCGCGGCGGCGCTGAGCGCGGGCGCCAGCCTCATCCGACTCAACCGCGTCGACCCCAGCCTCGTGCTCAAGGAGGGCGAGTGACATGAAGACCAGTGGCATGACGATCCGGGCCCGGTCCCTGACGAAGGACTTCCCCCGCTCCGCCCGCTCCAGCGCCGTGCTCACCGCCGTCGCCCCCACGGACCTCACGCTCGAGGGCTCCAGCCTCACCGTCGTCACCGGCCGCTCGGGCTGCGGCAAGTCGACGCTGCTGACCATGCTCGCGGGTCTGCTCACCCCCACGGCCGGCACGGTCGAGGTTGACGGGCAGGACCTCTACGCCCTCAGCGAGCCCGAGCGCTCACACCTGCGCAACGAGCGCATCGGCCTCGTGCCCCAGGGCCACGCCGCCCTGCGCTCTCTCACCGTCCTGGAGAACGTCCTGCTGCCCGCCGTCATCCACGGCGACGCCGAGCCCCCGGTGGAGCGCGCGGCCGCGCTGCTCGAGGATGTCGGGCTCACCGCCCTGGCCGAGCAGCACCCGCAGGAGCTCTCCGGCGGCGAGCTGCGGCGCCTGGCCATCGCCCGCGCCCTGCTCATGGGCCCGGGCGCCCTGCTGGCCGACGAGCCCACGGCCGGGCTCGACAGTGAGAACGTCGCCGTCGTCCTCTCCCTCCTGCGCCGGGCCGCCGACGACGGCGCCGCCGTCCTCGTCGTCACCCACGAGCCCGAGGCCGAGCGCGTCGCCGACCGCGTCCTCACCATGGACGGGGGCCGTCTCGCCTGAGGGCGCCGCGCCGTGGCCGGGCGGCGCAGGCGCGCCGGGCGGTGCGGGAGCGCCGGGCGGTGCGGGAGCGGCCGACGGGTGCGGGAGCGGCAGCCCGGGACGCCGGTCAGGAGACCAGGCTCGCACCGTCTCGGGAGGAAAACGACCGGGAAGACCAATAGGCTGGGCGACCGTCCCCACGCCCAGCCACCCCCGTCCGAGGAGTCCATGGCCACCCCGCTCACCGAAGGCACCCCCTGGCGCGTCATCGGCGCCTTCACCGTCCCCCTCGTCCTGGGCAATATCATCCAGCAGGCCTACCAGCTCGCCGACACCATCGTCGTCGGGCGGTTCCTCGGCGTGCTGCCGCTGGCCTCCGTCGGCGCTACCGGTGTCCTGCTGTTCCTCGTCATCGGCTTCTCCTTCGGCGTGACCAGCGGCCTGACCATCCCCCTGTCCCAGGCCTACGGCGCCCAGGACCAGGTGGCCGTGCGCCGCTCCGTCGCCGCGGGCACCCTCGTGTCCGTCGCTCTCACCGTCATCCTCACGGTCATCGGCACCGTGCTGCTCAAGCCGCTGCTCCTGCTGCTGCGCACCCCCGCCGAGATCATGGACGACGCGGTGAGCTACGGCCTCGTCTTCTTCTCCGTCACCTTCGCCATCGTCGCCTTCAACTACCTGTCGGCGATCATCCGGGCCGTCGGCGACTCGCGTACCCCGCTCGTCTTCCTGGCGATCGCCTCCGCGCTCAACATCGTCCTCGACGTCGTGCTCATCGCCGGGCTGGGCATGGGCGTCGAGGGGGCCGCCTACGCCACGGCCGTCGCCGAGGTCATCAGCGCCCTGCTGTGCCTGTGGTGGATCCGCATCCGCTTCCCCGTCTTCCACCTGCGCCGACAGGACTGGAGGGTCACGCGGGCCGAGCTGCGCCACCACCTGAGGATGGGCCTGCCCCTGGGCTTCAACATGTCGATCATCGCCATCGGCGTCGTCGCCGTGCAGCTGCGCCTCAACGGGCTCGGCTCCGAGGCCATCGCGGCCTTCACCACCGCCATCCGCATCGACGGCCTGGCCAACTCGACCCTGTCCTCCATCGGTCTGGCCGTGTCCACCTACGCGGCCCAGAACTTCGGGGCGCGGCGCGTGGACCGGGTGAGGGTCGGTGTGCGCCAGGGCAACGTCCTGGCCGTCGTCACCTCCCTCGTCCTCGCCCTCCTCCTCGTGCCGACGGCGGTGCCGCTGTCGCGCGTCTTCGTCGGTGACGGCTCCGAGCAGGTCGTCAGCCTCTCCGCCCAGGCCGTCATCATGTTCTCCCTCACGTACTGGATCCTCGGGATCCTCTACGTCCTGCGCGGAGTCCTCCAGGGGCTGGGCAAAATGCGCGCCCCCTTCTACTCGGGTCTGGCCGAGCTCGTCATGCGCGTCGTCGTCGCGATCTGGCTCGGGGACGTGCTCGGCTACCTCGGCGTGTGCGCCTCCGAGCCCCTGGCCTGGGTCGGCGCCGTCGCTCTGCTCGTTCCCGCCTACCGGCGCACCCGTCGCCGCCTGCTCGACGTCGATCCGCCCGGTGAGCGGGCCGCCCGGCCCGCCACGGCCTGAGAGGCTGAGCGGGGCGGGTTGCGGGGTGCCGGGAGCAGACACGCACGGGAACGGGGCGAGCCCGGCGCCGTTGACGGGCCCGCAGGCCCAGCCTCGCACGACACGATGTCACCCATCTGTGATCGAAGGCATGACGTACGTCTGTCATTTCTGCGGATTTCTGCGAGATGTCGTCCGGCAGGCGCCATGCCCGTCGCCGCCCCCGGCGTCCGGGGCGCAGGGCCGATGGTGCGGGCAGACCTGCCCGTCGGCCTGTAGGTCCGACCTCCGGGGCCGAAGTGGATACCCTGGTGTCGTGAGCTCGTCAGACCGCCCGGACCAGCGGGTCGCCGTCGTCATCCCGGCCAGGGACGAGTCGGCGCGCATCGCCGCCACCGTCCGCGCCTGCCGCGCCATCCCCCGCGTCGACCTCGTCGTCGTCGTCGACGACGGTTCGACTGACGAGACCCAGGACTACGCCCGCGCCGCAGGTGCCGTCACCGTGCGCCACTCCGTCACCCGCGGCAAGGCCTCAGCCATGGAGACCGGGGCTGGCATCGTCGGCATGCGCGACTACTCCGACGGCCCCTCCCGTCTCCTGCTGTTCATCGATGCCGACCTCGGGGACTCGGCCGCCGCGTGCGCCGAGCTGGTCCCCCCCGTGCTTGACGGCGTCGCCGACATGTCTGTCGCCGTGCCGCCCAAGCAGGCGGGTGCGGGCGGCCGCGGCCGCGTCGTGCGCGCGGCGAGGCGAGCCATCGCCGACGCCACCGGGTGGGCCCCCGTCGCCCCGCTGTCGGGTCAGCGCTGCCTCACCCGCGAGGCCTACGAGGCGGCCGCACCGCTCGCCACCGGCTGGGGGGTGGAGGTCGCGCTGAGCATCGACGTGCTCATCGCGGGGCTCACCGTCATCGAGGTCCCCTGCGACATCACGCACCGTGTCACCGGCAACGACCGGGCGGGAGTCATGCACCGGGCCTCCCAGTACCGTGACGTCCTGCGGGCCATTGCCGCCCGCCGCCTGCGCCGACGTCGCGTGAGGAGCCTCGACGAGGACACCATCCGCGCCCAGTCGCCCTTCCACGCCTACCGCGCCCTGCCCCCGACGGCGAGCACCGGGCAGGCACCGGGCGGGCACTGAGCAGGCGCTGAACGGGCACCGCACGGACACTGAGCAGATGTCGAGCGGTAACTGAGCGAGCCCCAGCTGGGCGCTGGATAAGCGCTGAGCAGGAACCGAGCGGACCTAGCCACGCCACCCAGCGCGCCCGTGCTCTCAGCGCGTGCTCTCAGTGCGTGCTCTCAGCGCGCGCGAGCGCAGGTGCGCACAGCCGAGCGCGAGCAGCAGCGGCGCCGCACAGGAGACGGACAGCACCGCCATGGACGCCCCGGAGTCGTTGACGAGCACCTCGACGACGACGAGCACCAGCAGGGACCGCAGCACCGGGACGAGCCAGCCGGGCACCGGTCCCCGCACGTCCAGCGACGCGTAGCGGGACGCACCCTCCTGGCAGGCCCGGCGCTCGCGGGCGTACCACCACCACGCCGTGGCGATAACCGCGGCCGCGACGAGGAGGGCCCCCAGTGCCGCCGGTGAGGACATGAAGGGAGCCACCAGCGCCAGCGCCTTGCGACGGATCGTCGTCGCCGCCGTCCCGTCCTGCAGCTGGTCGACGAAGCGGCCCATGTGCGTGCCCGAGCCCGTCACGTGGTCCACGACGCCGAAGACGCCCACGACCGCCACCGCGACGGCGCCCACGCCGATCCACCGGCACCACGTGATGCGGCCCCCCGCGAGGCCGACCGTCAGGGACGTGAGGGCCGCCACGAGCGTGAGCGCGCCGCCGACGTCGGTGCCCAGCGAGGGCAGTCCGACGACCACGAGCGCCACCAGACCGGGGACCCCGACGCCGACGAGCGCCGCCGCGCGCCGCTGCCAGGCAGCGGGCTGTGCCTCCACGAGGGTCCCGGCCGCGGCCCCGACGGCGACGACGAGAGCCGCGGCCCCCAGCGCGAAGGCCGTGTTCGACAGGCCGTAGAAGCGTCCGGCGACGACGGCGTTCATGCCCAGCACGCCGTTGAAGCCCAGGCGGGCCCCGGCGGCGCCGTCGGCCAGAAGGACGACGGCGGTGGCCCCTGCGAGCAGGAGGACGGTGATCAGCGCGGGCACCGGGGTCCCGGTGCGAGCGGGCAGGGTGAGCGGACCCAGTCGAGGAGGGGGTGTTGCGGCGGAGTCGGCCTCGGAGCGGTGCGAGCGCTGCGCCAGCCGCTCGTACATCCCGGTGCTGACCACGACGAGACCGTGGAGGACCGCGAGGAAGACGAGGGCGCTCACCGCGCTCGCCCCCAGGGCGGCGGGCACCACCTGCCAGCCCGGCTCGTTGGCGGCGCTCGCGCCCGCCCGCCACCACGGGAGCACCGCACCCAGCCAGGCGCCGACCGGCAGCGCCGCCACCCAGGCGGCCGCCAGGCCCGTGCCGCGCAGGCGCCGCCTGCCCGCCGGGCCACGCAGGCTCGCGGCCGCCGCGGCGAGACAGGCCAGGGTCGCGATCGCAAGAGCACCGCCCACCGGCAGGGTCGTCATCTGCGAGGCCTTGGCGTGCAGGGCCTCGTCCGCCAGGGCCTGCACGGGCGCGCGGTGAGCACCTGCGGGCGGGGTCCCGACGGCGGGGGAGACGGCGGGCAGGGTGAGCGCCCTGCCGGTCATCTCCGGTGGCACCTGGGCGCCCAGCGCGGCCAGGACGGTGGCCGACAGGTCGGCCAGCTGGACGAGGCCCGCGCGACGGGTCGACGGGGAGGCGACGAGGGCCCCGGCCTCCTCGCCCGGTGCGCCCGCCGGGCGGGCGGGGCCGAAGACGGGGTCCTCGGCGCCGGTGGTGCCCGCAGGTAGGAGCAGCACCTGAGGGCCCGGGTCCGTGGGGTCCGCGATGGAGGCGACGACGACGCGCGCCCCCTCGACCGAGGCCGCCAGCCGCAGGGAGGTCAGCAGCACCTGCGGGTCGGCGGCGTCGACGACGGTGAGGTCCGCCAGCCCGGCCTCGGCCGCCTGCGCGAGGGTGGGCGCCGTGTCGGGGGCGACGCCGTCGGAGGTCGTGAGCATGAGCGAGGCGCCCTCGCCGACCGCGAGCGTGCTCCGGCCCGCCCGGGCGAGGGCGTCCGCCAGGGACCCGGGCCGAGCGCCGTACCCGGCCTCCTGGGAGGTGGCGACGGCGTCGGACCAGCTGGACGGCCAGGCGCAGCCCTGCCCGGGGGCGGGGGAGGTGGGCAGCGCCCTCGTGCGGGCGCCCGCGGACAGCGACAGCCAGGCGTCCGCCGGGCAGGTGACCTCTGAGACGGTGCGCTGGACGAGGTTGGCGACGGCGCCCGCCGAGGCCATGCCCAGCAGGGTCTCGGCAAGGTCCTGGGCCTGGGCGGGGTCGGAGGGCTCGGCCAGGAGCTGTGCCCAGCTCAGGTGTGTCGTGGCGATGAGGATGACGGGGGCGGGCCGCGGCGTCGGGGTGGCGAAGGGCGCGGAGGCGACGGGGTCTGTGGGCCTGGCGGAACCGGTGGGGCCGGGCGGCGCTGTGGACGGTGCGGCCAGGGCCGTGCCGACCATCCCCAGGACCATGCCCAGCACCGTGAGCAGGATGAGCGAGGACACTCCCAGGCGGATGAGGCGTTGGCGGCGGGACCTCTGCTCACTCATGCCCCCACCCTACGGCCCCCACAACAAGATGTGTCGAAGGTCACGGTATGGCCTCTCGTCAGGCAGGCACTCCCAGCGCGCCCGGCCGCCCGGCCGTTAGCCTCGGGGCATGACGTCCTCCACCACCGCCCAGCGCTGGGCCTTCCTCGGGCCCTCCGGCACCTTCACCGAGATGGCTCTGCGGCAGGTCGCCCCGGTCGACGTCGAGCTCGACCCCTGCCAGGACGTGCCCACCGCCCTCGACCGCGTGCGCGAGCGCCAGGCCGAGGCCGCCGTCGTTCCCATCGAGAACTCCATCGAGGGCGGTGTCAACGCCACCATCGACAACCTCGTCGCCGGGGCCCCGCTCACCATCGCCGCCGAGGTGGCCGTGCCCATCACCTTCGTCCTCGCCGGGCGCGAGGGCACCCGCCTGCAGGACGTGCACGCCGTGTCCACCCACCCGCACGCCTGGGCGCAGTGCCGCGGCTGGATCCACCGCAACCTTCCCGACGCCGTCTACGTGGCCGGGACCTCCACCTCCGCCCCCGCCAAGGCGCTCGCGGACAGCGACGGCTCCGTGGCACTCGGCTTTGAGGCGGTCCTGTGCAACCCGCTGGCCGCCGAGCAGTACGGGCTGACGGTCATCGCCGGGGGCGTGGCGGACAACGCCGGGGCCGTCACCCGTTTCGTCAAGGTCACCCGGCCCGGGCGCGTGGGGGAGCCCACCGGCGCCGACAAGACGACGCTCCAGGTCCAGCTGCCCCACGACCGTTCCGGTGCCCTGCTGGGCATGCTCGAGCAGTTCAGCGCCCGCGGCGTCAACCTCTCGCGCATCGAGTCGCGGCCGGCGGGCGACTCCCTGGGCCGCTACCGCTTCTCCATCGACATCGAGGGGCACATCCGCGAGGAGCGCGTCCAGGCGGCCCTCATCGGCCTGCACCGCACCTGCCCGCAGGTGCGTTTCCTCGGCTCCTACCCGCGTCTGGACGCGCGCCCCGTCATCGTGCCGGCCGGCACCAGCGACAAGGACTTCGTGGTGGCGCGCGCCTGGGTGCGAGACGTCCTGGACGGCCACACCCTCTGAGACCGGTCCCCGTGGTGGGGGCGCTCTGCGGCTGGGTGTCCTGTGACCGGGAGCCTCGTGGCCGGGCGCGCTGCGGCGCCTGACGGTCGGTCTCGGGGATGGCGCGGGGTCGCCGCCGGGCTCAGCCCGCGTAGCCCTCGGGCAGGTTGACGCGCACGGCACCGGGCTGCACCCGCACCCGCATGCCGCGCGTGGGGGGCAGCAGGTCCCCGTCCACCTGCACGAGCGCGGGCGCCGCGGTGTGTACGACGACGTCGCGCCCCCGGCGCAGCTCGACGCGCCCCAGCGCCCGCCCCGGCCGCGTGTAGGTCGCCGCGTAGGGCGGCAGCACCTGGCGCGCCAGGGAGGTCCACCCGGCGAGGCCCCCGACCGTGTCGATGGCGGCGACGTCGAGGACGCCGTCGTGCATCGTCGCCTCGCGCATGAGGACGATGCCCGCGGGCAGGCGCCCACCGTTGGCCACGAGCAGGGTGCGGGCGCTCAGACGCTCCAGGTGCCGCAGCGGGCTGACGGCCTCGACCCACGGCTGCGCGGGCTCCTCACCGATGGACACGACGAGGTCCATACGCGGCGCGGACAGGTTCTCGACGGCCGCCAGGGCGTAGGCGCCCCACTTGAGACGGGCCTTGAGGCTGGGGCGGGTGGAGGCCACCAGGCCCGCGTCGAAGCCGATGCCGGCCACGACGAGGCAGGCGTGCTCGGCGCCGAGCGTGGGCCGGGCCCACCCCTCCCCGGGCTCCTCCAGCAGGTCCGTGAGGTCGCCGTCGGCCGGGTCCGTGCTCACCCAGGCCAGGTCGACGGGACGGGGGCGCCCGTGGACGGCCGCGGCGATGAGTGAGCGGAGGTCGCTCACGCGCAGGCCGAGGTTGCGGGCGGCGAGGTTGGCGGTGCCCAGCGGGATGATGCCCAGGGCCGTGTCCGTGCCCGCCAGCCCCGCCGCCACCGAGCGCAGGGTGCCGTCACCGCCGACGGCGAGCACGAGGCGGGCCCCGGAGGCGACGCACAGGCGTGCCTGGGTCGCCCCCGTCTCCGTGCGGCTCGTCTCAAGCCACAGGGGCTCGCCGTAGCCGGCGTCGGCCAGGGCGGAGGCCAGACGCGCACAGAGCTCGGTGGTGACCGCCGGCTTGGAGGGGTTGAGCACGACGCAGACCGGCGGTGCCTCGTCACGCGTCCCTGGGGTCATGACGGGGAGCCTAGCGGGGGGACGGCCCTGCAGGCAGGGGCCTCAGTGGGTCATGGGGATGACCGGCAGCCCGGCCTCGACGGCGAGCGCGGTGATGACCTGGGCCAGGCGGTGGAAGTCGGCGGTGCGCGAGGAGGAGGTGCGGTGGACCAGGCCCATGCGGCGCACCGGGGGCTTGCCGGCGAAGCGGGCCACGGCGTAGCCGTCCAGGCCGGTGAGCATCCGCAGGGCGCCCTCGGGGAGGATAGTGATGCCGACGCCGTGGCAGACCATCGTCGCCACCGTCGCCAGGGTGGTGGCGACGGCGACCGGTGGGGTGCTCCCGTAGCGCTGGCACAGGGCCAGGGTCTGGTCGCGCAGGCAGTTGCCCTCGTCGAGCAGCAGGAGACGCTGGTCGTCGAGCTCGGTGGGCACGACGTCCTCGCGTCCGGCCCACGGGTGGGAGGCGGGCACGAGCACGACGAGGGGCTCGTCGTACATCTCCACGGAGGCCACGCGCTGCAACGGCACGTCGGTGGAGATGACGGCGGCGTCGAGGTGGCCCTGGTTGAGCTGGTCGAGGATGTCGTTGGTGACGAGCTCGCGCAGCTCGGGGGTGAGCCGGGGCAGGTCCCGCCCGAGGCCCTCGAGGATGACGGGCACGAGGTAGGGGGCGACGGTGGGGATGAGCCCCAGGCGCAGCGTTCCGGTCAGGGCCTGGCCCTGGTTGATGACGGCCTCATTGAAGGACTCGGCGGTGAGCACGGCCTCGCGCGCGTAGGGAAGAAGCGTCTGCCCCAGGGGCGTGACGAGCACGCGCCGGGTGGTGCGCTCGACGAGCTCGCCGCCCACGCGCTTCTCCAGCGCGGTGATGGCCTGGGAGAGGCTGGGCTGGCTCACTCCGAGGGTGGCGGCCGCCTCCCCGAAGTGCTGGTGGTCGCACAGGGCGACGAAGGCGCGCAGCTGGGAGAAGGAGGGTAGGGAGGAGGTGGGCATGGCTGCGATCCTGTCGATGGGGTGGGACTGGTGCGCGGGTGGTGTCCGGCTGCCGCGCGGGTGGTACAAGCCCGGCTGTCGGACAACTGATCACTGTGATCAGGATGGCAACATATTATAGAAGCACCTGGAGTAGGTAGCCGATACATAAGAGATCGGGTCGGTCGTGTCGCGCGGTTCCGGGCCGGGGCCACACCGCCGCCAGTGCCCGCCCTGGCTACACTCGGCCCCATGATCGATCTGCGTGACCTCCGCGAGAACCCTGAGCGCTACCGCGAGAGCCAGCGTGCCCGCGGAGCCGACGTCGACCTCGTTGACCGCATCATCGAGGCGGACGAGTCACGCCGCTCCCGGCTCGGCGCCTTCGAGGCCCTGCGTGCTGAGCAGAAGAACGTCTCGCGCGCCGTCGGCAAGGCGGCGCCCGAGGAGCGTGCCGCGGTGCTCGAGCGGGCCAAGACGCTCGCCGAGCAGGTCAAGCAGGCCGAGGCCGCCTCCGGTGAGGCCGCCGCCCGCCTCGACGAGCTCGCCCACCAGATCGACAACCTCATCGAGGGCGCCCCCGTCGGAGGGGAGGAGGACTACGTCGTCCTGCGGCACGAGGGCCCTGCCCCCCGCGACTTTGACGCCGAGGGCCTGGCCCCTGCCGACCACCTCGCCCTGGGGGAGGGCCTGGACATCATCGACACCAAGCGCGGCGCCAAGGTCAGCGGCTCGCGCTTCTACTACCTCAAGGGCGCCGGCATGCGCCTGGAGCTCGCGCTCATGACCGCCGCCTTGGACGCGTCCGCCAGGTACGGCTTCGTCCCGATGACCACCCCCACCCTCGTCAGCCCCCAGGTCATGGCAGGCACCGGCTTCCTCGGCCAGCACTCCGACGAGATCTACTACCTGCCCGCGGACGACCTCTACCTCACCGGCACCAGCGAGGTGGCCCTCGCCGGGTACCACACCGACGAGATCCTCGACCTGTCCGGCGGCCCGCTGCGCTACCTCGGCTGGTCCACCTGCTACCGCCGCGAGGCCGGTGCCGCGGGCAAGGACACGCGCGGCATCATCCGCGTCCACCAGTTCAACAAGGCGGAGATGTTCGCCTACGTGCGTCCCGAGGACGCCGTCGCCGAGCACGAGCGCCTGCTCGCCCTGGAGGAGGAGATGCTCAGGCTCGTGGGGCTTCCCTACCGGGTCATCGACACCGCCGCCGGCGACCTCGGCTCCTCCGCCGCCCGCAAGTTCGACTGCGAGGCCTGGCTGCCCACCCAGAACCGGTGGATGGAGGTCACCTCCACCTCCAACTGCACGACCTACCAGGCGCGCCGCCTGGCGATCCGCGAGAAGCGCGACGGGCGGACCTCCCCGGTCGCCACCCTCAACGGCACGCTCGCCACCACCCGCTGGATCGTCGCCATCCTCGAGAACAACCAGCAGGCCGACGGCAGCGTCGTCGTCCCCGAGGGGCTGCGCCCCTACATGGGTGGTCTTGAGGTCATCGAGCCCCGCGCCTGAGCGTCGACCGCCGTGAGTGACACGCACCTGAAGGACACGACGCTGCCCGTCAGCAGCGTCCCCGCCCCCAGCGGGCCGCGCCTGCCGACCTGCGAGGAGACCGCCGCCGACCCCGATGCCTCCCTCAGGCTCGGAAGCTCCACCGAGTTCCTCAACGGCGTCGACGCCCCCCTCAGGCCCCTGCCTGAGGACGACTACACCGCCCTCGTGCGCCGGTGCGCCCGCGACCTCGAGCGCCTCGACCCGGGAGGCGAGCGCCTCGTGGCCGGCCCGTCCCTCGTGGTCGCCCTCGACGTCGACGGCACGATCCTCGACATGGACGGGCGGGTCTCCACGCGCGTGCGCGCCGCCGTCGACGCGCTGAGAGCGCACGGCGCCCACGTCGTCATCGCTACCGGACGCGGCATCCAGGCGGCGGTGCCCGTCGCCCGGCACGTGGGCCTGACCGAGGGATGGATGGTGTGCGCCAACGGTGCCCTGACCCTGCGCATGGATCCTGCCGAGAGCGCGGGCTACAGCATCGCCGAGCAGGTCACCTTCGACCCCTGCGCTGCCATCGACACACTGCGCGAGGCCGTGCCCGACGGCATCATCGCCGTCGAGGACCTCGACTCCGGCTTCCGCACCACCCGGCTGTTCCCCGAGGGCGAGCTCATCGAGCGCCAGACGGTCGTCAGCCTCGACGACCTGCGCTCGCGGCCCGTCACCCGCGTCATCCTGCGCGCCCCGGGCATGCCCGTCAACCGGTTCAGCGAGTGCGTCGCGCGCTCGGGCCTGCACTCGGTGGAGTACGCCATCGGCTGGACAGCCTGGCTCGACGTCGCCCCCAACGGCATCACCAAGGCCTCCGCCCTTGACGCGCTGGCCACCCGGCTGGGAACCGACGCCGCTCACGCCATCGCCGTCGGGGACGGCTCCAACGACATCGAGATGCTCCAGTGGGCCGGGCTGGGGGCCGTTATGGGCTCAGCGCCCGCCGAGGTCCAGGTCGTCGGGGACCTCGTCACCGAGCCGGTGTGGCACGACGGCTGTGCCGCCCTGCTCGACGCCGTCCTGCTGCGCTCCGGCGTCACCCCCGCCATCCCGTCCCTGCCGGAGGAACCGCACCCATGAGCACCGCCCGTCGTCCCCTCGCTCGCCGTACCGCTGCTACCGCCTGCGCCCTGGTCCTGGCCGCCGTCGGCCTCGTCGGCTGCGCCACCGAGCGCCTCGGGGGCGGGGGCGGCTCCGACGACGCCTGCGCGGCGCTCGCCGAGACCTACGGGAGCTTCCCGGAGGGCACCACCGTCACGATCGCCACCCCGTTCAGTGGTGAGGAGGCGACCGCCTTCGACGCCTCCCTCGCCGCCTTCGCCGAGTGCACGGGGATCACCGTCGTGCAGGAGGGCTCGGACACGCTGGAGCAGGGCCTGCGCGACGCCCTGCCCAGCCCCACGCCACAGGCGACGGGCACCGCCGCACCGAGCCTGGCCGCGCAGACGGCGACGCCGACACCCAGCGGCGACGAGGAGACCGTGGCCGCCACGGAGGCTGGCGCAGAGGCGCCGAGCTCCTCCAACGCCGACCTTGCTGTCGTCCCGCAGCCCGGTCTCATCGCCGAGCTCGCCCGGGCGGGGCTCGTGGCGCAGATGCCCGAGGCCGTGGCCGCCAACATCGAGCTCGGCTGGGAGCACGTGTGGGCCGAGGCCGGGACCGTCGACGGCACCCTCTACGCCGCCCCCCTCATGGCGAGCGTGAAGTCCTTCGTGTGGTACTCGCCCGCCGCCTTCGACAAGGCCGGGTACGAGGTCCCCACGAGCTGGGAGGAGCTGGTCTCCCTCACCCAGCGGATCGCCGCGGACCACCCCGAGGGCGACGTCGTCCCCTGGTGCCTGGGTGCCTCCGACGGCCCCAACACCGGCTGGCCGCTGTCCGACTGGCTTGAGGACGCTCTGCTCGCCACCGAGGGCACGGCCGCCTACGACGCCTGGGCCCACCACGGCGTGCCGCTCGACGACCGCCGCGCCGTCGCCGCCCTGAGCGCCCTCGACCGGCTGCTGCTCACCGACGGCCACGTCGCCGGCGGCGGGCAGGGCGCCGTCACCACCACCGTGGAGGAGGTCGGCGAGCAGCTCGTCTCCGGCTCCTGCCTCATGCTCCACGCCTCCAGCTCCTTCGAGACCCTCCTGCCGCAGGGCACCGTCGTGACCGACGGCGAGGACACGCAGGCCCAGGGCGTGTCCACCTTCCTGCTGCCCTCCATCGACGACGGCGAGGACGCTGTGCTCGTGGGCGGCGACTACCTCGTGGACCTCGTGGCGCGCCCGCAGGACGGGGAGGACGGTGACAGCGCCGGGGCCGAGGCCAGCACCTCTGAGGCTGAGGTCGCAGTCATGAGCTATCTCACGAGCGCCCAGTGGGCCGCCGAGAGGGTCTCCATGGGTGGGGTCGCCTCCGCCAACCGCGGCGCCCGGGACGTCGAGGGCTCCTCGCCGGTGGCCCAGGCGGCCTCCGACATCCTCCAGTCGCGCCAGTCCGTCATCCGCTTCGACGCCTCCGACACGATGCCCTCCCAGGTGGGCACGCGCGCCCTGTGGGACGCCCTCGTGGCCTGGGCCAAGGGCGACACCGATGCCGCCAGGGCCCTGAGGCAGGCGGAGGAGGCCTGGCCCTCCGGGCGCTGAGCGTCCGCCTCGGTCCCGATTCGGTTCCGGCACGCCCGCAGGCCCGACCTCCGTCAGCGGGGGCGGGCCCGCGGGGCTCTTGTGCTCAGCGGCGCAGACGCAGCGTGATGATCTGGAAGGGCCTCATCTCGAAGGAGACGCCTGCCTCCGGCCCCTCGCAGGGGGTGAGCCCGACGTCGTCGCAGGGCCGCTCCAGCAGGTCCACCGCGGTGACGGAGGCGACCGGGAAGCCGGCGCTGACCCGAGCGCGGGTGCGGGCACCGAGTGACTCGTACAGGCGCACGATGACGTCGCCGGAACGGTCCTGAGCGAGCTTGACCGCCTCGACGACGACCCCCTCACCGTCCACACGAAGGAGCGGGTCGACGCCGTGGGCGCCGCGGACCTCCCGTGTGCCGAGGTTGAGCGCGTAGCCCTCCTGGACGGCGTCGGAGATCGACGCGCCCGGGCGCAGCACGACCGACAGCCTGTGCCTGCCCTGGTCTGCCTCCGGGTCCGGGAAGAGCGGTGCCCTCACGAGGGACAGGCGCACCGTCGTCGTCGGGCGGCCGGCCGCGTCGGTGCCGCGGGTGACGTCGTGCCCGTAGGTCGAGTCGTTGAGGACGGCGACGCCGTACCCGGGCTCGGCGACGTGGATCCAGCGGTGGGCGCAGATCTCGTAGCGGGCCGCGTCCCAGGAGGTGTTGCGGTGGGCGGGCCGGGCGACGTGCCCGAACTGCATCTCGGAGGTGGACTCTGCGGCCATGAGGTCCACGGGGAAGGCCAGCTTGAGGAGCTTCTGGCGCTCGTGCCAGTCGATGTCGAAGGACAGGGCGACCTGCGCGCATCCCGCGCGGAGGATGATCTCCTCGGTCAGGGTCGACGCCTCCCCCACAGGCCGCTCGATGCGTACGCGGGCGCAGCCCGGCTCCTGGGCGACGGTCAGTGAGGTCACCGCGGTGACGTCCTCCACCACGTTGCGGTACTCGGGGTCGATGTCCCACGCGTCCCACTGGCGTGGCACGTCGCGGTGCAGCTGGAGCAGCGCCGCCCGCGTCTGCGGGGGCAGCACCTCCCGCTCCGCCTCCCGGTCGAGCACGGAGCTGATCGTCCCGTCCGCCTCGATGACCACCCGCAGGAGCCCGTTGTCGAGCACGAGGGACTCGCCCTGCTCGACGCTCACCGAGCCGTGCGGCGCCTCCGGCTCGCCGATGGCCAGGGAGGGGACGCCGTCCTGCGTCGACGGGGCGGCGTTGAGCCGCAGGAGTCG
This sequence comes from uncultured Actinomyces sp., assembly GCA_937926195.1. Lineage (GTDB taxonomy): Bacteria > Actinomycetota > Actinomycetes > Actinomycetales > Actinomycetaceae > Actinomyces. Next base: position 20,411 of record CALEXZ010000042.1, read on the forward strand.
GTCTCCCTCACCGGTCAGGGCACGGGCGCTGGAGGCGATGACGTCCTCCAGGACGGCCGTGACCTCGGCGTACTCCTGCTCGACACGGTCGTAGACCCAGCCGATGCACGAGCCGGGGAGGATGTCGTGGAACTGGTTGCGCAGCACCGTGCGCCAGCACTCCCGGAGCTCCTCGTAGGGGTAGGCCAGGCCCTGGCGCACGGCGGCGGTCGCCGCCCACAGCTCGGCCTCGCGCAGCAGGTGCTCGCTGCGCCGGTTACCCTGCTTCGTGCGCAGCTGGGAGGTGTAGGTACCGCGGTGGAACTGCAGGTACATCTCACCGGTCCACACCGGCCGGTCGACGAACTCCTCCTCGGTGCGGGCGAAGAACGTGTTCGGGCTGGCGATCTCGACGGTCGGCACCCCCTCAAGGTCCTTGAAGCGGGCGGCGGCCGCGAGCATCTCCCGGGTGGGGCCGCCACCGCCGTCGCCCCACCCGAAGGGCACGATCGAGGAGGTGGCCAGGCCCTTCTCCGCGAAGTTCTCCTCGGCGTGGACGAGCTCGGCGGCGCTCAGGCAGGCGTTGTAGGTGTCCACGGGCGGGAAGTGGGCCAGGACGCGTGAGCCGTCGATGCCCTCCCAGTCGAAGGTGTGGTGCGGCATCGTGTCGCTGTCGTTCCACGACAGCTTCTGCGACAGGAACCAGCGGGACCCGACGCCGCGGATGATCTGCGGCAGGGACCCGGTGTAGCCGAAGGAGTCTGGCAGCCACACGTCCGTGGTCTCGACACCGAACTCCTCCATGAAGAAGGTCTTGCCCTCGATCATCTGCCGGGCCATGGCCTCGGAGCCGGGCATGTTGGTGTCCGACTCCAGCCACATGCTGCCCACGGGGATGAAGCGCCCTTCGGCGACGCGCTGGCGGATCCGTTCAAAGAGCTCGGGCTGCTCCTCCTTGACCCACAGGTACTGCTGGGCGGAGGAGCAGGCGAAGACGAAGTCGGGGTCGTGGTCCATGAGCTCGAGGACCGAGGCGAAGGTGCGCACGCACTTGCGCTTGGTCTCGCGCACGGGCCAGAGCCAGGCGGAGTCGATGTGGGCGTGCCCGGTGGCCATGACGTGGTGCGCGGAGGCCGAGGCGGGTGAGGCCAGGACCTCGGCCAGCGCCGCGCGGGCGGCCGCGGCGCTCGCCGACACGTTGCGGGGGTCGATGCGGTCGATCGCACGCTCCAGAGCCACGTCGATCGAGGCGCGGCGGGCGGAGGAGGGCGGCAGCACGGAGACCAGCTGCAGCAGGACGGTGAGGTCCTGGGCGAGCTCCCACACCTCGGTGTCCCGCAGGGCGACGTCGACGCGCCGCAGGGTGTACTGGTGCTCCTTGGGTGCGGTCTCGACCCGGCCCAGGAGGGTGGGACGGTAGCTGCCCTCGCCGGGCAGCGTGGGGTCGGATCCCTGGACGTTGGGGTTGGAGGCGGCCTCGATGTAGACGTCGACGGCGTCGGGCTCCCTGGCCCACGGCACGGCCTGGTTGAGCGGGTTGACCGCCTTGACGGCGGAGCCGTCCGGGCGCCGGACCAGGCCCTCGGCCTGGAAGCCGGGCTGCGTGGAGGTGAAGCCGAGGTCGATGACGAGCTCGACGTCGAAGCCGTCGCAATGACGCCAGTGGGCGGGGACACGGCCTGTCGCGTGGAGCCACGTCGTGCCCCACGGCAGCCCCCAGGGGGTGCCGGTGGTCATCGGCGCGTAGCTCGCGCCCACGGCCTCGGCGAAGGCGACGGGCTCCCCCGGCGCCTCCCACGCGGTCAGCTGCAGCGGGAGGGTCTCGGCGTAGACGGCCGCCTGCACCTGCTCGTGGAGCATGCGGTGAGCACGGCGCTCAGTGAGATCAGGGTTGGAGTGGGTCATGGTGACGTCCTTGTCTTGTCAGCCCTTGACCGCGCCGGCCATGGCAAAGCTGTTGCCCAGGCGCATCTGTGTGATGACGTAGAGCAGGACCGCGGGCAGGGAGTAGAGGATGGAGAAGGCGGCGAGCTTGCCGTAGGCGATCGCGCCGTACATGCCGAAGAAGTTGTAGATAGCCACGGCGGCGGGCTGGTTCTCGGAGGAGAACAGCAGGATGAAGGGGACGAAGAAGTTCCCCCACGCCCCCGTGAAGACGAAGATGAACACGACGGCGATGCCGGGCCTCATGAGAGGCACGACGACGCGCCACAGGGCGGTCATGGCGGAGGCGCCGTCGACCCACGACGCCTCCTCGAGTGAGACGGGCACGGAGTCCATGAAGTTCTTCATCATCCAGATCGCCATGGGAAGCGACGTCGACGCCATGAACACGACGGTCCCCGCCAGGGAGTCCAGCAGCTTGAAGGAGACGAAGAGCGAGTAGACCGGCACCATGAGCGCGGTGATGGGCAGGCACGTGCCGAACAGGACCGTGTACATGAAGCCCTTGTTGAAACGGATGCGGTAGCGCGACAGGGGGTAGGCGGCCAGCAGCGAGACGATGATCGTGAGCGCCGCGGTGCCCAGGGAGATGACGAAGGAGTTCCACAGCGGCCGGAAGGTCTGCTCGGGCGTGAGGATCTCGGTGAAGTTGTCGGCGGTCCAGACCTGGGGGATCCGCACGCTGAGGGTGGCGGCGTCGTCGAGGGAGGCCAGGACGAGCCAGACCAGCGGCAGGATGAAGGCGAGGCCGACGAGCAGGAGGACCGCTGTGGCCGTCACGCGCAGGCCGCGGCCACGGGGTGAGGCGAGGCGGGCGGAGCCGCCGAAGGAGCTGCGTGCGCTCATGGTCACTCGACCTCCGGCCTGAGGACGCGGGCGTAGACGATGGAGAAGAGGGCGCCGATGACGAGCGTGACGGTGGCGATGGCTGAGCCGTAGCCGATCTGCGAGAACTTGAAGGCCTCCTGGTAGGCCAGCACCGGCAGGATCGAGGAGCGTGTGCCCGGCCCCCCACCGGTCATGACGAAGATGAGGGTGAAGACGCCCAGGGTCTGCAGGGTCGTCAGCATGAGGTTCGTGGCGATGGTGCGGCGGATGATCGGCAGGGAGATCCGGAAGAAGGACTGGAGGGCGCCGGCGCCGTCGATCTGGGCGGATTCCTTGATCTCCGGGGGGATGTCCGCCAGGGCGGCGTTGTAGTTCATCATGGAGAAGGCGGTGCCGCGCCAGATGTTGGCGAGGATGACGGAGAGCATCGGGAAGGTCACGAGCCAGGCGGGGCCGTCCAGGCCGATGGCGTCGAGGATCGCGTTGAGCGTGCCGTCGGTGTGGAAGAAGGCGTAGCAGGCGAAGGCGGCGACGATCTCGGGCATGACCCAGGCCCCCACGATGCAGGCGCCGACCGCGCTGGACACGCTTCGGGGTGTGTGCCGCATGAGGACCGCGACGAACATGCCCAGGACGTTCTGCCCGATGATGGCCGAGCCGAGGAGGAAGGCGAGCGTGAGCAGGACCGAGGTGTAGAAGTCGGGGTCCGAGAGGAGGGAGACGTAGTTGTCGACGCCGACGAAGTCGGGGTTGACCGCCTTGTGCCCGCTCATGGTGCGGTTGGTGAAGGCGCCGTAGAAGGCGTAGGCGACGGGACCGGCCATGAAGGTCAGCAGCATGAGGGTCGCGGGCAGGAGCGGGAGCTCGCGCCTGAGTGCTCTGCGGGTGTGCCGACGCCGGGAGGTGCCTCCCGCCGTCGGCGCACCGCAGGTGGGTGGCTGGTGCATCAGCCCGCCTGGACCATGTCGTCGCCGACGATGCCCACCAGGCTCTTGTCATAGGTGGCGGTGGCCTCCTCGGGTGAGGCCCCGCCGGTGACGACGTCCTCGCAGGCGATCTGGATGCTGCCGGAGATCTGGGAGTAGTCGGGGGTGGCGGGGCGGAAGTGCGTGTACTGCACGAGGCCGGAGAAGAACTCGAAGGAGGAGTTGCCGGTGAGGTACTCGTCCATCTCGGCGACGTCGGAGCGGACGGCGATGAGCGAGTTCTCGGTGTAGTACTTCAGGGCGTTCTCCTTGTTGAGGGCGAGGGCGATGAAGTCGAAGGCGGCCTGAGGGTTCTTCGTCTGGGAGCCAATGGAGAGGGCCCAGCCGCCGGACATCGAGGTGAAGCCCGGGTCCTCGCCCTTCTGTGTGGGCATGGCCGCGTAGCCGATGGTCTCCTCCCACTCCGGCCAGGCGTTGTCACCGGTGATCCACCCGCCGGGCAGCCAGGAGCCGTCGACGCACATGGCGACCCGGCCCTGCGGCAGGAGCTCGGTGGCGATGCGCGAGCCGATGTTGGCGTCGAGCGCCGTGTCGAGGCCGGGGGCGAGGCCCTCGTCGTAGATTGTCTTGAGGAAGGTCAGTGCGTCCTTGAAGCCCTGGGAGCCGGTGACCCACTTCTTGGTGTCGGTGTCGTAGAGGGTGTCCTGTGTGCCGTACAGCAGCATCTCGAAGGACTGCATCGCGGTTCCTTCGCCGAAGGCCTTGGAGGCGTACATGTTGAAGGGGATGACGTCGGGCAGCGCGGTCTTGAGGATGCGGGCGGTCTGGAGGATGTCGTCCCAGGTCCTGGGCTGCCACGTGTCAGAGATCCCGGCCTGGGCGAAGAGCTTCTTGTTGTAGAAGATGCCGCGGGTGTCGGTGCCCAGGGAGATGCCGTAGAGCTTGTCGTCCTCGCCCTTGCCGGCCTCCTTGACGGAGTCGAGGAACATGTCCCAGTCCTCCCACGTCGCGACGTACTCGTCGATCGGGTGGAGGTAGCCGGCCGCGACGTCGGTGCGGATCTGGAAGGCGTCCTCGTAGATGATGTCAGGGGCGGTGTCCGGCGAGCCGTTCATGAGGGCGAGCTTGGTGAAGTAGCTGTCCTGCTCCGCCTCGATGGGGATGAGCTCGATGGTGACTGTGGACTGGGAGGCCTCGTACTCCTCCTTGACCTTGGTGAGCAGGCGATCGAGCTGCTGGAACGCAGCGGTCTTCTGGTACACGACGCGCAGGGTGTTCTCGCTGCGCGACGAGCTGCTCGTGCCTGAGCAGGCGGTGAGGGCGCCGGCCGCTGCGAGGGCGATGGCGCCGCCGAGCAGCATGCGTCGGCTCGGGGTGATCTGGGACAGACAAGGGGTGGGGGTCATCTCCGGAGCTCCTTTGCACCGAGGGGCATCCACTCTGGATACCAGGACCGATTAACTGCACCAGATGGACAAAATAGTGTCAACGGCCACAGTGGGCCCGTTATCGTTCCGTTATATTCTTGTTGTCCCGCGGTCGGAAAGGGGCTGTCACCAGGAGGGCGGGCCGTACGAGCGTCGCGCGGACCAGTCCCTCACGGTGGGTGACGTCGTGCCGAGCACGGACTCCAGGACGAGGCACGCGGCACCGATCGTGCCCACGTTGCGGCCCATCGACGAGGTGCGGATCGAGATCGGACGGGCGGCGCCGTGGATGGTGTGCCCGGCCAGGCGCGTGCGCAGCGTCGGGAGCATGAGGTCCGCAGCCGACTCCCACACGAGGCCGGCCATGACGACCGTCGAGATGTCGAGGACCTCGGTGACCGCCAGCGTCGTCGCCGCCAGGGTCTCACCGGCCCCCTCGAACAGGGTGCGTGCCACGTGGTCCCCGTCGTGGGCCAGAGCGATGAGTGCCGTGAGGTTGTCACTGATGGGGCGAGGGTCCCAGGTATCGGTCGGGTACGGTAGGGCGATGCCACGATCCCGTGCCCGCAGCGTGAGTATCCGCTCGCTCAGGGAGTCGCCGAGGAAGTGGTCGCCGGCGCTGCCGGCGTAGGGGTTGCCGGGAAGGTGCATCGTCTCGCCCGCGTTGCCCGTCTGCCCGCGCAGTACCCGGCCGTCGATGACGGTGGCCATGCCCGTGCCGGCACCCATGTAGAGCAGGACGAAGGTGTCGCCCTCGTGCGCCTCACCGGTCCACAGGTGCCCCTGGGCCATCGCGGGCAGGTCCTTGTCGATGAGCACGAGGTGGCCGGTCGCCTCAGCGAGCAGGCGCCGCAACGGGACCGTGCCGAGGTCGGGAAGCAGCGGAGGCGACGTCGTGCCCGCCTCGTGGTTGACGGGACCGGGCACGGCCAGGCCGATGCCGAACAACGCCTCGGACGGCACCCCGGACCGGGAGCACAGCCCCTCCACCGTGCGGTGCGCGTGCGCGACGATCGCGTCCGCCTCGACAGGTGACGGCAGCGGGCCGTGGTGCTCGGCGACGATACGGCCGAGCAGGTCCACGACGACGATGCTGAGCTCGGAGGGGTCGAGGTGGATGCCAGCCGCGTATCCGCCGGACGGGTTGAGCTCCAGGACGGTCCCCGGGCGCCCGCGCCCCTCGCCCTCGGGCGGGATGACTCCGGTCTCGCGCAGCAGCCTCTCGTCCAGCAGGTCGCGGGTGGTGTTCGAGACCGTCTGGGGGGTGATCCCGGTGGAGCGGCTGATCTGCGCGCGGGTCAGCCCGCCCTCGGCCCTGCGGATGGACTCGAGGATGAGCGCTCGCGTGGGAGACACGGGGCGGGAGCAGGCGTGTGGGCGCATACCTGGAGTCCGTTCCTGATAGGGCTGACGGTCCTCGCTCATTATGGGTCCCTTGCTCGTGTGAAGGGGCACAAGGGGGCCGGGCGCTGCGATACGGTGTGCCCCGGAGGCCGGACACCGTCGTCGGGCCGCGCATCGAAGGAGATCGTCATGGGTCTGGGATGGTTCGGCGCCCCCGAGCACAACCGCTGGCTGTCCGAGGAGACGCACGCCCTGCTGCGCTACGCGCGAACCGCCTCCGTGCCCGCAGGGTTCGGCTGGATCGGAGCGGACGGCACCGTGGACACGGCCCGCCCCGTCGAGCTGTGGATCACCGGGCGCATGACCTACGCCTTCTCCCTGGGCGTCCTCATGGGCATCCCGGGCTGCCGCCGCTACGCCGACCACGGCGTACGCGCCCTGCGCACCGTCATGCGCGACCACGTCAACGGAGGGTGGCACTCCGCCGTCGAGCACGCCCTGGACGCTGAGGGCCACGGCGTCCCCGTCGACCCCGACGGACGCAAGGAGTGCTACCAGCACGCCTTCGTCGTCCTCGCCGCCGCCACCGCCACCGCCGCGGACCGCCCTGGCGCCCAGGAGCTGCTGCGCGACGCTCTCGCCGTCCAGGAGCGCCACTGGTGGGACGACACCTACGGCATGCCCATCGAGTCCTACGCCGCCGACTTCACCGACCCGGAGGACTACCGCGGCATCAACGCCGCCATGCACACCGTCGAGGCCTACCTGGCCGCCTCCGACGTCACCGGTGACGTCACCTGGCTCACGCGCGCCGTGCAGATCATCGACTTCGCCGTCAACGTCCAGGCCCGCTCCCACGACTGGCGCCTGCCCGAGCACTACGACACCTCCTGGCGCCCGGTCCCCGACTACAACAAGGACCAGCCCGCGCACCCCTTCCGCCCCTACGGCGTCACCCCCGGTCACGGCCTGGAGTGGGCGCGCCTGACCGTCCAGGCCCGTGCGGCTCTCGTGCACCGCTCCCTGCCCACGCCCGACTGGATGCTCGACGCCGCCGAGGAGCTCTTCGAGCGGGCCCGTACCGACGGCTGGCGCGTCGACGGCGGTCCCGGCTTCGTCTACACCACCGGCTTCGACGGCGCCCCGATCATTCACGAGCGCATGCACTGGGTGGTGTGCGAGGGCATCAGCGCCGCCGCCGCGATCCGCCGCGCGCTGCTCGACGACGGGCGCGGCGAGATCGAGGTCGAGCACTACGAGCACTGCTACCGCTCCTGGGTCGACTACGCCGAGCAGTACCTCATCGAGTCGCCGGGCGTGTGGACGCACGAGCTCAGCCAGGCGAACGAGCCCTCGACGCGGACCTGGGACGGCCACCCGGACGTCTACCACGCCCTGCAGGCGACGCTCATGGCGCGCATGCCCGTGTGGCCGTGCCTCGGCCAGGCGATCGCCGAGGGACGCCTGGACCAGCCCGCCTCCCCGGTTCCCGTGCGCGCCCAGCCGCGCCGGCGCGGCGTCTTCAGCTGGGGCTGAGCCGACGGCGTCCGGGTGGCCCGCCGCGCCCCGCCTGCAAGGGCGGGCGCGAGGAGCGGACGCGGGCGGGGTGATAGTCTCGCCCTGCCCGCAAGGGCCGTGGAGCGGTGACAGAGTGGCCGAATGTGGCGGTCTTGAAAACCGCTGTGCGCCTGGCGCACCGGGGGTTCGAATCCCTCCCGCTCCGCCACCGAGGTGCCCGACCGGGGCACCCGCTCCGTCGCCGTCGGACCCGGGGTGGCCGGGATCGCAGGCGAGTCAGGTTTGCCGCGGCGGCGCCCGCCCGGTAGGCTGCCAGTGCTCGTTCGCGCGAGCCGCTCACCCGAGCATGGAGATGTCGCATAGTGGCCTAGTGCGCTTTCCTGCTAAGAAAGTTGGGGATAAAACCCCTCGGGGGTTCGAATCCCCCCATCTCCGCCACCCGACCCCGGGAGCCCGCACGGCTCCCGGGGTTCTGTGTGTCGGCCGGTCTGTTCCCGTAGGCCTAACCCTCGGCCTGCGCCAGGGCCGGGGTGTGGGAGGCGGGTGCCGAGGCGCCGGAAGCGGGTCCGCGGGCAGGGCGACCGCGGGCGCTGTGCGCAGGCTCACGGGCCGTCGATTTGTCGCTGCCGGGTAGTGAGGGTAATGTTCCTTTCTGTCGGAAACGACATGCGCCTGTAGCTCAACGGATAGAGCATCTGACTACGGATCAGAAGGTTGGGGGTTCGAATCCCTTCGGGCGCGCCAACGCCTCGCAATCGGCTGAAAAGTTCGGTGGCGAGGCGTTTTTCAATGCCTTTCAATGCCGTCCAGTGCCTTCGAATGCCTTCGGCCTGATGCGCGCGAATGCGCCGGCCAAGACCCTGGGCGGGCACTGGGCGGGTACGGGCTCGCCCCGGGCCCCCGTCCGACATGGAGTCGTCCGCATTGAGTGCCGCGAGAGCGCCCCGGGCACGGCCGGGTCGTGGCACGATGTCGCCGTGCGCGATATCACTAAAGACACCAGCCTGTGCATCTCCCTGTCCGCCCGTCCCACCAACATTGGGACACGCTTCCACAACCACCTCTACGAGGTACTTGACCTCGACTTCATCTACAAGGCCTTCACCACTACTGACATCACCGCCGCCATTGGCGGGGTGCGGGCCCTGGGCATCCGCGGCTGCGCAGTGTCCATGCCCTGGAAGGAGGACGTCATTGCGCTAGTCGACGAAATGACCCCTTCTGCTGCGGCAATCCACTCGGTCAACACCATTGTCAACGACTCCGGTCGCCTAGTGGCCTACAACACCGACTTCATCGCCATTCGCACCCTTCTGGACACCCACGAGGTCCCCCGCACCTCGTGCGCGGTCCTGGGTGCCGGCGGCATGGCGAAGGCCTGCGTGGCGGCTCTCAAGGACGCCGGGTTCGGTCCGGGCACCGTCATCGCCCGCAACCCCACCTCGGGGCCGGCACTGGCCGAACAGTACGGCTGGTCCTGGGTGGCCAACGCCTCCGAGCTGCCTGACGGCGGCGGCGCCCTACTGCTCAACGCCACCCCCGTGGGCATGGCCGGAGGGCCGGCCGAGAACGACCTCTCAGCCCCCATGGAGCTCATTGAGGCGGCCACGACCGTCTTCGACGTCGTCGCTTTCCCCTCCGAGACCCCCTTGATCAAGGCGGCTCGTGCCGCTGGGAAGCCGGTGATCTCAGGGGCGGAGGTCATCGCCCTTCAGGCGGCTGAGCAATTCGCCCTCTACACCGGTGTGCGGCCCACGCCCGAGCAGGTCGCCGAGGCCGCACGCATCTCCCGCGCCTAATACCTTCCCACCTACTCCAACGTTTTCCTCACAGGCCAACGGCCGCGTACGTTGGCCTGTGAGGAAAACGTTGGAGAGGGTTGGGTAGGATCCCGCGGGTGGAGTTCCTCAATGGCCGCGAGCCTGCATACGACCTGACTTACGACGACGTTTTCATGGTCCCCTCGCGCTCCTCCGTGGGGTCGCGCATGCGCGTGGACCTGGCCACCGACGACGGATCGGGCACCACCATTCCGTTGGTGGTGGCCAATATGACGGCAGTGGCCGGTAAGCGCATGGCGGAGACCGTGGCGCGCCGCGGCGGGCTGACGATCATCCCCCAGGACATCCCCGTGGAGGTGGTCATTGACACCGTCTCACGCGTTAAGGCGTCCCACCTCCTGTACGACACCCCGGTCACCGTCAAGCCCCACCACACCTGCGGCTACGCCCGCGGCCTGATCCCCAAGCGCTCCCACGGCGCCGCCGTCGTCGTCGACCCGGAGACGAACGAGCCCCAGGGCATGGTGGACCGCTCGGACGTCTCCGACGTCGACCGCTTCACTCAGGTGCGCGCCGTCATGAACACTGAACTGCTCACCCTGCCCGCGGGCGTGGATCCGCGCGAGGCCTACGAGCGTCTGCGCGCCGCCAGCCGCCAGCTGGCGCCCGTCGTCGACGACGCCGGCAGGCTTGTGGGCCTGTTCACCCGCCAGGGGGCGCTGCGCGCCACCCTCTACCGTCCCGCCCTGGATGGCCAGGGGCGTCTGCGCGTGGGCGCCGCCGTTGGCATTAACGGCGACCCGGCGCGCAAGGCCGCCCAGCTCGTTGAGGCCGGGGTGGACGTTGTTGTGGTCGACACCGCCCACGGCCACCAGGACCGCGTGTGCCGGGTCGTCAGTGCGGTGCGCGCCGCCCTGCCCGAGGGCTTCCCCATTGCCGCCGGCAATGTGGTCAGCGCCGCCGGTGTGCGCGACCTGGTTGAGGCCGGGGCCTCCATTGTCAAAGTGGGGGTGGGGCCGGGCGCCATGTGCACCACCCGCATGCAGACCGGCGTGGGCCGTCCCCAGTTCTCCGCCGTCCTGGAATGCTCCGCCCAGGCCGCGCATATGGGCGCCTGCGTGTGGGCCGACGGCGGTGTGCGCCACCCGCGCGACGTGGCCCTGGCACTGGCGGCCGGCGCCTCCAACGTTATGGTCGGCTCCTGGTTCGTGGGGACCCACGAGTCTCCCGGCGACGTCCAGTTCGACGCTTCGGGCCGGGCCTACAAGGAGTCTTTTGGGATGGCCTCGACCCGGGCGGTCCTGGGGCGCACCGAGGGCGAGGACGCCTTCGACCGGGCCCGCAAGGCCCTGTTCGAGGAGGGCATTAGTGCCGGGCGCATGTACCTGGACCCGAACCGACCCGGCGTGGAGGATCTTATCGACCACATTGTGGCGGGGGTGCGCTCCTCCTTCACCTACGCGGGGGCGAGGACCATTGCCGAATTCCGGCGGCGGGCCGTCGTTGGCGTCCAGTCGGCTTCCGGCTACGCCGAGGGCCGCCCGGTGCCGACCTCCTGGTGAGAGAATCCGCCCCACCCCGGGAGCCCGGGATGGGGCGGATTCTCCAGTGGGGCCGGGCGCCCGACCCGCTACCCGATCCTAGTGAGAACGAGAGTGGGCTCGGTGCTTCCTTTGGTGGCCAACTCAATGTTGTCGTCATCAACAATGGTGACAATGAAGAATCCGCCCGATCCCAGCATCCCCGTCACATCGAGGTGGTACGTTCCGTTCTCCTCGTAAAAGGCGTAACTGTCGTTCGGGCTGAAAAGCGCGGTGTGGCCGTCGGCGAAGGTGACAACCGACCCTTTGCTCATGAGCCCCCAGGAGTTGTCCCCTGTAGACTTCCAGGTCCCCTCTATTGTGAACTCGTCCTTGGCGCAGGAGGTCAGGGTCAGGCAGGTGCCCACGAGCGCCAGGGCGCCCAGAAGTTGGCGGCGCCGGATAAGAGGAGTCACCACCTTGAGGACTCCCAATCGGTGACGTCCTCCAGCGGGCGATCCGCGTTGGAAGACGATGAGCAGAAGTTGTTGATCGACTCTTCGACGCCAGCAATATTATCGTAGAAATACGGGTCGAGGTCGTGCTCCCGCAGAAGATCCTCTCGCAGCTTGCTCTGCTCAGTGAAGTCGAGCGCCTGATACTCCGAGCAGGTCGTCTTCCCGGCTTTGCCCGAGAAAAAACAGGATGTTGCGGTGAAGCAGAGGCCGATGGCCATGGCGGCGGCGCCCAAGACGCGCAGCCTACGGAATGCGGGGGGCATGGGAAGTGCCTTCCAGAAGGGGGATGGGAAGTGGCGGCATTGCCGATGCGATGATCATGGTGACCAAACGCAATGCAATTCTCGGCAGCGCATCCGGTCGTGTCAACGACTTGGCCGTAAAAGGACAAGAAGTTGTATTCACCGTGATCCCGCGCCATGCTTCCGCCGCCCCGGCAGTCCGCCCCCGGTAGCTCACCCGGCGTCCGCTTCCGGCAGCCCGCCCGGCGGGCTTAGTGGCCCGCCCCCGCCGCTCGCTGAACTCGCCGGCCGGCCGGGCTCAGCGGGTGCGGGCGGCGGTCAGCGCCTGGAGCAGGTCGGCCACCAGGTCGTCCGGGTCCTCAATGCCCACGCTCAGGCGCAGCAAATTGTCGCTGAGCCCATAGGCGGCGCGGCGCACCGCGGGCACGTCGGCGTGGGTCTGGATGCTGGGACAGGTCACCAGCGACTCCACCGAGCCCAGTGACTCCGCGAAGGTGAAGATCCGCACTGAACGCAGAAAGGCATCCACCTCGACGTCGTCGACGGGAATGAAGGACACCATCCCCGAACGCCCTGGGTACAGCACGGTGCGCACCGCGTCACTGGCCTCCAGGGCCGCCACGACGGCGCGCGCATTTGACTCGTGCCGCCCCATGCGCACGGCCAGGGTCTTAAGCCCCCGCAGCAGCAGGAAGCAGTCGAAGGGTCCCAGGGTCGCCCCGGTGGTGTTGAGCCGGTACTGGAGGCGCCCGCCCAGCTCCTCGTCGGCCACGACCACCGCCCCCGCCATGACGTCGTTGTGGCCGCCCAAGTATTTTGTGGCGGAGTAGACCACGGCGTCGGCGCCCAGCTCCAGGGGGCGGCAGACCACGGGGGTGTAGAAGGTGTTGTCCACCAGTAGGCGCGCCCCGGCACCGTGGGCGAGGCGGGCCGCCTCAGCGATGTCGAGTTGGGTCATCATGGGGTTGGTCGGGGTCTCAATGAGCACCAGGGCGGCGGGGTCGGCCAGGGCCCGGTGCAGCCCCTCCCGGCCGAGCACGAAGTCGACCTCGTAGGCGCCCTCGTCGGCCAGCAGCCGCAGGTACCGGTAGGAGCCGCCGTAGACGTCCTCCAGGGCCACGATCCGTGAGCCGTGCGGCGCCAGGGACAGGACCGCCAACTCGACGGCGGCCATCCCCGAGGCCAGGGCGAAGGCGGCGGTGCCGCCGTCGAGTCGCGCCAGGGCGTCCTGAAGCACGTCGCGGGTGGGGTTGGCGGTGCGCGTGTAGTCATAGCCGGTGGATTGCCCCAGGCCCGGGTGCCCGTAGGCGGTCGACAGGTGGATGGGGGTGGTGATGGCGCCGGTGACCGGGTCGGTGCCGGTGCCCGCGTGCGCCAACAGCGTGTCGAGGCCGACTTCGGGCGCGGTGTCCGACCAGGACCGGTGGTGTTGGACCGGTGAGGTCGGACATGGGCGGCCGCCGGGGCCGCCGCTGTTGTCGCCGCCGCTGTGGCCGCCATGGCCGCCGCTGTGGCCGACGGGGGCGGCTTGGGCGCTTGTGGCGGGTCCTCCGGGGACGGCGTTGCCGGCAGTGAGCGTGGTGGCGAGGTTGGTGGGGCGGCGGGCCGGGGTGCGGTGGGCATTCACGTCTAGGGCTCCTGACAGTGCTGGCTGGCTTGGGTGGCGCGGGGGCGGGCAGGCCCGACACATCCCGCGCCGCGTCGGCCAGTGGCTGGCTTGGGCGGTGCGGGAGCGGGGCTCAGCTCACCGTGCCGCCGAGCCCCGGGAGGCGAGCAGTTCGGCGACCGCGGCCTGGAGCCGGTCTAGGGCCTCATCAAGGGCGGCGCGGGGGCAGGCCACGTTAATGCGGGTGAACCCCTGGCCACCGGCGCCGAAGATGAGCCCGTCGTCGAGCCACAGGCCCGCCTTGGTCAGGAGGAAGTCGTCCAGGGAGCGGGGGTCCAGTCCAGAGTCCTTCAGCAGGCCGTGGCAGTCGAGCCACAGCAGGTAGGTGCCTTCCCATGGCGAGACGCCAATGCCGGGAATGGACTCCAGTCGCCCGGTGAGGTGGGCGTGGGCGGCGGCCACATGCTCGCGCAGGGCGTCGAGCCATTCCTCCCCCTCCTCGTAGGCCGCCTGGCAGGCCACCAGGCCCAGCGCATTGGCCTGGGCGTAGCCGACTGCGCCTACTTCACGGCGGAAGGCGGTGCGCAGCTCACGGTCGGCGATGAGGATATTGGCGGTCTGCAAGCCCGCCAGGTTGAAAGACTTCGATGGCGAGGTGCACGTGATGGTGCGTGCCGCGACCTCGGGGGACAACGAGGCGAACAGGGTTGTGCACACACCGGGGCGGGTGAGGTCCGCGTGGATCTCATCGGCCACCACCCTCACGCCGTGGCGCCCGGTCACCTCGGCCAGGGCCTCCAGCTCGGCGCGGGTCCACACCCGGCCCACAGGGTTGTGAGGGTTGCACAAGATGAGCAGGCGGGCGCCGGTAGCGGCAATGACCCCCTCCAGGGCCGCCAGGTCGCGGCGGTAGACGCCGGCGGCATCCCGGACCAGGGGGGCGGCCGCCACAATGCGCCCATTGTCTTCCACGACCTCGCGGAAGGGGTAGTAGACGGGCTCCTCAATGATGACCGCCTCCCCGGGCGCTGTGTAAGCCCGCACCGCCAGGGCGAGGGCGGGGACCACGCCGGGGGTGATCGTGTTCCAGGCGGGGTCGACCTGCCAGTGGTAACGGCGGGAGAACCAGGAGACCAGGGCCGAGGCGTAGGCCTCATCGGGCTCGGTGTAGCCGAAGATGCCATGGGCGGCGCGCGCTCTCAAGGCCTCGACGACGGCCGGGGCGGTGGCGTGGTCCATGTCGGCCACCCACAGGGGCAGTGCGTCGGCCGGGCGGCGACAACGCCCGGCGAAGTCCCATTTCAGCGAGCCGGTGCCCCGGCGGTCAATAACGCGGTCGAAGGACGAGGCGAGGGAGCCGGCCGACGGCGAGGGGACGGCGGGGGAGCCGGCCGACGGCGAGAGGGCGGCGGCGGCAGTGCCGCTCGCGGGGGCGGCAGGGGCACTGGTGGGGGCGTGGTCGCCGGCAGGGGTGGCGGGGGTGGTCGTGGGCATGCGGGTGCTCCTAGAAGGGTGCGCCAGGTGCGGGATGCTGGGCGGCAGCGTCCCACTCGAAGTGATGGGGGGATGAACGCAGGACCGGGTGGTGGTCCGCGGAGTGCGACGAGCGGGAATGGTCCCGGCTCGGACTCTGACCGTTACATGGAAGACAGCGACGGCTAGCGCTGTCAGCGCATGCGCATTCGACGCATGACCAGGGTGCGCACCGGCAGGGCACGGGTCGAGGGCGTCGAGGCGGTCACGATCCTGACCCTAGCCCCGGGTGGGTCCGCGGCGCCAAATGCGTCCGCCATGCGTGCAATCGTCGCCACCGCCTTAACCCTACTTGCTCACCCCTACGCCTCATTTGCCTCCTATTTGCCCGATTCCCGGGGCGGGGCTAGGGTGGGCGGCGTGAACAGTCTCGTCTATAACCACTGATCGGGCGGGCGGCCTCGAGGCCGCCCGCGAATCCAGGCACATCCCTGTTGAGCACGCGCGATCGCCTGCGCTGTGCGCGCCTCGCGCGCTCCGGGGCCCCAGACGACGAGACGAGTTACCCCTATGAGCCCGATGACGGCTGATCACGCCGCCGCACCCCCAACCCCTACCGCAGGCTCCCCCCAGGAGCCGACGACGCGAACCCTTCGGACTCCGTCGGCGAATACGCCCCCGGCGGCAGCCCCGCCCCCGGTGGCCCGCCACCCGCGCCGCTGGCCGCGCGTCCTTATGATCCCGACCGGGCCCCCACCGCCCTTGCCCGCGGCCCCCGGGCGCCTGCTGGCCGCCCTGCTGCGCCACAGCGCCCCGGCCCTCATCCTGGCCACGGTGGTGTCGGCGTTGAGCTACCTGGTCAACGCCCTCATCCCCCTGGCGCTGGGCCATGCCCTGGACGCCGGCCTCGAGCAGGGCCTGACCGCTGAGTTGCTCCAGTGGGCCCTGATCCTGGGCGGGCTCGCCGCGGCATCCGCGGTGGCCTCCTGGCTGCATGAGGCCGCCGGCCTGTCCTGCTGGGCGGCGGGCATGATCCCGGCCAGCAGGGCCGCCGCCCACCGCACCGGCCGCAATGGCCGCGCCATCAGCCGCCAGATCGCCGGCGGCGAGGTTGTCACCGCCACGGCCACGGACCCCGACTACCTCGGGGCGATGATGTATTTCGTCGTCAATGTCATTGGCGCTGTTGTTTCTGTCGCCGTGGTAGCGGTCCTCATGCTGCGGGTCTCGGTGCCGCTGGGCCTGTTGGTCCTCATTGGCCTGCCCGTGGTGCTGATGATTATTGCCGCCCTGGTCAAGCCCCTCCAATCCCGCCAGGCCGTCCAGCGCGAGGCCCAGGGGCGCCTGGCCACTATCACCACCGACGCCGTGGCCGGTTTGCGGGTTCTGCGCGGCATTGGCGGGGAGGACGTTTACGCCCACCGCTACGCCGAGCAGTCCGCCGTTGTACGTGACGCCGGGATTAAGGTCGCCTCCACTCAGGCGCTACTCAGCTCCTTGAAGGCGGGCCTGCCGGGGGTCTTCTCGGTGGTGGTCGTGGCCGCGGCCGCCGGGCGCGTCCTGGACGGCACCTTGAGCCCCGGCCAGCTGGTCACCTTCTACGGATACACGAGCTTCCTGGTCGCCCCGCTGGGCGTGGCGGCCGATCTCATCACCGTGGCCACCCGCTCCTGGGTGGGGGCCCGCAAGGTCTCCCGCATTCTGGGTATTGAGCCGCTGACCGACGACGGCGCCGTCGACCCCGCGGCCGCACCCGACCCGGCCGGGGACCTCCTCGACGCCACCACCGGGGTGCGCCTGAGGGGCCGCCGTACCACTGCCGTGGTCTGTGCCGAGCCCGCCACCAGCGCCGCCCTGGCCGAGCGCCTGGGGCGGGCCGACGACGCTGCCGGCGCCGTCAGCCTCGGTGGTGTGGACCTGCGTGCCCTGCCCGTGGAGTGGGTGCGCCGCACCATCCTGGTGGCGGGGGCCCAGGCGGAGGTCTTCGCCGGTAGCCTCGCCGAAGCGGTTTTGGGCGAACAGGCGCCCCTGGCCCCGGCACGGGACATGGCCGCCATTGTCGCCGACCAGGCCCGTCGTGACGTCGAGGGTGACGAGGCGCCCGCGGCCGGCTCCGGGGGGCTGGTTCTGAGCGCCGCCCAGCGGTCCCGGGCCACGGCATCCCTGGAGGTGGCCGCCGCTGACGACGTCGTGGACTCCGTGGGCGGACTGCTCGGCACCATTACCGAGAAGGGCCGCAGCCTCTCAGGCGGGCAGCGTCAGCGCTTGGCCGTGGCCCGGGCCGTTGCGGCCGAGGCCCCCGTGCTGGTGCTCATTGAGCCGACCAGCGCTGTCGACTCCCACACTGAGGCCCGCATTGCCCAGCGGCTCGTCGCCCACCGGCGCGGGCGGACCACCGTCGTGGTCACCGCCTCCCCGCTGGTGCTCAACCGTTGCGAGGAGGTGGTGCTCCTGGATCCCGGTAGTGGCGCCGAGATGGCCCGGGGTATCCACCGGGAGCTGTCGGCGACCTGCCCGGCCTACGCCGCCGTCGTCCATCGCTTTCAAGGCGGGGAGGCCGGCCTGGCCGCCCCCGCTGGACCCGCTGGCTCGACCGCCCCCGCCGAACCCGCCGAAGAGGAGGACGTCTCATGAGCCGCCGTCTGCCCGTTGCCGACGCCTCTCAGGTGCGCCGCCGCTTCGCCTCCCTGGTCGCCGAGCACCGACGGACCCTGGTCTGGGTGGCCCTGGTCCAGCTGCTGGCCGCCCTGGCCGCCGTCGCCGTGCCCAAGGTCCTGGGGGACCTGGTCGACGCCGTCACCCGCGGCACCGACGCCCGCACCGTGCACCTGGCCGTGGTCGCCATTGTTGCGCTCACCGCCGTGGGCGCCGTGCTCAACGGCGTGGGCGAGTACGGGGCTCGCGTCTTGGGGGAGCGGGTCTTTGCCGAGCTGCGCGAGCGCCTGGTGGGCACTGTCATTCACCTGCCGCTGTCCGCGGTGGAGTCCGCCGGCACCGGCGATCTGTTGGGGCGCACCAACCACGACCTGGACCGCATCCGCTACCTGGTCCAGCGGGGCATCTCGGGGATCCTGGTCATTGTCTTGACCGTGGCCACGGTTCTGGTCGCCTCAGTGGTCACCTCCCCGCTGCTCAGCCCGGCCATGCTGCTGCCCGGCCTGCTCATGGTTCCGGTGACCCGCTGGTACTTGCGCCTGGCCGTGCCCGGTTACCGGGCCATGGGGGCCATGTGGGCGGAGTTCGACGGCGTGGTCGCCGAGACCGCCGACCAGGCCGGCACCGTGGACGCCCTGGGGCTGGGCCGGCGCCGCAACGCCGTGTTCGACCGGGTCCTGCGCGAGGCGTGGAACACCGAGACCTACACCTTGTGGCTGCGCATGCAACTGGTGGCGGGCATGGGGCTCATCTTCCTGCTGCCGGTGGTGGTGGTCGTGATGTGGGGGGCCTGGCTCGCCGGGCAGGGCCTGACCACCCTGGGCGAGGTGACCACGGTGGCCCTTTACGCCCTCCAACTGCGCATCCCCCTGACGGAGGCGACTTTCTGGGTGGACACCATCCAATCCGCCGACGCCTCCATGAGCCGCATTGTCGGCGTGGAGCTGGTGGAGCCCGATCGCACGGCGGGCCCCGAGCAGCCCCGGGACCAAGTGTTGCGCCTGGAGGGGGCCTGCTTCGCTTACCGGGCGGGCCGCCCGGTCCTCCACAATATTGACCTGGAACTCGTCCCTGGTGAGCGGCTGGCCGTCGTCGGCCCGTCAGGGGCGGGGAAGTCCACGCTGGGGCGGCTGCTGGCCGGCATCCACCCGCCCAGTGCCGGCTCGGTGAGGGTGGGCGGCGTTGAGCTGACCGCCCTGGACGAGGAGCGGCTGCGCGCTGAGGTGGTCCTTGTCACCCAGGAGCACCACGTTTTCGCCTGCTCCCTGGCCGACAACCTGCGCCTGGCGCGGCCGGGGGCCGGACCGGAGGAGTTGGGCAGGGCGTTGCGGGCGGTCGGTGCTCTGGAGTGGGCCCTGGGGCTTCCCGAGGGGCTGGACACGCTGGTCGGCTCGGGTGGGATTGTGCTCGACCCGGGGCGCGCTCAGCAGGTGGCCCTGGCACGGATCGTGCTCATGGACCCCCATACGCTGGTCCTGGATGAGGCCACCAGTCTGCTGGACCCCACGGCTGCGCGCGCCACCGAGCGGGCCCTGGATGCGGTCCTTGCCGGGCGCACGGTGGTGGCTATCGCCCACCGCCTTTACACGGCCGCCGACGCCGACCGGGTCGCCGTGGTCATTGACGGGAGGATTGTCGAGTTGGGCACCCACGCCGAGCTGGTGGCCGCCGACGGCGAGTATGCGCGTTTGTGGGAGGCATGGCAGGTGTCATGACACGCGGTGCCGGGATGCCCCTGGCCCAGGTGCCGGAGCCGTGACAGAGTGTGCCCAGCAACAGGAAGGCCGTCACCGATGACACCACGCGCCCCTCGGGCACCCCACCACGAAGCAGCTGTCCGCCATGCTCTTCCCGGCGCCGGGGAGCAACGCGCTTTCTGGGTTGATGAGACCACCCTGGCTTGGCCCGCCGAGCTCCTGCCGGTCAGTGTCGATCGCGACGACGTGGTTTCCGCCGGCCGCCAGCGCCCTCAGGGGCCGCTGCCGGTCGCGTTCAGCCTCATTGCGTGCCCTACCGGCGGAGCCGAGGTCGTTGACGGCATTGTGCGGCTGGGGGCCGAGGGGCGCGAGGTCCCCCTTGGTATCGGCGGGGAGCTCAGTGCTGAGTTCCTGGCCGCTCACCCGCAGCTCGACGGCTTCCTGGCCTTGACCACCCTCAATGAGCACGGGGGCAAGCGCCTGGGGCGCGGCGACATTGAGCGGTTCCTGACCGGCCAGCTGGCACTGGTCCAGCGCACTGACCCTGAGGTCGGCGGCTGGGTGACCGCTTTCACCGGCGTGCAGACGTGGCCGCTGCTCGACCGCCTCTATGGGCGCACCGCATCGCGCCGCGACGGCTCGGCCCCCTTGGGCGTGACCTGGGTCAAGGCGGACCAGGGGCGGACGGCCCCCGCCTTCGCCCTGTGGGCCCCCACCGCCACCAGGGTCACTCTTCTGAGTTGGGAGACGGGGGACCCCACCGGCTCGGTGCCCCTGGTCCAGGGGCGGCCCCTGCGCACCCCCGCGACGCGCCGCCCCGACGGGCGCTGGGAGGTGGGCGCCGGCGTCGTGGGGGCGGGGGCCCAGTACTTGTGGGAGCTCCAGGTCTACGTCCCGGCCACTGGCCGTATGGAGACCAATGTCGTCACCGACCCCTACAGCCTGGCCCTGACTGTTGACTCGCGCCGCAGTGTTGCCGTGGACCTGGCCCAGCCGGACCTGGTTCCCAGTGCCTGGGTGCGCACGCCCAGCCCCGTGGTTGTCAATGACTCCGCCCGCGCCATTTACGAGTTGCACCTGCGCGACTTCTCCGCCGAGGACCGTTCCGTTCCGGAGGCCCTGCGCGGCACCTACCGGGCTTTCACCGTGGATTCTGCTGGTACGCGCCACCTGCGTGAACTCGCCGCGGCGGGCATGGACACGATTCACCTGCTGCCCACTTTTGACAATGCCACTATCCCCGAGGAGCGTTCCGCCCAGCGGATCCCCCGGATCCCGCTGGACACGAGTCCGGCCTCGCGCCGCCCTCAGGCGGCCATTAGTGCCGTGGCCGACGTCGATGCCTACAACTGGGGCTACGACCCCTACCACTGGGCCGCCCCCGAGGGCTCCTATGCCACCGAGGGCAACCAGGACGGCGGGGCCCGCTGCGCCGAGTTCCGTCAAATGGTGGGGGCACTGCACGAGATCGGCCTCCAGGTGGTCCTGGATCAGGTCTTCAACCACACCGCTGCCGCCGGGCAGGACAAGCGCAGTGTCCTGGACCGGATTGTGCCGGGCTACTACCACCGCCTGAATGCCGCCGGCACTATTGAGGACAGCGCCTTCGGCGCCAACACCGCCACCGAGCACCTTATGACCGAGCGGCTCATGATTGATGCCTGCGTGTCCTGGGTGCGCCACTACCGGGTTGACGGCCTGCGGTTCGACCTCATGGGCTACCACTCGGTGGACACCATGAGGCGCCTGCGCAGCGCCCTGGACGCCTTGACCGTGGGGGCCGACGGCGTGGATGGTTCATTGGTCTTCCTCTACGGGGAGGGCTGGAATATGGGCGAGGTGGCTGACAACGCCCTGTTCACTCAGGCTGTTCAGGGCCAGCTCGGTGGTACTGGGATTGCCACTTTCAACGACCGCCTGCGCGACGGTGTGCGCGGGGGCAGCACCGTTGACGCCGACATGCGCGCCGCCCAGGGGTTCGGCACCGGCGAGTTGACCGATCCCAGTCCGTTTGACGAGCGCCGTGAGGGGGAGTTGCGCCTCGATCTGGCGTGGCGCACCGACATGGTGCGGCTGGCACTGGCCGGGAATCTGCGGGATTTTGTTTTTACCACCGGGGACGGCATTCGACGCCGGGGCGGGGATCTGTTCTACGGGACCGAGCCGGCCGCCTACGGAACCGAGCCGGCCGAAACCATTAATTACGTTGACGTCCATGACAATGAGACTCTTTTTGATGCGCTGGCCTATAAGCTGCCGCCACAGACCTCCATGGCCGACCGGGTGCGCATGAACACCTTGTGCCTGGCGACGACCGCCTTGGGGCAGTCCCCCTGCTTGTGGGCGGCGGGCACGGAGCTGTTGCGCTCGAAGTCCTTGGATCGGGACTCGTACAACTCCGGGGACTGGTTCAACGCCATTGACTTCACCGGCCAGGACAATGGCTGGGGGCGGGGCCTGCCGCCGGCGGGGGGCAACTTCGACTCCTGGGTCATTCAGGCGGGGCTGCTGTCTAATGGGTCGCTGCTGCCCTCCGACACCGATATTGCCGCCGCCAAGGCTGCCGCCCTGGATCTGCTGCGCTTGCGCCGCTCCACCCCGCTGCTGTCCCTGGGGTCCGCGCGCCTCATCCGGGAGCGGGTGCGCTTCCCCGGCTCGGGGCCGCGCACCCAGCCCGGTGTCATTGTCATGGTGATTGACGACGGCGCCGCAGCCGGGGATATTGATCCGGCCTTGGACGGCCTGCTCGTCGTGTTCAACGCGACGCCGCACACGATCTCCCAGCAGGTTCAGGCCCTGGTGGGGCGGCACTTCGTGCTCAGCCCGGTGCAGGAGGAGGGGTCGGACCCGGTGGTGCGTCAAACCAAGTACGACTCGGTGAGTGGGTGCGTGACCGTGCCCGCCCGCACGGTGGCCGTCTTGATCGAGCCCTGAGGCGGGGCCGTCCGGGTCGGGCCCTGAGGCGGGGCCGTCCGGGTTGGGCCCTGAGGCGTCCCCCTCCAGGCTCTAGGGGGTTGAGCGGGGGCGTGAGAGGTTCGCCAGCAGCGTGGGCAGGGTGCGGTCCAGGAGCTCGGTGAGTTGCGGATCGGCGCCCTGGCCTCCCACCGGGTCCTCCTGGTCCTCCTGGCCGGGGCCGGACCCCGGGCCGGACTCTGAGCCCGGGTGCTCGGGGGCGTCCTGGCGCTGGGGGGAGTCTTTCTGCTCATTGGGCGCTGGGGCCTGCAGTGCCAGGCGCATGGAGCGGTCGGCAGCGCCGAAGATGAGTTCAATGGTGTCAGCGGGGCTGAGCACGCACTCGCGCCCAATGGCCTCCAGCCCGCCCAGCACCGCCGCGCCCACGCGCTCTTTGAAAGTGCTGTAGCCCTGGCGCAGGGTCGGGGCGCGCTCAGGGTCGCGCGTAATGTAGGCGGAGAACTCGAACTGCAGTAGGAAGAACTCTCTGGACAGGGGCAGGGTCATCAGGATCTGGGAGGCCAGGGAACGGGTGGCCTCGGCGAGCTCGGCCTCCGTCGATGGCATTGTCACTGGCCGGCTCGGCAGGGCGATCCGGTCAATGGCCTCGTCGACGAAGGACAGAACGCGTGACCACTGGTCGTCAGCCAGGCGGCGTACGAAGTGGTCCATATCGGTGAAGCTGGAGTAGAAGGCCCCCCGGGTATAGCCCGCTGCAGAGCAGATGTCACCGACGCTAGTGGCGCCAATGCCCTTGTCTGCGATGAGGGCCCGCCCCGCCTTGAGCAGTCGCGCCTGGGTTTGTGCCCGCTTGTGCGAGGGCGTGGTGTTGGCCAGGCGGCGCACCGCCGCCCGGCGGGCCGAGATGGGTGCCTCCGTGTTCTCAGGGGGTGCCGGCGGTTCACTGATCATGCACTCAGCGTATCGTTCCTTGACGCCTATGTGATGAGTGTGCTGCGACCAAGGGAGGAGTGTTTTTCCTCTTGACGCAGGAGGCTGCGCCCGCCCCATCTGGACCAGAGTTGTTTCGCCACCACTAGGGACTTCAGGAGTCGGCCTGCACTGCCCTCGCAAAGGGGAAGGATTCGATGAATACTGCGCGAGTGCGTTCGTGGGTGTATTGCGCCCGCCTGATCTGTGCCGGTTCTCTGTCATTGGGGGCTTCATGAGCGTCACATCACAGCACGGGGAAGCGGTGGCCGCTGCCGGGTTGAAGATCGGGCCCATGCGTTGGGACGGCGACCGGCTGGTTACCGAGGTGGCAAAGGGATCCAACGGTCGTATCTACGATCTCGACCCGGAGGAGGCGCGAGTCCTGCGCGCCTTGAGCGCTCCGGGCGACATGGCCGCCGTGCGCAGGCGTCTTGGGTATGACGTCTCCATGGATCTGGTTGAGGCGGAGGCCGAGGAGGTGATTGACGACCTCCTGCTGTGCGGTCTCATCGAGGAGCCGGCCGGCTCCTCTGCCATGGTCCAGGAGCACGACGACGCGCATCCTCTGGGGCCCAGGTCCTTCCTTGATGAGGAGCCGGCGTCCATTGCACAGATCCTGGACTCGTTGGCCGAGGGCATGTGGCGTATGGCGTCTTTGACGCCCCTGTGGATCACGGCGGTAGTCGCTGTGGGGGTGGGGGCCTTCTTCGTCCCGGTGGCGACTATCGCCCAATGGGATCAGCTCGTTGCCGTGGCTAGGGGTGCGATGGCTCAGCCCCCGCTCATGATCATGATGGTGGTCGTGGGGGTGGTGGCCTGGCACCTGCTCAGCAGGATCGGGCATGAGTTCTCCCATGGTGCGGCTTTCGTGCGCTTGACGGGTGGGAGGCGCCCCATCCTGGTTCACAAGTCACCCGATACCTGGATCAGGCCGGTCGTCATTCTTGATGGCCTCGGCCTCCTGGCTCCGCCGTGGCGTCCGGTGGCGGTTGTTCTGGCCGGTCCGCTGTTCACTTTGGCGGCGGTTTGCGTTCCCCTCACGGCGGCACTGCACGGCCCTGGCCTGCTCTCCGCGTGGGGCGCTCTTGCTGTCCTGGTGGAGCTGACCACCGTTATTCTGTGCCTGATTCCCTTCCCGAATACTGACGGGACGCACGTGCTGGAAGTGCTCAGCGCGACTAGTCACCTGCCGGTGGCGGCGGTGCAGGCTTGGCGGGGCGTGCCGCTTGCCGAGGAGCTTCCCCTGGTCACGCGTCTGGCGGTGCGGTACTACGCTGTTTTCCTCATGGTGGCGCTTGTTATTGCGCTTGTGTGGTCCTGGGTGCTGCTCGGCATTCTCATCTAGGGGCCGCGTGGATGGACCGACTTTAGGCGGGCCGCTCCTTCAAGGAGCGGCCCGCCCAAAGTTCGTTCTACCGTCGCGTGGGGCATTCCAAGCTCGCCGCGCGCCGCTCGCGCACCGTGCTGTTCGTTCTACCGTCGCGTGGGGTATTCTCCCGCCGTCAGGTGGGTGGGAAACGTCGCGTTCAAGGCGTTCCGGTCCGGCCGAGTTGGTGCCTCGGTTTGGGTCGGGTCGGAATCCGTCCGTTCCCGTTCAGGCTGCTTCTGCTTGTTTCAGTGCTTCGGTCGGGGCGGGTGCAGTGTTCCAGTTCCTCGGCCCGGGCAGGGTCGCCGGGCGGCCTTCTCGCCAGAAAATCCTCAGTGGCTGACATTCGCGCCGCCTCGAAAACGCGCCCACCCGGTCGGTTTCAAGCCTCCGCGCTAGCTTGACCAGACCGGGTGGTGCGTCAGGGATGGGCAAAATAGCTTTACGTCCAGCGCATCTCCCGGATGGCGAACGCGAACAGCGCGACCGCTGCCACTGCGGTGACGCCAATGCCGGCGAGTCCGTCGAGCAGGGAGGCGGTGTCTGTCAGTGTCCACCTCGTGGCGTCGCGCAGGTAGGTCAGGGGGAGAAAGGTTGAAATGGTCGCGGCCCACGGGGGTTCAACTCCCAGCCGCAGCACCCCTGAAACCCAGCCCATGGGCAGAATGATCGCCGTAGCCGCCAGAGTCACCAGGGTCACTGTGGGCACGTACCGGCCCAGCAGTACTCCCAGTGAGTAGAAAAGCACTGTCCCCAGGAGTACTGGCAGGATTGTGAGCGGGGCCCGCGATGAGATCTGCATGTTGATCCCGGGCAGGATGCCGATGACGACGATCACCAGGACCTGGAGCAGTACCATCCCCCCGACCACGCCGAGCACTGACGCCATAATGGCGCCTTTTGATACCGGGGCGCTGCGCAGCGCGCGGATCGTTCCGTTCTCACGCCACCGGGCAATGCTAATGGCTCCGCCGAGCGTCCCCACGAAAGCGGTGTTGAAGGCCATGGTTTCTGGACCAATGAAGTCGATCCCGGCGCGACCGCTCACCCCCGGGGCGTTCCCCATGGCGTAGACCAGGGCTACGGAAAGGGCGGTGGGGAGGATCACCAGCACGAGCATGGCCACGGGGTCGCGCAAGTTGGCGCGGATGAGGGAGATAACCAGGGCCTTGGATCGGCTCACGTCTTCCACCCCTGCACGGCGACCTGAGCGGCTGGACGTTCAGGAGTTCCCCTGTGCGCCGGGGAAGTAGTGGTCACCATGCCGGCGACCGCCAGCACCGAGTGGCCGGCGGTAATGTCGCGGAAGGTGACCAGCAGTCCCTCGGGAATGATGCGCACCGAGTTGACCTCTTTGAGATCAACGATCTTGTCAATCACTCCCGGAGCTTTGGGCAGGAGGATGGTGGCCTCTCGACTGCGCCGAGCAATGAGGGACGACGGCGCCGCCGTGGCCTGGAGTTGACCACCGTCGAGGACGGAGACCACATCGCACAGGGGCTCGGCCTCCTCCAGGCTGTGGATCGTGCACACGATCGTGGTGCCGTCCTGGCGAACTTGCTGGAGGAGCGCGCGAAGGTTGTCACGGCCGGTGGTATCCAGGCCGGCCGTGGGCTCGTCGAGGAAAAGGACCTCGGGGCGGTGCACAATGGCCGAGGCGAGAGCGAGCCTGAGCCTCTTCGCCTGAGAGATCCTGGTTACTCGTGTGTTGGCAACGTCGGACAGGCCGGTTGCGGCGAGCACCTGTTCGGTGCGGGCCGCAGAGGACCCGAAGAGTGAGGCCATGGTGGCCAAGTGCTCCCAGACTGAGGCCCGGGGGAAGAACGCAGGGTTTTGCGTCTGGACGCCAATGCGTCTGAGGAGTGCCGGATTGCGGGGCAGTGGTGCCCGGCCGAGGACCTTGACGGTTCCGGCATCGGGTTGCCTGGCACCGTAGATGATCTCCAGCAAGGTGGTCTTGCCGATTCCGTTGGCACCAATGATGCCGTGGAATGAGCCTGCCTCGACTTCAAGGTCCAGGCCTGTAAGCACTCGGCGGCGCCCGTATGACTTATGCAGCCCCCCGACCTGAACAGCAGACGTGGAGGTGGCCACCTCATTTCACCTCACTTGTCTGAATTCGTGACGGGAAGCTGCTCGGTGCAAGCTACGGGCGCCGCACGAGCGAGTGGCCCAAGCCTGCCTCCTGACCTGAGGTAACGGCTTCCTACACAGGTGCCGGCTTAGGTCCTTCTTTGGTATCGATGAGCAACCTCCGGCTGGTCTTCATGCCGGTAGTCGTCTGGCATCGTTACGCTAGACCTATCAACCTGCCCCGACCACCTGCCGATCGTGTTCTGTCTCCACCATCCGTCCATCTCTTGTTCTGGCCCCGGCGCTCCCCAACGCGCTCCGCTCCCCCTGCACCCGGGAGGCTTCCCATGCCTGTACGTTCGCTGTCGCGCGAGTTGCTCAGCTCGCAGCGGTGGATGACGCTGTGGCAGCGGTGTCGGCGGTTCGTGGCTTCCAAGCCCGGCGTTTCGGGCTTGATGCTTCTGGGCTTGGTGTTCCTCAGTCTGGATTTCCAGGATGAGGGCACGATCTCCTCAATCGTCCTCGGTTTGGTCTCCGTGGCGGCCCTGCCCTTCCTGGAGCGTTCTCCTTGGCCTGCCACCGCAGTCATCAGCGGGTGTGCGCTGTACATCAGTGGCACCGCTCAGATTGGTACAGCGCTTCTCGTTGCATTTTTCTCCATTTCGCTACTGACTCGAGCCGCACGTTATCGGCAGGCCGGTTTTCTAGTGCTCGCTATTGCCATGGGAATACCGGGTGCCATGGTCGCGGGACAGTTTCTTCCCGGCCTGTATATCCTTTATGTTTTTATAATCGTTCTGTCTTTCACGGTCGGGCTGACAATGCGGCGTGCTGATCGGAACTTGGCTCAGGCGGAATCGGCCCGTCAGGAGGCTCTGCGCGCGCAGCGCACCTTAATTGCCCGTGAACTCCACGACACTCTCGCGCGGGCGAATACGCAAATGGTTCTGCGCGCCGAGCAGGCCAAGGCTGCGACCTCCCCGGATGATCAGATCCGTGAGGTGCTCGATGATATTATCGCCACCGGGCGCCGCTCGGTCACTGACCTGCGTATTATGCTGAGGGTCCTGCGCCAGGATACGGTAACGCCCTCCGAACATCTCCTGACCTCGAGCGGTCAGGAGTCGATCGCAGCGGCTTTGGATCAGGCCGCTGGTATGCTGCGCGACCGTGGGCTGCATATCTCCACCCACCTGGAGGGTGATGAGTCAGTGGTGTCCCCGGCGCTGCTGGTCAGCATTGTTCGTGTCATTGACGAGTGCGCCGCTAATATGCTCAAGCATGCCGCGCGTGATGCCGACTGCTCTATCCAGGTAGAGATCGGCGCGGAGGAGGTCATAATTCTATCCATTAACCCCATCTCTGACCAGGCTCCCGCCCGCCGTGACGCGGCCCTGTCCTCTAACTACGGCCTTCTAGGGCTCGAGGAGCGGGCCTCGTCGCGTGGCGGGCATCTTACTTTCACTGAGTCGGGGCACCTGTGGGTGCTCTCCGTTACCTTCCCAATCGACACGAAAGCCGTTTGATGAGCACGCCTCCTATCCGTATCCTCATCGTCGACGACGACCCGATCGTCCGTGAGGCCCTGCCGCCCTTGATCGCCACCCCCGAGTCGGGCATCTCGGTGGTAGCCACAGCCGCCAACGGTGCCGAGGCGGTGAACATCGTGCATGAGCGCAACATCGACGTCGTCGTGATGGACGTCCAGATGCCGGTGCTTGACGGGGTGGGTGCCACCTCCCGGATCCTCGCCTCCGGCGGAAGCACAAAGGTACTGCTGCTGACCACCTTCGACGACGATGTCTTCCTGGACTCCGGCATTGCCGCCGGCGCCAGCGGCTTCTTACTCAAAACCACGCCGCCGGTGGAGATTGCCGCTGCAATCCGCACTGTTCACAAAGGGGGGAAGATTCTTTCCCCCGGTCCGACCAGTCGCATCCTGGACCGCTATATTCACGGTCAGGCCCCTCATCCGCATGATGCGGAGGATTTGGATCTCTCTGAGCGGGAACGGCAGGTGCTGGCCCTTCTGTGTCAGGCGCGCTCCAATCAACAGATAGGCCGAAATCTGCACGTTGCTGAAACTACGGTGAAGAGTCACGTATCGGCGATTATGCGCAAAATGGGTGTGAGCAGTCGTTTAGAGATTGTTGTTGAAGCTCACAAGCGCGGGCTCGCCGGACCTCAGCGGAGGGAATAAATCTGAGACGCGCTCCACCCAAGGAAGGAATGATTACTGTGCCCTTAGAGGAGGCATAGTCGCCGGGGATCTTGTGAGGATTGAGATATCAAGTTCATCCCATTCGATATCTCTATTCTTCAGGAGCTCCCATGAACATTGTCTCCCGTTTCGGTGCTGTCGCTCTCGCCTCGGCTCTCCTGCTGGGGGCGCCCGCCGTTGCTAGCGCCGATGTTCCGAATTCCGCACCGCACTCCGAGGTGTCAGCCTCGGTTTCCAAGGTCATTAACCCAACGCTCAAGGGTCGCTGGCTGTGCCGCGCTGGACTCTGGTTCTGCTGACGCCAACTGCTTGGCGGGTCTTTTGACCTTCGCCAACTCTTCGAGAGCGGGCCCACTCCTGACGGGATGGGCCCGCTCTTGCGCGCTCCGGGCTCCTCGCCTCAGGGGTCCAGTGTAGTTCAGGGCGCCGCGGGCGAGGGGAGGGCGCCCGTATGGTGGATACCCCGTACCTAATACGATAATCGCCGCTTCTCTTGATCAATGCGCGCGGTGCGGGACTGTTGAGAAGTTGCGAACAAGATTGCCGCCCACGCCGTCTGCTCCGGCGGGGTCGCGTTTTGTTGCAAGGCGCTCTTAGGGTCCGGAGCGGGTCGGGCCGCGGGGTGTGCGCGCGCCCCGCGGCCCGACCCATGTCACCGGCTGCGACCGGCCTGCCGTATCAGGCTCCGGGACGGTCGGCGCTCCGGCTCACGGCCTCACGGGGGGCGACGTCGGCGCGGATCTCGTCGAGCTTTTCGAGCAGCCCGTCATAGGCGTAGTTGCCCAGGGGCAGGCGCTTGGGAGGATTCGCGTCGTGGGCGACGTCCACGATCGCCGTCGCGGCGCGCAGCGGGTCACCCGCCTCCTTGCCCACGTTCGCCCGGAAGTTCCGGCGGTACTCCCCGGCGGTGGCGTCGTAGTCCGCAATGACCCGCTCAGGGGCCACCTCGGCGGCGGAGGAGCCCGCCCAGTCCGTGGCGAAGGCGGAGGGCTCAATGACCACCACGCGAATGCCCAGCGGACCCACCTCCTGGGCCAGGGCGTCCGAGAGCCCCTCGACGGCGAACTTCGTGGCGTTGTACCAGCCCACCGCCGGGAAGGAGCGGACCCCGCCGACGGAGGAGACATTGAGGATCGTGCCGGAACGGCGTTCGCGCATGGAGGGCAGGAGCGCCGTCGTCACCGCGGCCAGGCCGAAGACATTGATCTCCACCATGCGGCGGACCTCCGCCTCGTCGCTCTCCTCCACCGCCGCGAAGTATCCAATACCCGCATTGTTGAAAAGAACGTCAATGGGGCCGGCCTGCTCCAGGGCCGTCCGCACTGCGGTGCGCACCTGCTCGGCGTCAGTCACGTCCAGGGGCAGCGCCAATAGGCGCTCCCCGCCCAACTCGGCGAGATCGGTCAGGGTATCGGTATTCCGGGCGGTCGCCACGACGCGGTCCCCGCGCCGCAGTGCCTCCGCCGCCACCGCGTGACCGAAGCCGCGAGATGCGCCGGTAATGAACCAGGTAGTCATGAGATGTCCTTTCGGAGGGGCCCGGGTGCCGTATTGCGTCCGGGGTGCGGGATCGCTGACGGATCCAGTACAGCGGCCCCTCAGGGGCCCCGGAAGAGAACGGGTCATCCTAGTGTCCTGAGTCGTTAATTCGTTGGTTGTTTGGTAGGGTCTGTTCATGCCTGGTCC
>CALEXZ010000043.1 GCA_937926195.1 uncultured Actinomyces sp.
GTGGGGCAACCCCTACCGGCTGAGCCCCTGCCCTGACGGGTGGAACGTCAAGGCCCCATGGGGCGGCAACACCCGGTTCCTCACCCAGGGTGCCGCACGCGCCTGGGCCGTCCAGAGCCTGAGGACCGACCTGGAGCAAGGGCGCGCCCCGTGGACCGAGGAGGAGATTCGCGCTCACCTGGCAGGCCATGACCTGGCCTGCTGGTGCCCGCTGGACCAGCCCTGCCACGCCGACCTCCTACTCGACATCGCCAACACCAAGGAGGACGAGCGATGAGGATCAGGACGATCAAGCCCGAGTTCTGGCGCAGCGACGACATCGCGTCTCTCAGCTGGGATGCGCGGCTCGTCTTCGTCGGCCTGTGGTCCTACGTCGACGACAACGGCGTCGGGCGCGACTCGCTGCCGTCCATCGTCGGCGACCTGTTCGCCGCCGACATGACGGCCGATCTCTACGGAGAGTCTACGGAGACTCTACGGAGAGTCTCCCTGGCACTTGGCGACCTTGCGGAGAGGGGGCTGATCGTCCGCTACGAGGTCGAGGGCAAGGCCTACCTGCAGGTGACCGGCTGGACGAAGCACCAGGTGATCAAGAATCCCTCGAAGGGCCACCTTTACCCTGTGTTCTCGCGGGAAACTTCTTCTCCTCCTCGGAGTCTCCCCAGAGTCTACGGAGACTCTACGGAGACCCTGGGGACTGGAACAGGGGAACAGGGGAACAGGGGAACAGGGGAACAGGGGAACTCCTCGCTTCGCTCGGACGAGGAATCGCACCCCCCATCGGGCGACAGCGCGACGACCGATGCCGAGGCCGACCGGGACGACGTCAACCGCGTCTGCGAGCACATGGCCAACTCCGTCCACCAGCGCACCGGCAGACGCCCCAACATCACCCGCGCCTGGCGCACTGCCGCCCGGCTCATGCTCGACCGCGACCAGCGCACCGAGGCCGACATCATCGCCGCCATCAACTGGTCAGCCAACGACGACTTCTGGCGCGCGAACATCCTCAGCCTGCCCGCCCTGCGCAGGCAATACGACCGCCTCAGCCTCCAAGCGGCACGAGGACGACCACGGCCGTCACCGCTGGAGATCACCCAACCCACCACCGACGCCGAGAACGCCGCCCTCGTCGCCAGCATCTTCACCCCCACCGACCTGAGAACCATCCTCGCCGAGGAGACACCATGACCGTCACCGAATCCGTCGTCGCCGACGCCATCGAGCTGCTGCGCACCGCCTGCGTCAGCGGCATGCGCGACGCCACCGCCAGCACGTGGGCGGCCATCCTCAACGCCTCAGCCCTGACCGTCACCGACGAGAAGACCAGGGAACGTCTGCCGGTGTGCGACGAGCGCGGCATCCCGGTCCCGCTCAACCCCGCCGACCGGGAGGTCATGCCCGCCGCCACACGCATGGCGACCCTCGGCGCGAGGTTCGCGCAGGCCGCCGACCTCGCGGCCGCCGTGCAGGACCTGCGCGCCGGCGACAAGGCGACGCGCAACGCCCGCATCCAGGCAGACGCGCAGCGTCACGGCCTGCTCCTGCCCGAGGGGCTGGGCGCCGACGTCGACGTCGAGGTCGCTTGGCGTCAGGCGGCGACGGCGGCGATCGGGGCGGGTGCGACGCGGGACCAGGCCGCGGCGCACGCGTGGCGTGCGGTCGGGCGCACTCCGCCGGCCGTGGAGGCGTCCACGCGCCGGGGGCGTCCCGCTCTGCCTGCCGGGAGGGTGCCGTGAGCGGGCGTCCGCGCAGGGACGGGTACCCGCTGGGCTACGAGGGACGCAAGGCCTACTGGCGGGCACTGGACCGGTGGCGGCGCGACAACCCGAGGGCGGAAACCACCCCGGGAGGCCCCCCAGCGTCCACGGTCGCGGGCGCACAGGCCGCCAAGCACCCCACATACCAGACGGGCCCTACGAGGCCCGCAGAACCGAACACACGAAACCGCGAAGGAGTCGCCGTGAGCGCACACGTCACCGTCACCGGCAACCTCGGACGCAAGCCCGAGATCGCCTACACCAGCAACGGCCGGGCCGTCACCACCCTCAGCATCGCCTGCACCGCCACCCGCCAGGACAAGAACAACGGCCAGTGGACCGACGACGGCGACCCACTCTGGATTCGCGCCCCCTTCTGGGGCGACGAGCACACCTACCTCGCCGACGCCCTCGACAAGGGCGCCCGCGTCACCGTCGAGGGCACCCTCGTCCGCCGCACCTACCAGCGCAAGGACGGCAGCACGGGCGAGGCCCTGGAGGTGCGGTTCCCGCGCTTCCTCGGTGTCGTCCCCCGACGCCCCCAGCCGGGCGCCCAGGGTGCTAGCGCGCCGCTGACCCCGTCCGGCTACCAGGCGCCCCCAGCCGACACGGGCCACCCGTGGGGCGCTCCCTCCGAGCCCCCCTTCTGACAAGTTATACGTGACACCTATAGGCGAGGAGAAGCCACCATGACCACCACCGAGAAGCCCACCTACACCATCGAGGACATCGCCGAGGCCGTCGAGCAGTTCGCCGCATCCCTGAACGCGTTCTTCGCCCAGGCGCACGCCTTCCTGGACGCCCTCATGCCTGAGACCGAGGAGACCGAGACCGCGCCCGCCTGGCCGGACGCGCCACTCATCCGCGTCAAGGCCGCCACCCACTGCGGCGACCCGATCGCCATCGCCCCCGAGGGAGTCCTCGCCCTCCGCAACCTTGTCGCCAGCGACTACAACGCCGCCGACGGGCGCATCCTCACCGAGGACACGGACGAGATCACCGACTGGAAGCCCGTCAGTCTCCTCGCCGGCGGCTCCACCTTCGCAGACGTCGAGCGCCTCGTCGGATCCCGGCTGGTCGACCGCTACGGCAACGTTTGGATCGTCGAACCTCCGACGCGGTCGGCGCGAAAAGCAGTCATCCTTCTCATCGACAGCATCGACAGCCTGCGCAACCACGAGACCGAGGAGACGGAGGAGACTGAGGATGCACCCGGTAGCGTCGTCGGCACCTGGCGCAAGCGGCCCATCGCCATTGAAGCAGCCCAGCTGACCGGCGATACGGCCCACGACCTTGCCGTCTACCAGTGGATCGCGGACAACACCCTGGGACCCTTCGAGCCCCTAGGCGTTCTGGAGGGCCGCGTCCCCGCGCCGGCCAGTGGCGTGAGCATCGACCCCTCCAACAGCGACCTCCTCATCGCCACCCTGGAAGGCGTCATGCGCGCCCGTACAGGCTGGTGGGTCATCCGTGGCGTAGAGGGCGAGTTCTACCCCTGCGAGCCCAACATCTTCGCCACCACCTACGAGAAGGTCGACTGATGAGCGCCGAAACATACGCCCGCCTTCAAGAGGCGATCCACGAGCACCTGGCCGACGAGGACGCGGGCGCGGTGCCAGTTTCGTGGGTGCTGGTCGCAGAGACGACACGCATAGGGGAGAGCGTCGCAGACGATGAGACCGCGATGCGGTTCATCTACGACGGCAGCTACTTCACCACCCTCGGCCTGCTCGTGCAGGCGCAGCGGGTGATCAACGCGAGCGGCCAGGTGGAGCGATGAATGACGTGACCGTGCTCGGTGAGCAGGAGCGCACCTCACGAGGGCGCGTGCGGTGTGACTACTGCGGGCGGGCCATCGCCAAGGGAACCCGCTACTACGAGCAGCGGTGCGCCGCCTACCGCGACATCTGGACCTGGCGCACCTGCCCCGTCTGCGCCGACGCCTGGGCCCACGTCGAGGCATGGGTCGACCCCGACTACCACTACGACGACCCGATCGGCCCCGAGGACTACCGGATGTGGGCTGACGAGGTCATGGAGGAGAGCGGGTCCTACGACGCCGACATGTTCGTCCGAGCCATAGCCGAAAACGTGAGCAACCTCGTCGCCCTCTTCGCCGACGCGCTCGCCGAAGAGGTCACCAAGGCAGAGAAGGCCGACCGCGCCCGCCCGCTCGACAACCCCGACGCGATCGCCGCGTTCATCTGGCGGATGCGCACCAGCCCAGCCCTCCACCCCGACGGCATCACCAACTACGCGTAAGGAAAAGACCATGGACCGAAACCACTGCATCGACATCATCGCCCGCGAGATCATCACCAGCCCAATCTCGGAGGACCCCGGCGACAAGCGGGATGTCTACCCCGACATCGGAGAGGATGATTGGGAGGCCGTCGTCAATCGCGCCTACCAGATCCTCGACGACCTCGCCCCCGACCCCCGCACCGGTCGCGCCGCTTACCGGACGCTCGCCAAGTACAGCCTCGCACTCAGCACCGGGGGCGGTCACCCGCTCGACAGCCTGCTCAACGAACTCAATGACCTGCGAAGCGCATTACCCCTCCTGTACAACATCTCGGCAACCACCCGCGGACGCCTCGGCGCCCTCTTCCTGCGAGCCGGGGCCGCCACCATCGCCCGCACCCCTACCGGACGCAAGAGCGACCTCCTGGCCGTCGCGAACCTCGCCACGCGTTGGGCGCTCGACGTCGACGACAACATGGAAACCATCGAGGACGTGCACAACGCCGTTCGAGCCGAGTTCGACCGCGCCCACCGCAAGCACGACGGGCTCACCCCACTCAGCCCCGCCCTCAGCGACGACTTCAAGGCCGCGATCCTTTTGGAGGAGGTCGGCGAGGTCGCCCGCGCCTGCACCCCCGACGCCCACACCGACGTCGGCCACGCCGGGGATCTCACCGACGAGCTCGTGCAGGTCGCCACCATGGCATGCGCATGGGCCCAGTGCATCCTCAACAAGGAGGGCGAGTGAACGACGCCCATCTCCTGCTCGACCTCGACAGGATGCTCCCCGAACTCCGCGAGACCGAGAACGCGGGCACACGCCCGCGATCCCCCAACCTCGCCCCCACCAGCGCCAGCGGAAGACGAGACGACCGCCTCCCATACGGGCTCGACCGACTCCACGGCGACAACCCCGACGAGCCAGCCGACAACCGCACCGCCGCCGGCATACTCCTCTGGGCCGCCCAGTGGGTCACAGCGTTCGAGGGATGGTACGGGCGCGCCTACGGAGGCGCACTCCCCTACCTCGCCCACATCGCACCCACCGCCACCACCGGCCACCCCGACGAATGGGCCGCACTCATGGACGAAGCCCGCCCCATCTGGACGCGCACCGCCCGCACCTGCGGCTACCTCACCACCCCCGCCGGCACCTGCTGGTGCGGGAACACCCTCTACCGCGAACCCACCAACACCGGGCTCACCGACTACATGGTGTGCGACGGGCCAGCCGAACACTGGTACCCCGACGCCACCCGCTTCGCCCAAGAGTTCCGACAGCAGGCACGCACCATCACCACCCCCGGCACCATGCTCACCCACGACCAGCTACGGCAGATCTGGCCCGACCTCGACCGGCGCACCCTCCACTCATGGGGCACCCGCGGCCACGTCACCAAGCACGGCGCCGGCGACACCACCTGCTACGACCTCGCCCACGTCAACGCCAGGATGCAGAGGCAGAATGAGGCCGCGTGACATGACCTGATTCTGGAATGCGAGTATCATGCAGACGCAGTAGAGGCACACGTGCGCCTGAAGCAGTGGGCACCCCACCACGTGGGGTGCCCACTCGCATACCAGGTGGGGTCTTCAGCAGGGGGTGGGGTCTTCAGCATGGGGGTACCCCTTCAGCGTGACCAGAGAGATACCTCAGGCGTTGGCACTCAGGCAGTCGCAACCGCACCCCCTCGTGCTCCCCCCGAGCGCAACGTGCTGGCCTGCCAGATCAGCGCCCGCTAGGCCGCCGCTCGGCAACGTCGAAGTCACGTCCATGTAGGCCTGGCTGCGACAGTGCTCATGGCGAGCGCGAGCACCAAGACCCTGCCCGCCGACGAGAAGGAATCCGCCGACGTCAGCCAGAAGCGTCGCGCTTCAAGTGCGGCGACACCACCAACGTCACGCCCCGCACCTCGCCAACCAGGAAGGCGCGCGCCATCGCAGAAAGCCGAAACAGGCTCGCGCACAACACGCCAGCCCCAAACCAGACTCGCCCGCCAGCCTGACAGGACATGGCGCTACGGCGCCTGGCAGCAACCAACGTGGGCGGCACACGACTCCGATCGTCGACCATGAAGATCTAGGTCTCTCCCGAAGAGGCCCATCCCACCAAGGGAACGCACCGAAAACCTAGGGCATTTCCGGAAACAGAATCCAACAAAAACCTAGGGCATTTTCAAATCAAGGTCTACACGGCTGAGATGACAGCATGGATGTGGCGTCACCCCACAGGCAGGCGGCCAGACTGGCCACCCGTAGGGGCATCAGACGCCGCCGCCACCGAGACAGTCGACCCCATCTGGACAGACGACGAGACCGCGCCCGCGCTCGCGGGCCCGAGCAGCGACAGAGCACCTCCGGCCGCGAGCCCGCCGAGCGCGCGCCACGCAGCAGGAAGCCCCCTGCATCCACCACGGACACAGGGGGCTGGGGGCTACCGACCAGCTCGACCACCCGCAGGCGCGCACCTCAGCGGGCCTCCAGGTCACCACATGTCGCCAGCCAGTATCGCACCCACCAGCAGGACACCCGCCAGGACGACGACGGCAGTGCGCATACCGCGCATGATCACCACCGCCGGGTGCGCAGACGCCAGCCACGCATCCCTCGCCGCCCGCCGCTGCCGGAGCACGTAGGCAGCGTCAGTCCGGTACCACCACCGGTACACGCGCGCGGACGCACGCACCATGACTCTCCTCGCCGCAGACCTCATCTCATGCCTCCTCATATCGGGGCGCCGCGTACTCCCGACTGTGAAGGTCGGAAGTACGCGGCGCGAATAACTGACGCCTCTCAGATGAACATGCTCCTGTAGGCGAGCCACACGCCATCGCTGGTGACGCCAATGCGCCCGTCGGCGGTGCTGTAGGAGCAGTCGCGCCACACGCCGCGGATGGCGTGGCACATGTCGCGCCGCCAGGCAGCGGCGTCAGCGCGTCCAAGGAAGTCGCCCTCGGGGTCGAGGGCGGCCTGGATCATGTCGATCTGGGCGTCGGTCGTGTCGCCGTCGAGCGAGCAGGCCAGGATGTTGATGTTCCGCGCCTCCCAGTGGAGGCGGGCGAGGACCCACTGCTTGGCCTCATCCTCGGTGTCGAAGAACACCATGAGCCCGCCGGGGCGGCACTGTCCGGGCTCACCCATGAGGCGGGAGAGGGCGGGGGTCAGGGCGATGGTCTCGGTGTTCATGTTCGGGGTCCTTCCCGATCTGGGCTGGGGGCTCATCCCCCTGCCGACACCCCAACCATACCACGGTCCCGACCAAAAAGGAAGCCCCCAGTAGTGACGTAGAGCACTACTGGGGGCTGTGCGGACTACCGGGGCGGCGGCAGCACGGCAGGCGTGATCGCCTGCGCCAGGGTGCGCTCCCGGCTGCCGGTGAGGTCGTCGAGCTCGGCCGCGTAGCCGATAGCAATGCCGGGCACGCGCTCCTGCGCGCCGGCGGCCACGGAGCGCCACCACTGCGCGCCGAGCGTGCGCGCGACACCCTCCGGCATGTCCTCGGTCAGGTGCCATACCAAAATCATTGGTGCCTCGGTGGCGGCGGCGAGCTCGACGACGGTGTCGACGCACCTGCGCGTGTAGTCGCGCAGCATCTCTACCTCGCTCGCCGCGCCCACCGGGAGGCGATATTTCCCCTTGTCCCACGCTTTGACCGTTGTTTCTGAGACGGACAGCAGGGCCGCCATTGTCGTGATGGTCAGTCCCATGCGCTCTCGCATGGATTTGAACTCTGCGCCCAGCATCCCCTCATCCTCCGCGCTCATCGGGCCACCTCCTGCCCGGCGCCCGCCTGCTCCGAGGATAGCCACTGGGCGAGCTCGGGGCCTACGCCCCGCTCGACCTGGGTGCGCATCCTGTCGTAGCGCGCCGTCTGGGCTGACGAGGTGTGGCGCGCGCTGATCATCACGCGCCTCTCGTCGATGCCCGCAGCGAGAGCGAGCGTGATGAAGCTCGTGCGCAGCCCGTAGGCGGTCACGTGGGGCAGGCCCATGTGCTCCAGGAGGCGGCCGAGCCTGGCCTGCTCGGTCGGCTTGGTCCATGCCCGGCCGGTGCGCGGGTGCACCAGCAGGATCCCGCGTCGGCGCCCGTCGGCGGCCTCGGCGAGGATCCGTGCGGTCGACTCGGGCAGGAGCAGGCGCTCCCGCCCGGGCGTTTTGGTGGCGGCGACACTGATGGTGGGCCGTCCGTCGTGGGCGCCCAGGTCCTCGACTCGCAGGCCCCTGGGCTCCCCGGGGCGCAGGCCGGACAGCGCCCACAGGTGCACGTGGGCGGCGAGCTCGCCACCCGACCAGGTCAGGGAGGCCTGGAGCAGTCGGCCGACGTCGTCGCGTCCGAGCCATGGGCGCTCGGTGCGCCCATAGTGGGGTGAGACGACGAGGGCGGTCGGGTCGTCGTCGCGGACTCCCTCCCTGAGCAGCCACCGGTAGAGGCCTCTCAGGTGTGACAGGTTGGTGGCCACGGTGCGGGCACCGACGCCATCGGCACGCCGCTGAGCGACCCACTGCTCGACGTCGAGCCGACTCGCCTCGACGGGGGTGACGCCACGCCCCGCCAGCCACGCGCGCCACAGGCCGAGATCGCCCGCATAGTTCTCCTGGGTCCTGCCCGCCAGGCAGGCCAGGAAATCGCCGACGACGTCGGCGACGGGCGGCGCACTCATCACACTCATCGGGGGTCACCCCCGATGCTGTACCCCGCGGGGTCGTAGCCACGCTCACGCAGGGCGCTCTCGATGATGGTGGCCAGGCGTGCGCGGGCCGCCCGGCTCACGCCACCGACGTACCGCAGGGACTCGTCGCCCCAGGTGGCATCCGTGATGTCGTCACGAGCGGCGACGGCCCCGGCGGGCTGGTAGACGATGCCGTCGTCGTAGTCGCCGGCGCGCCACCAGCGCACCGACAGATCCGCCGTGCGGCTGTAGGTGTCCACCGCCAGGTGGACCAGGTACGACTCCCCATCCTCGTAGAGGTCGGGGCAGGTGGGGGCGTCGAGCCCGAGCTCGTCGACACTGACCCACAGGTCAGCGAGAGAGATGTGGCGGGACGCATCGCGCAGGATGCGGCGGGCGGTGCTCTGAGTGCTCATGATCATCCACTCCTCGTGCCCGCTGGGTGGGGACTGTGCCCCGCCCAGCGGTTCGTGAGGGTCACGCCTGGGGGGCGCGACCCTCGCAGACCTCGGAGAAGCGCACGTGGGCCACAGGCTGGCCCACAGCCCGCCGGATCCGCCCGAGCGCCATGTCAACGACGTGGGGGCCGCCATCAGTTCCGGTGAGGCGCTTGAGGTCGCCCAGGTCGACGTAGTCGGCCTGGAGTCCCCGGGACCTGCCGCAGCGACGGGTCTCGGCCAGCAGGGTGCCGTCCTCGGCGATGATGACGCCCCTGTAGCGGAATCCGTGGGTGTGGTCCGGCGCACCGGTGGCGGTGCGAGCCGCGTACCAGGCGATCTGCGCCCAGCGGGCGAGCTCGCCCGCCTTGGCGGGGTCGCCGCCAGCGGAGATCATCCAGGCGCGGGCCTTGGTGACGAAGTAGGGGTGAACGGTGTTCATGTTCGGGGTCCTTCCCGATCTGGGCTGGGGGCTCATCCCCCCGCCGACACCCCAACCATACCACGGTCCCGACCAAAAAGGAAGCCCCCAGTAGTGACGTAGAGCACTACTGGGGGCTGTGCGGACTACCGGGGCGGCGGCAGCACGGCAGGCGTGATCGCCTGCGCCAGGGTGCGCTCCCGGCTGCCGGTGAGGTCGTCGAGCTCGGCCGCGTAGCCGATAGCAATGCCGGGCACGCGCTCCTGCGCGCCGGCGGCCACGGAGCGCCACCACTGCGCGCCGAGCGTGCGCGCGACACCCTCCGGCATGTCCTCGGTCAGGTGCCATACCAAAATCATTGGTGCCTCGGTGGCGGCGGCGAGCTCGACGACGGTGTCGACGCACCTGCGCGTGTAGTCGCGCAGCATCTCTACCTCGCTCGCCGCGCCCACCGGGAGGCGATATTTCCCCTTGTCCCACGCTTTGACCGTTGTTTCTGAGACGGACAGCAGGGCCGCCATTGTCGTGATGGTCAGTCCCATGCGCTCTCGCATGGATTTGAACTCTGCGCCCAGCATCCCCTCATCCTCCGCGCTCATCGGGCCACCTCCTGCCCGGCGCCCGCCTGCTCCGAGGATAGCCACTGGGCGAGCTCGGGGCCTACGCCCCGCTCGACCTGGGTGCGCATCCTGTCGTAGCGCGCCGTCTGGGCTGACGAGGTGTGGCGCGCGCTGATCATCACGCGCCTCTCGTCGATGCCCGCAGCGAGAGCGAGCGTGATGAAGCTCGTGCGCAGCCCGTAGGCGGTCACGTGGGGCAGGCCCATGTGCTCCAGGAGGCGGCCGAGCCTGGCCTGCTCGGTCGGCTTGGTCCATGCCCGGCCGGTGCGCGGGTGCACCAGCAGGATCCCGCGTCGGCGCCCGTCGGCGGCCTCGGCGAGGATCCGTGCGGTCGACTCGGGCAGGAGCAGGCGCTCCCGCCCGGGCGTTTTGGTGGCGGCGACACTGATGGTGGGCCGTCCGTCGTGGGCGCCCAGGTCCTCGACTCGCAGGCCCCTGGGCTCCCCGGGGCGCAGGCCGGACAGCGCCCACAGGTGCACGTGGGCGGCGAGCTCGCCACCCGACCAGGTCAGGGAGGCCTGGAGCAGTCGGCCGACGTCGTCGCGTCCGAGCCATGGGCGCTCGGTGCGCCCATAGTGGGGTGAGACGACGAGGGCGGTCGGGTCGTCGTCGCGGACTCCCTCCCTGAGCAGCCACCGGTAGAGGCCTCTCAGGTGTGACAGGTTGGTGGCCACGGTGCGGGCACCGACGCCATCGGCACGCCGCTGAGCGACCCACTGCTCGACGTCGAGCCGACTCGCCTCGACGGGGGTGACGCCACGCCCCGCCAGCCACGCGCGCCACAGGCCGAGATCGCCCGCATAGTTCTCCTGGGTCCTGCCCGCCAGGCAGGCCAGGAAATCGCCGACGACGTCGGCGACGGGCGGCGCACTCATCACACTCATCGGGGGTCACCCCCGATGCTGTACCCCGCGGGGTCGTAGCCACGCTCACGCAGGGCGCTCTCGATGATGGTGGCCAGGCGTGCGCGGGCCGCCCGGCTCACGCCACCGACGTACCGCAGGGACTCGTCGCCCCAGGTGGCATCCGTGATGTCGTCACGAGCGGCGACGGCCCCGGCGGGCTGGTAGACGATGCCGTCGTCGTAGTCGCCGGCGCGCCACCAGCGCACCGACAGATCCGCCGTGCGGCTGTAGGTGTCCACCGCCAGGTGGACCAGGTACGACTCCCCATCCTCGTAGAGGTCGGGGCAGGTGGGGGCGTCGAGCCCCTCCTCATCGACCGAGATCCACAGATCCCGGAGAGTCAGGGTGCGGGCTGCGTCACGCAGGATACGGCGGGCGCAGCGCTGGGGGGTGCTCATGGTGGCCTCTCCTTTCGCCCGGTGTCCCCGCAGGCGTAGCGCCTGCCGGGACACCGGCCTCACGATTCAGTGAGCCTGAGACCAGACCAGCGCGGCCACACGCTCAGCCGCCTGCTCGACGTCCACGGGCAGCCGCCTGGACACCGGACGGTGCGGGCCTCCCGCGGGCGCGTGCATCCAGCGGACGGTCCCATCGCTTGCGACGGTGACCTCGCGGCCGTCACCGAGACGGCTGCTGACGTGGATCTCAGCACCCTCCTTGCCGGCCCACGACGTCCGGTACGGCCCTGCGATCAGGATGGCGTCGGTGTAGTTGGTGAGGGCGTCGGCGAGGTCGTTGAGGTTCATGGTGTCTCCTCTGTGGAGTGGGGGCTGGGGGCTCATCCCCCTGCCGATACCCCAAGCATACCACTGGGTCCACCAAAAAGGAAGCCCCCAGTAGTGACGTAGAGCACTACTGGGTTGGGTGGCACGTCCCGCTTCGACCGAGGCAGGGCGCGACTACCGCACCCCAGTCGACCCATCCCACACGCGACGAGCACACAGGAGACACCACATGCCGCGACGAGTCTGCTCCACACCCGGCTGCCCCAAGCTCATCCCCGCCGGCACACGCCGATGCCCCACCCACGCACGCGACCACGAGCGCGCACGAGGCACATCCACCACACGCGGTTACGACACCACACACCAGAGAGAGCGCCGCCACACCGCCACCCTCATCGCCCAGGCCCACGCCGCCGGCCAGCCCATCCTCTGCGCACGCTGCAGGCAGCCCATCACACCCACGGACGCATGGGACCTCGACCATGCCGACGACCGCCGCCACTACCTCGGACCAGCACACGCCAGTTGCAACCGTCGCGCAGGCGGCCTTCGATCACACATGTCCTAACATACCAACGTCCTTACAAACGACCTGACATTCGAGTCAAATGTCCAGACATACCCCCCCAGGGGGGAGGGTGACACAACGACTGGTACACAGACCGCCGGTGAGGTGTCTCCATAGTGCGGAGGGTTCAAACATCCGCGACCTGGCCCTTCTGCCCCTGTTTCGATGCGCCTGGCGCGATGCCATGTGCGCACTGTTCTGGCGCGATGCCGGAGGAAGGAGTGATTCATGGCTTCTGGTGGCGCCCGTGCTGTCTCGGGTCCTGCCCCGTCGGCGTCTTCTGCTCGTAGTGACCGGCGTGGCCTCACGTTTCGCGTTCTTCCTGCGTCTGGCTACCACGGTCCTGTTCCTGAGTTCCCGCTTGAGCCGCCTCAGGCCCGCCCGGATCGTGACGGTGTTGCCTCGGCGTCTCAGACTGACGCGTTGGAGCGTGCCGAGGCTCGCCTGTGGGTGTTTGCGTGGTCTCTTCCGCAGGCCGTTGCGTGGGCGTCGGAGCCGTGGCGTGTGTACTCGGTGGCGCAGTGGGTTCGTGTGGCGGCGCTCTGTGAGATGCCGGGGGCGTCGGCGGCGGATCGGACGGCGATGCTGCGTCTTCAGGAGGAGATTGGTCTGAC
The DNA here is from genome assembly GCA_937926195.1 of uncultured Actinomyces sp. Classification (GTDB taxonomy): domain Bacteria; phylum Actinomycetota; class Actinomycetes; order Actinomycetales; family Actinomycetaceae; genus Actinomyces. The sequence continues at coordinate 12,964 of CALEXZ010000043.1, forward strand.
GGGGCCGGGGCTTGCTCGTAACGGGTGGGTCATCGGTGATCCTGAGGTGCCGGATGCTGCTGTCGAGTCGGCGAAGCGGCGGCCTGGCTCGTCTCGCAGCAGGATGAAGGTCATCAGTGGTGGCCGCGATGGATGAGCCGCGCCCGCTGGCGCTCGACTTCGACCCGATGCTGACGCTCGGGTTCGTCGTCACGGACTGGGTTGAGCACCACTGCACTGTCCCGTCTGGCGTGTACGAGGGTGAGGGCCTGGTGTTCAACGGCTGGCAGCTGTTCTGCGCGGCGAACCACTACCGGGTGAGGGCTGATGCTGTTGCTGACGCTCGCCGGCTGGTTGCGCCGTTCACCTACAGGCGTAGCGTGCTGGTCGGCCCGCAGAAGTCGGGGAAGTCTCCGTGGGCGGCTGCGATGGCGCTCGCGGAGGGGGTGGGGCCGACGACGTTCGCCGGGTTCGCTGTTGGCGGTGAGGCGTACAGGTGCTCGGAGCACGGCTGCGGCTGTGGCTGGGAGTACGAGTATGAGCCTGGTGAGGCGATGGGGGCGCCGAGGCGTAAGTCGCTGATCGCGCTTCTCGCCGTGGCTGAGGAGCAGACCCAGAACGTCTACGAGCCGTTGCAGTCGATGATCCGGTCTGGGCCTCTGGACGACTTCGTGAAGGTCCGTGAGGGGTTCATTCGTCTGCCGAACGCGGGAATGATCGTCCCGGTGACCTCGGCGGCGAGGTCGAAGCTCGGTCGTCCGTTCACGTCGGCGATCGCGGATGAGTCTGGCCTGTACACGGCTCGCAATGGTGTGCTGTCGACGTGGCAGACGATCCGTCGTGGTGTGGCCGGCATGCAGGGGCGGACTATCGAGCTGACGAACCCGTGGGATCCGATGGAGAACAGTGCGGCTCAGCAGGCGTTCCAGTCGCGGACGTCGGATGTGTTCCGTTTCTACGAGAAGCCGCCATCGCACCTGGATTACGGGAAGGTGCGGGATCGGCACAAGATCCACGTGTTCGTGTATGCGTCGTCGCCGTGGGTTGACCCGAAGGCGATCGACGCGGAGGCAGCCGAGCTCGTGGAGACGGACCCTACGCAGGCGGAGAGGTTCTTCGGGAACCGGCTTGTGCAGGGTAAGGGGTCGTTCCTGACGACGAAGACGTGGTCTGAGAGGACGGTCGACGTCGTTGTTCCTGACGGGGCGAGGGTCGCGATCGGTTTCGACGGAAGCAGGTCCGGTGACTGGACGACGCTTCGGTGCGAGACGGTTGACGGGCACCGGTTCACTCCGACGTACGGCCCGGATTCGAGGCCGACGTTCTGGAATCCTGAGGAGTGGCCTGAGAACCGCATCCCGCGCGGTGAGGTCAACGCGGCTGTTGACGAGATCATGCGCCGTTACGACGTCGGCAGGATGTACGTGGATCCTCGCCACTGGGAGACGCAGGCTGATGCTTGGTCGGCCCGGTACGGCGAGGAAGTGGTGGTCCAGTGGCCGACGAATCAGATCGGTCGCATGTTCCCGGCGCTGGTCCGCTACCGGGAGGACCTTGCTGAGGGGCTGACGACGCACAGCATGGATCCGACGATGGAGGCTCATGCTCTCAACGCGAGGATGGTCGCTAAGCCGGGCGACAAGTTCATTCTGGGGAAGCCTGCTGAGCACCAGAAGATCGACATGCTGATGGCTGACGTGCTTGCTCATGAGGCGGCGTCAGACATGCGGGCCCTCGGGTGGGGCAAGGAGGAGCAGACGAACGCCGTCGTGTGTTTCGGCTGGTAGCCCCGACAGGGGGTGGTGACAAGAACGAAGAGAGGGAATGCACTGTGCTGACCGAGGAGGAGAACGCGGCCGTGGGCCGCCTCCGGAGGAAGATCTCCCACAAGCATCGGGACGGGGAGCGCCTGAGCGCCTACTACGAGGGGGCACAGCGCCTGGTGCATCTGGGGCTCGCGGTCCCTGAGGAGCTCAGGAAGTTCGAGACCGTCCTGAACATCCCCCGGATGGCGGTGGACGAGGTTGAGCGGCGCCTTGATGTGAGGTCGCTTCGTCTTCCTGGCGAGTCGAAGCCGTCGGATGCGCTTATGGCCCTGTGGGACGGCAACGACCTGGCAGAGACGGTCCCGCTCGTGGTCAAGGACGCGCTCATATACGGGCGGGGGTTCATGTCGGTGGGGGGCAACCCTGATCGTCCTGACATGCCGCTCATCCGTGCCGAGCATGCTCCTGATATCGCGGTGGAGACGGACCTCCGTACTGGGCGGATCGTGTGGGCTCTGCGCGAGTACAGGGACGAGTACGACAGTCGTCGTGCAGCGACCCTCTACAGTCCGCACCAGATCGTTTGGCTCGTTCTCGACCGTGGCAGGTGGGTTGAGGAGGCGCGTGCGCCTCACTCTCTCGGCCGGGTTCCTGTCGTCCAGTTCGTCAACCGTGCCCGCACAGGCGCGAAGTTCGCTGACGGGACGTCTGAGATGGCGGACGTGATCGCCCTGACTGATGCGATCGCCCGCCAGATCACGAACCTCCAGGTCGCTGCTGAGGCGAACGCGATGCCACAGAAGTACGTGGTGGGCGCGTCGGCGAAGGACTTCAGGGACAAGAAGGGCAATCCGATGCCGACGTGGCAGTCCTACTTCACGTCGGTGTGGGGCATCACGAACAAGGACGCGAAGGCCGGGACGTTCACGGCGGCGAGCCTCGACAACTTCCACAACAGCGTGAACCACATGTTCAAGTGGGCGGCTGCCGTGCTCGGCCTACCTCTTCGCTATGCCGCGCAGGACACCAACCAGCCGGCGGCCGAGGGGGCGATCCGCGCGGACGAGTCGCGTCTGATCAAGAACTGTGAGCGCAAGCAGGCCGCCTTCGGGAATGCGCTGGGGTCTCTCATGGGAATGGCCCTGTACGTCGCCGAGGGTGGTGCTGTCGACGTCGACCGTATCGCCACGACCTGGTATGACGCCGGGACGCCTACCTATGCGCAGCGTGCTGACGCGACGCAGAAGCTGGCCGCTGGCGTGCCCATTCTGTCCCGCGAGGGGGCGTGGGAGGAGATGGGGTGGTCTCCTGATCGGATGGAGATCGAGCGGAGGCGTTTCGCCGCCCAGGAGGCTGACCCGTTCCTTGACCGGCTATCGGAGAAGATCGGCAACGTGACGTGAGCGTTCCTGATGCTGCTGCGCGGCATTACGTGCAGGTGCTAGAGTTGCAGACGCAAGGGGTGGCAGCCGTGCGTCGAGCGTGGGCTGCGGTGAACCCTGCGATGATTCGCCGTTCATGGGACGCTGCCGCCCAGCCGCTCACTCGCACGTTGAGATCGTTGCAGTGGCATGCGGCTCTTGCGGGAAGCACCTATGGGGCTCTGACCCTGGCGCAGCAGGGGACGTACGTCGCCCCTTCGGCGTTGGCGATTCCGTCGTCGTTCGTCGGCTGGTTCATCGACGACGACAGCCCGCTGGAGCAGGTGGATCTGTCGTCCGTGGTCAGTGGGGCGAGCGTTCAGGCTCTCACCCGGATCAAGGCCGGCGACGGCACCCGGAACGCACTCGCCGCCGCTCGCCGGGCCGTCGAGACCGTCGCGGTGACGGCGGTCGCTGATGCTGCCAGGCAGGCAGCGTCGGTCGACGTCGTCACACGCCCAGGGGTGGGGTACGTGCGAATGCTCAACCCTCCCTCCTGTGCACGTTGTGTGGTGCTCGCAGGGCGCTTCTACCGGTGGAACGCCGGGTTCCGCCGACACCCGAACTGCGACTGCGTCCACGTCCTGGCGACCAGCAGGAGCACGGCCGGGGCGATCCGCGAGGGGCTCATCACGGACCCCTACGAGTACTTCAACAGCCTGTCTGAGGCGGATCAGGACCGGCTCTTCACCCGCTCTGGCGCCCAGGCGATACGAGACGGCGCAGACGTCTACCAGGTGGTCAACTCCCGGCGTGGAGTCGCAGCCGCCAACAGCCGCCGGCGCATGCCGGCTGAGGCCAGGCGTCACTGGACCCTTGAAGGGGCGAGCCGGCGGGGACACTACTACTCCCAGCAGGGCGGGCGCCGCCCGTTCCGGCTCACCCCGGAAGGGGTGTACGCGAAGGCGACGAGCCGTGCGGACGCGATCCGTCTCCTCACTGAGAACGGGTACATCCTGCCTGACGGGCAGGTGTCGGGCGGATCCCTGCGCGGGGCCCACTACGAGGGGTACGGGTCGCTCGGTCACGGAGGTGATCGTCGGGCTGCCGTCGACGCCGTACTGAGGGCCCGTGAGTCCGGCGTGAGAAACCCGAGCTCCCGCTACACGATGACAGCTGCTGAGCGTCGCGTGGCTGATGCCCGATGGAACTGGGATCTTGCCCGCATGGGGATCGATCCGACGTCGTCTGGCGCGGTCGAGCTGCGGGGTGGTTCGCAGGTGCGCGGAACCATCCGGCCTGCGCCCCCTGGGCTCGCCGCCGAGTACGAGCGCACCTACAGGTATCTCCTGGCCCGAAACGGGCAGGTGTACTGACCCGATGCTTCCTGCGGCCGCGAGGGCCGTACGGGAATCCAACTGGGCGCGATGCCCACTACCGAGAGGGACACCCACATGCGCGGGCGCAACCGTTTCCTGATGTTCATCACCACCGCGGACGAGTCCACCGGCGGCGGAGACGCTGCTGCAGTGGGCTCCGCTAAGGAGCCTGCCGAGGGATCGTCCGTCCAGAAGCCCGCCGACGATGCGGTACTCGGGGAGGGCGGCAAGAAGGCCATCGCCGCTGAGCGTGAGGCGAGGAAGGCGGCCGAGCGTGATCTCGCTGCCGCTCATCAGGCTCTCCAGGAGATGACCCGCAAGCATGAGGAGGCTGCCCAGAACCTCACCACCGCCACCCAGGAGCGCGATGCTCTGCGTCTGGCGAACGAGCGTGTGGCTGCGGCGGTCGCCAACGGTCTTCCTCTCGAACTCGCGGACCGACTCAGGGGAAGCACCCCTGAGGAGATCCAGCAGGACGCTGCCGACTTCAAGGCTCTCATCCCCAACGCCTCGACAGCGGGGCGTCAGGTGCTTCCCCCGGACCCCTCCCAGGGGCGCGGTTCCGGCGGAAAGGGCTCGGGCTCTGTCGCTGCTGGCCGCGACCTCTACCAGCAGACCCACTCAAAGGAGTAGAACATGAGGCTCAAGACCGAGTCGTTCGGCTCTGGCGACATGTCCTGGCTGGGGTCCAGCCACGGCATCCGCAACGCCAGGACCGTCACCATCGACCCCACCGCCTTCACCAGCAAGGTGAAGAACGGGGTCATCCCCTCCGGCACGCCCGTGACGATCACGGGCGGCACGGCCACGCCGTACGCGGGGACCGGGAAGTTCTCCGGCTTCCTGCTCACTGACCAGCCCGGCAGCGGCGGCAAGATCGCCGCACCGGTCATCGACCACGGTCGAGTCAAGGTCAAGTCGCTCCCGGAGACGTTCACGCC
>CALEXZ010000044.1 GCA_937926195.1 uncultured Actinomyces sp.
GGAGGGTCTGGGTGGCCAGGACGTGCTCGACCTGGCTGGTGCCGATGCCGAAGGCGAGGGCCCCGAAGGCCCCGTGGGTGGAGGTGTGGGAGTCCCCGCAGACGACGGTCATGCCCGGCTGGGTGAGGCCGAGCTGCGGACCGACCTGGTGGACGATGCCCTGGTCGGCGTCGCCGAGGGAGTGCAGGCGCACGCCGAACTCGGCGCAGTTGGCGCGCAGGGTCTCGATCTGGGTGCGACTGGTGAGGTCCGCGATGGGGCGGTCGATGTCCAGGGTGGGGGTGTTGTGGTCCTCCGTGGCGATGGTGAGGTCGGGGCGGCGCACCTGGCGTCCGGCCAGGCGCAGCCCCTCGAAGGCCTGGGGGCTGGTGACCTCGTGGACGAGGTGGAGGTCGATGTAGAGCAGGTCGGGGGCGCCGTCGGCGCCTGCGGACACGACGTGGTCGCGCCACACCTTCTCGGCGAGGGTCATTCCCATCGCGTGTAACCTCCTGAAGTGAACGGGTGTCGGAAAACGCGACCGACATTACTTGATATCTCACTCACTGGGATGGCAGTATCAGAGTATGGACGCATCGTATGAGAGTGAGAGCAGCGGCGTCGGCGTCATCGACAAGGCCGCCCTCGTCATGAGCGCGCTCGAGGCCGGGCCGGCCACGCTGGCCCAGCTGGTCTCCTCCACGCACCTGGCCCGGCCGACGGCGCACCGAATCGCGGTGGCCCTGGAGTACCACCGTCTCGTCTCACGTGACTCGCAGGGCCGTTTCGTCCTGGGCCCGCGCCTCAACGAGCTCGCCTCCGCCGCCGGCGAGGACCACCTGCTCGCCGCCGCGGGCCCTGTGCTCGCCGCCCTGCGCGACAAGACCCACGAGTCGGCCCAGCTCTACCGCCGCCAGGGCGACGTGCGCGTGTGCGTCGCCAACGCCGAGCGCCCCATCGGGCTGCGCGACTCCATCCCGGTGGGCGCGACCATGTCCATGCTCGGCGGCTCGGGCGCCCAGGTACTGCTGGCCTGGGAGGAGCCCGACCGCCTGCACCGGGGCCTGGTCGGCGCCCGCTTCAACGCCACCATGCTCTCGGCGGTGCGCCGTCGTGGCTGGGCCCAGTCCGTGGGCGAGCGCGAGCCCGGTGTCGCCTCGGTCTCCGCGCCGGTGCGCGGCGCGGCCGGCAAGGTCATCGCCGCCATCTCGATCTCCGGGCCGATCGAGCGCATGGGTCGCCAGCCCGGCCGTACCCACGGCCCCGTGGTCATGGCCGCCGCCCGCAGGCTCTCGGAGGTCCTGCGCACGAGCGAGGAGGGCTGAGCCCCTCGCTCGCCCGCCGGGGCACCCGGCCCCCTAGACTCCGGCACATGCGCCGCACCCTGCTCGTCACCAACGACTTCCCGCCCGTCGTCGGCGGCATCCAGTCCTACCTGGACGACTACACGCGACGGCTGCCCGCCGAGGACCTGGTGGTCCTGGCCTCCACTCCCCCGCAGGGTCCGCAGGTGGCCGCCGAGCACGACGCCGACCTGCCTTTCACCGTGCACCGCGTGCCCATGCAGATGCTGCTGCCGACCCCGGACGTGCGCGGGCGCATGACCCAGCTCATCCGCGACGAGCACATCGAGACGGTGTGGTTCGGTGCCGCCGCACCCCTGGGGCTGCTGGGTCGTGCCGCCCACCGGGCGGGCGCCACCCGCGTCATCGCCACCACCCACGGGCACGAGGTCGGCTGGTCCATGCTGCCCGGCTCCCGCCAGGCTCTGAGGCGGATCTTCCGTGAGGCCGACGTCGTGTCCTACATCTCCGACTACACGCTGGGCCGGCTGCGCCCCTTCATGGCGCCCGACCAGCAGCTGCTGCGCCTGCCCAGCGGCATCGACACCGAGCGCTTCCGCCCCGACCCCGAGGCGCGCCGTGCGCTGCGCGCGCGCTACCACCTGGGCGAGTCGCCCACGGTCGTGTGCGTCTCCCGCCTCGTGGCGCGCAAGGGCCAGGACTCGCTCATCGCGGCCTGGCCGAGGGTCGTCGAGCAGGTTCCCGACGCCCAGCTCGTCATCGTCGGCTGGGGCCCCTACGCCAAGCGTCTGGCGCTGCTCAAGCGCGAGTCGCCGGCGCGCACCTCGATCACCCTCACGGGTTCGGTGCCCGCCGAGGAGCTGCCCGGGCACGTGGCCATGGGTGACGTCTTCGCCATGCCCTGCCGTACGCGCGGCAGGGGTCTCGACGTCGAGGGGCTGGGGATCGTCTTCCTTGAGGCCTCCGCCTGCGCCGTGCCCGTCATCGCGGGCGACTCGGGCGGGGCCCCGGAGACGGTGGTGGAGGACGTGAGCGGCAACGTCGTGGGCGGGCTGGACCAGGACGCCCTGGTCGATGCGCTCGTGGCCCAGCTGACGCAGCCGGAGCTGCGCGAGCGCATGGGGCGCGCGGGCCGACGTCTTATGCAGGAGCAGTGGACGTGGCCGACCCTGGTCGAGCGCCTCGTTGAGGCGATCGACGCCCGCTAGGCGTCCTTCGGGCGGGGCCCGGCGTGGCGGGCGCGCAGCTCGGCGATGGCCGTCTCGAAGTCCTCCAGGGTGTTGAAGCCCGAGTACACGGAGGCGAAGCGCAGGTAGGCGATCTCGTCAAGTTCGCTCAGGGGCCCGAGGATGGCCAGGCCGACGTCGTGGGAGTCGACGAGGGCGTGTCCGGCGGCTCTGACGGCCTCCTCGACCTTGTGCGCCAGCAGGGCGAGGTCGTCGTCCGACACGGGGCGTCCCTGGCAGGCGCGGCGCACGCCGCCGACGACCTTGGAGCGGGAGAAGGGCTCGATGGCGCCCGAGCGCTTACGCACGGACAGCGAGGCCGTCTCGGTGGTGGTGAAGCGCCGTCCGCACTGGGGGCACTCCCGGCGCCGTCGGATGGACAGCCCGTCCTCGGAGGTACGCGAGTCGACGACGCGCGAACCGTCGTAGCGGCAGAACGGGCAGTGCAAGCGGGGCCTCCGGGTCATCGCAGGTGCGGTGCCTTGGAGGGTAGGGCTCCGCGTGCACCGGTGGCAAGCGGCGTCCGGTCCCGGGCGGGACCGGCGCCTCAGCCCGCGGGGACGATGAGGGTCTGGCCCGGCTGGAGGGTCGAGCTCGTGAGGTTGTTGAGCTCGACGATGCGGGCGGCGGTCTCGGCGACGTCCTCCGATCCGGTGGCCGCGGCCAGGTCCCAGATCGACTGACCGGACTGGACGGTGGCCGTCGTCGTGCGCTGCGGGCCGGAGACGAAGGCGGAGGCGACGATGCCTGCCGCCACGAGCAGGACCACCGCGAGCAGGGCGGCCCCCGCGGCGACCAGGCGCCGCAGCACGAGCGGGACCTCGGGGGACACCGCCCCCTGGCGGAGCGTCACCGCCTGGCGGGGCGCCACGGCCTGGCGGGGCGTCACCGCCTGGCGGGGCGCCACGGCCTGGCGGGAGACCGCAGTCCGGTGGGTCGCCTCAGTCCTGGGGGAGGTCGTCGCCGCGGCGGCTGCCGCGCTCCTCTCACGGCGGGCGCGCGCAGCCCGCACGGCCGGGTGCAGGGGCGCCAGCTCCTCCACCCCCAGATCCCTCACGGAGCGCTCCCCCACGCCCCGCCTCCTCGGGGTCCAGTGACGGGCGCGCCCCACGGCGGCGGGACGACGCGCGCTCTCCACAGGCAGGCCGGGGCGCCGTACCTCCTCGTCGTCGCGGTGAGCGGCGGGGACCTGCGACGTCACCAGGCGCAGGTGCCCACGCCGAGACTCCGCCGTCGACGCCTCGCCACCGTCCAGCAGCCTCAGGCGCGCGGGCCGACCAGCCACAGCCGAACTCACCACAGCCGAACTCACCACAGCCGGACTCACCACAGCCGGACTCACCACAGCCTGGCCGGCAACATCCTCACCGGCAGCATCCGGAGCACCCACGCCCCTGGGGACGGGGGCGCAGGAGGCGGTGTGCAGACGGGGCGGGGGCGGGACGGCGAGAGCACTCATGAGATCCTCCTGGAACACGTGTTCGACGAACACCTGTTCGATACGATAGCGCCGTCCGGGCCGAACGTCCAGCATCTCTTCGAACAGGTGTTTGAGTGATGCGGTCCGGGCCCGTAGGCTTGACACGTCAAGGTCACCGCACGCCACTGACACGAATTCGGGCTCGACTCGCCGACCCGCCCGGGACGGCCGACGAGCCCGCCACGGAGGAGGACTCATGAGCACGAGCCGCCAGCAGCAGGCGCAGCCGGACCCCGGGTACGAGGTGCTGCGCGGCCTGGATCCTCGCGCCCGCGCCGTCTACGAGGCCGTCCGCGACGCGGTCACCACCCACGGCTACCCGCCCTCGATGCGTGAGATCGGCGCCCAGGTGGGGCTGACCAGCCCCTCCTCCGTCAAGCACCAGCTCGACAAGCTCGAGAGGCTCGGCCTCGTGCGCCGCGACCCCAGGCTGCCGCGCGCCCTGGAGGTCATTGTCCCCGCCGAGCCGGACACCGAGGCCGCCTCCGCCGCCTCTGCGGGCTCTCCCACCAAGCCCTCCCCCGGGGCCGACGGCACCGGCGCGCTCTCGCAGGACGCCCGGGTGGCTCCCGAGCCCACCGCCCTGCCGGTGCTGCCTGGCGTCGCCGAGGGTGAGGCGGTCGCCGTGCCCCTTGTCGGCCGTATCGCCGCGGGCTCGCCGATCCTCGCCGAGCAGGAGGTTGAGGACGTCATGGCGCTGCCCCGGCGGCTGACCGGCGACGGCGACCTCTTCATGCTCCAGGTGCACGGCGACTCGATGATCGACGCCGCCATCTGCGACGGCGACTGGGTGGTCGTGCGCGCCCAGCCCGACGCCGCCAACGGTGAGATCGTCGCGGCCATGGTGGAGGACCTGGACGGCGCCTCCGCCACCGTCAAGGTCCTCTCCCGCAAGGACGGCCACCAGTGGCTCCTGCCCCGCAACCCGGACTACGCCCCGATCCCCGGTGACCATGCCACCATCATGGGCAAGGTCGTCACGGTGCTGCGCGCCCTGTGAGGATGCCCCTCAGACAGACCTGCGGCCCGCCCCCTCATGACGGGGGCGGGCCGCAGCCCGTTGTCACCGCAGCCGGTGCTCAGCGGCCCGGGTCAGCAACCCGGGTCAGTAGCCCAGGCCGCGGGTGACCTCACGCAGTCGCTTCGCCGAGGCGGTCAGCGAGTCACGCTCGTCCAGGGTCAGCGGCAGCTCCAGGCGCCTGCCCGCGCCCTCACGCCCGACGATGGTGGGCACCGCCATGCACACGTCGGAGATCCCGTGCCAGTTGTCCAGCAGCGGCGAGATCGTCAGCACCCGCTGCTCGTCGTTGAGGACGGCACCGATGATGCGCGAGACCGCCAGGCCGACGGCGTAGTTCGTCGCCCCCTTGCCGTCAATGATCCGGTAGGCGGACTGCACGACGTCGTGGGCGATGCGGTCGCGCTTGTCCTGGTCGAAGTAGCCGCCGTCGAGGGTCCGGCCCCACTGGGTGATGGGCACGCCACCGATCTGGGTGGAGGACCACAGCGGGACCTCGGAGTCGCCGTGCTCACCGGCGATGTAGCCGTGGATGTTCTGGGTCGCGGTCCCGGTCTCCAGGGAGACGAGGTAGCGCATACGGGCCGTGTCCAGGACGGTGCCCGAGCCGAAGATCTGGTTGTCCGGCAGGCCGGTGATCTTCTTGGCGCAGTAGGTGACGACGTCGACCGGGTTGGCGACGAGGACGAAGATGGCGTGGGGGGCGACCTCGGCGAGCTTGGGCAGGATCTTCTCCATGATGCTCACCGTGGCGCCGGCGAGCTCGAGGCGGGACTGGCCGGGCTTCTGCTTGGCGCCGGCGGTGATCGCGATGACGTCGGCGTCGCGGCAGATCTCGGGGTCGTCGGAGCCGGCGACCGAGCCGGCGGAGGTGAACTGGATGCCCTGGGCGATGTCGAGGGCCTCGGCCTCGACCTTCTCCTTGGCGATGTCCTGCAGGACGATCTCGCGGGCGACGCCCTTGGTGACGCAGGCGTAGGCGAGGGTGGAGCCGACGGCTCCGGCGCCGATGATGGCGACCTTCGAGGGGCGGCCCCCGCTGGTCGGGTAGGAGCCCTGGGCAGAGTTGGTGATGGTGGCATCCGACATGGCGTTCTTCCTCCGGTGGTCGTACGGGACGGCAGGCGTGCGCCTCGTGACACAGGTTACGCGTCCCGCCCCGTCCTGACAGTCCCTGTCCGTGTTCCTCCGGCGCCGGGCGGCCCGGCTCAGCCCTGGCGGGCCAGGCGCGCCAGCGCCCCGAGGACGACCTCGCGCTCGCACGTGGGCCACAGGGGCGGCATCGAGCGGGCCAGGAAGCTCCCGTACCTGGCGGTGCGCAGCCGCGGGTCGAGCACGGCGACGACACCGCGGTCGTCGCCGCGGCGCACGAGCCGCCCGGCGCCCTGGGCGAGCAGGAGGGCGGCGTGGGTGGCGGACACGCTCATGAAGCCGTTGCCTCCGGCGGCCTCGACGGCCTCGGAGCGGGCCTGGGCGACGGGGTCGTCGGGCCGGGGGAAGGGGATGCGGTCGATGATGACGAGCCGGCACGTGTGTCCGGGCACGTCCACGCCCTGCCACAGGGACAGGGTGCCGACGAGGCAGGCGTCCTCCTGGGCGGCGAAGGCCTCGACAAGGGTGGGCAGCTGGTCGTCGCCCTGCGCGTAGACGGTCAGGTCCGTCGCCCGGCGCAGGAGCTCGGCGGCCTCCTCGGCGGCGCGGCGCGAGGAGAACAGCCCCAGCATGCCGCCCCGGCTGGCCTCCGTCAGGGCCAGTACCTCGTCGAGGGCGGCCTCGCTGATACCCGTCGTCGGCCGGGGCAGGTGGGTGGCCGTGTAGAGGATGCCCTGACGGGCGTAGTCGAAGGGGGTTCCCACGTCCACCCCCTCCCAGGGCGCCTGGGCCAGCGTGAGGCCGAGCGCGTGGGCCATGGGCTCGAAGCTGCCGCCCAGGGACAGGGTCGCGGAGGTGAGCACCGCGGCCCGCCCGTCCAGGAGGGTGTCGGCCACCGAGCCGGCCACGTCGATGGGGGCGAGGGTCAGGCGCGGGGGGTCAGCGCCCATCCGGGGCCGCTCGACCCAGGCGACGTCCGTGCGGCTGGCGACGGAGTCGGAGGTCATGCGCTCGACGGCCTCGACCATGTCGCTCACGGCGGTGCGGGCCAGGGCGAGGCCACCGGAGTCGGCGGGGCCCGCGGCCTTGGCGGCCTCACGCAGGTCGGTGAGCACCTGGCGTCCGGCGGCGTCGAGCAGGACGAGGGCGTCGCGCAGCCGGTCGGGCACGCCGTCGGCCAGGCGGCCGTCGGGCAGGTCCGCCAGGGCGAGCTGGAGCTGCTGCCCGGCGGCCTCCAGGTCGGCCACGAGGACCCCGCAGCGGGTGCGCGCGGAGGCGGCCACGCGGGCGACGGCGGCCGCGGAGAGGGTGACGGTTCCCTGGGCGCGCACGCGGTCGGCGAGCTCGTGGGCCTCGTCGACGACGAGGACGGCGTGCTCGGGCAGGACGTTGGGGTTCCCGGCGGCGCTGATGCCCAGCATCGCGTGGTTGGTCACGACGACGTCGGCCTCGGCGGCGGCCGCTCGGGCCCGCTCGGGGAAGCAGTCGTCGTGGAAGGGGCAGGAGGAGCCCAGGCACTCGGCGCGCGAGACCGACACCTGTGCCCAGGCGCGGTCCGAGACCCCGGGGACGAGGTCGTCGCGGTCGCCCGTGGTGGTCTGCTCGACCCACTCGCGCAGGCGCACGACCTGCTCACCGACCGGGGTGGAGGCGGCCGCGCCCACGCGCCTGGTCGTGGCCGCGCTCGCGCTGAAGAGCGCGTCGGCCTCGTCGTCGGGGTAGCCGCCCGCGCTGCGGTGGCGGCAGACGTAGTTCTGCCAGCCCTTGAGCAGGCGGACGGCGGGGCGCAGCCCGGTGGCCTGCTCGACGGCGTCGGCGGCCAGGGGCGCGTCCTTGGTGAGGACCTGTCGCTGGAGGGCGAGGGTCGCGGTCGACACGACGACCCTCTCGCCGGTGGTGACGGCGTGCACCATGGTCGGCACAAGGTAGCCCAGCGACTTACCGGTGCCGGTGCCCGCCTGGACGAGCAGGTGGTGGGTGCCGCTGAGGGCGGCGCTCACGCGCCGCACCATCTCGCGCTGTCCCTGGCGGGGGCTGCCCCCGAGGCGGGTGACGGCGAGGTCGAGGGCAGTCTCGGCGGGTTCAGCGGGATCGGCCGGGATCGCACCGGCGTCGGCCGCCGGGGCCGCCGTGCTGGTGGTGCTCACCGCGGCCTCAGGAGCCGACGGCGGGGCCGCAGGCCTCCCCGGCGCCCCCGGTGCCCCCGCTGCCTGCGGCGGCGTCCGCGGCACGCAGCTCGGCGGCCAGGGGTGCGTCGACGAGGGCCCGCAGGCGCGTGCCCTCCTCGACGTACTCGATGAGCTCGACCTGGCCGTCGGCGTGCACGCGCGAAACGAGGTCGCCGCGCGAGTAGGGCACGACGACGTCGACCGCGACGTCGGGGCGCGGAAGCATGTCCTCGATGCGCGCCCGCAGCTCCTCAAGGCCCTCACCCGTGCGCGCCGAGACCGCGACCGCCTGCGGCAGGCGGGTGCGCAGGGCGGCGAGGGTGACGGCGTCGGCGAGGTCGGTCTTGTTCAGGACGATGAGCTCGGGCACGTCCAGGGCCCCGGGGATGTCGGCCAGGACCGCGCGCACCGCCGCGATCTGGCTCAGCGGGTCGGGGTGGGCGGCGTCGACGACGTGGACGAGCACGTCCGCGCCGGCGACCTCCTCCAGGGTGGAGCGGAAGGCCTCAATGAGCTCATGGGGCAGGTTGCGCACGAAGCCGACCGTGTCAGTGAGCGTGTAGACGCGCCCGTCCGCCGCCTCGGCGCGACGCACGGTCGGGTCGAGGGTGGCGAAGAGGGCGTCCTGGACCATGAGGCCCGCGTCCGTCAGACGGTTCATGAGGGAGGACTTGCCGGCGTTGGTGTAGCCGGCGATCGCCACGGAGGGGATGGGGCCGCGCCGGCGCGCCCCGCGCTTGACCTCCCGGGAGGGGGCCATCGCCTTGATCTCGCGGCGGAGCCTGGCCATGCGGTCGCGGATGCGGCGCCGGTCGAGCTCGATCTTCGTCTCGCCGGGGCCGCGCGAGCCGATGCCCGCGCCGGCGGCCACACGACCGCCGGCCTGGCGGGACATGGACTCGCCCCAGCCGCGCAGGCGCGGCAGCAGGTACTCCAGCTGGGCGAGCTCGACCTGGGCCTTGCCCTCACGGGACTTGGCGTGCTGGGCGAAGATGTCGAGGATGACGGCGGTGCGGTCGACGACCTTGACCTTGACGACGTCCTCCAGGGCGCGGCGCTGGGAGGGGGCGAGCTCGCCGTCGACGATGACGGTGTCGGCACCGGCGGCCGCCACCATCTCGGCGAGCTCCTGGGCCTTGCCGCTGCCCAGGTAGGTGGCGGGGTCGGGGTGGTCGCGCTTCTGGATGAGGGCGTCCAGGACCTGGGAGCCGGCGGTCTCGGCCAGGGCCGCGAGCTCGGCCAGGCTCGTCTCGGCGTCCTGGGCGTCGACGACCTCCAGGGCGGCGCCGTGGCGCGAGGGGGACAGGGTGGCCGAGGCCTGCGCGGTGGGCAGCTGGAGCCCGACGAGGACGACCCTCTCCAGCCGGACCTGGCGGTACTCGACCTCGCTGACGTCCTCGAGCTCGGTGGACAGGGAGGCGACGCGGCGGGTCCCGGCGCGCGCCTCGCGCTCCAGGGCGCCGTCGTCGGACAGGTCACGGTGCTCGTGCTCGGCGGCGGTGGAGGCCAGGGCGGTGCCGTGGCGCGAGAGGATCCGCGAGACGATGTCCTCGGGGGTCGGTGCGGCTGAGGTCTCGGCCGAGGTCTCGGCGGTGAGGGGCTCGGGGGCCGAGGAGCCGGGGCTGGTGGACTCGGGGCTGGCGGCGCTGTCGGTGCTCTGCGTGGTCTTCATGCGGGTGCTGATGCTACTGCACTCCCGCACCGGCGTCAGCGGGGCTGGCGCCCCGCAGTACCCCCGGGACCCGCGCCCCGGGACCCGGGAGCCGGGAGCACCCGGCCTGGGTAGCCTGGGCGCGTGAGCGAGCACTACTTCACCTCCTCCCCCGCCACCGAGGCCGCCGAGCGCACCCACGTCTTCACCATCCGTGGCCGCCGCCACGAGGTGCGGACCGCCTCCGGCGTCTTCTCCGGCGACCGCCTCGACAAGGGAACGCAGGTGCTGCTCGACCACGTGCCCGAGCCGCCGGCCAAGGGCACCTTCCTGGACCTGGGCTGCGGGTGGGGGCCAGTGGCCCTGGCCCTGGCCGACGCCTCCCCGCAGGCGCAGGTCCTGGCCACGGATATCAACACCAGGGCCCTGGAGCTCACCGCCCGCAACGCCGCCGCGGCCGGGCACACCCGGGTGCGGGCGGTCGAGGCCGGGGCGCTGGCCGCCGAGCTGCGGGACTCGGGCCTGCGCCTGGACCTCATCTGGTCCAACCCTCCGGTGCGCGTGGGCAAGGAGGCGCTGCACGAGCTGCTGCTCACCTGGCTGCCCCTGCTGGCCGACGACGGCGAGGCGTGGCTCGTCGTCGGGCGCAACCTGGGGGCGGACCCGCTGGCCCGCTGGCTGTCCGAGCAGGGGTGGATGGTGGAGCGGGCCGCCTCCTCCAAGGGCTTCCGGGTGCTGCGGGTCAGGCGCTGAGCGCCGCGCCCGGCGCGCCTCAGCGCGCCGTCGGAGGCTGACGGCGCGAGGCGAGCAGGTCCCACAGGGCGATGACGCCGCTGACCAGCAGGGAGACGATGACCGCCCCGAGGCCGACCTGGAGACCGTGCTCCCAGCCCGAGCGGGCGGCGACGCTGAAGGCCAGCGAGGAGATGACAGCCACCCCCACGGCCGTGCCCAGGCGCTGGCCGGTCTGGAGCACCCCTCCGGCGGTGCCCGCGTAGCGCAGGGGCACCTCCAGGAGGCTGAGGGTCTGGTTCGGGGTGACGACCAGTGCCTGGCCTGCGCCTGCGAGGAGCAGGGCGAGGGCCAGGACCCACACGCCCAAGGACTCGTCCAGCCCGGTGGCCACGGCCGCCACCGTCAGGGCCAGCCCGGCGACGACGACGCCGACTCCTACCAGCACCATGACCCTGCCCAAGCGCAGGACGTGGCGTCCGAGCACCGGCGCGAGCACCGCCGTCGCCAGGGAGCAGGGCAGGCCCACGAGGCCCGCCGTCAGGGCGGAGCGTCCCAGGCCCTGCTGGATGTACTGGGCGACGACGATCCAGATGGACGTGCACCCGAAGAAGTAGACGGTGATGAGGGCGCATCCGGCCGTGAAGGGGCGCTGGCGCAGCAGGCGCAGGTCCACCATGGGCTCGCGCCCGCGCGCGAGGTAGCGGCGCTCCCACACCACCCAGGCGACGAGGCAGCCCAGCGCCCCGGCGCCGCTGGCCAGGCCGGCCGCACCGGTGCCCAGGCTCACGAAGGGCAGCATGAGCAGCAGCATGGCGGCGCCGAGCAGGACCATGCCGACGGGGTCGACGTCGGCCCGACGGCGAGCGCCGCCCGCCGTGCCGCCCACGTGATCGGCTCTGCCGTCCGCCGCATCCTCAACGGCTGCGCCCTGGCCGGTGCGGCCGGGCAGCACCTTGAGGGCGGCCAGGACCCCCGCCGCGGCGATCGGGGTGTTGACGGCGAAGCTGGCGCGCCACCCGGCGTCGTCCCCCAGGAGCTGGAGCAGGACCCCGCTCATGAGGGGCCCGAGCGCGACGCTCACGCCGACGACCGCGCCGAACCAGCCGAAGGCGCGCCCGCGCATGGGGCCGGGGAAGACCCGCTGGATCATGCCGGTCACCTGGGGGTTGAACAGTCCGGCCCCCGCCCCCATGACGACGCGCGAAAGGTTGAGGGCGACGATGGAGCCCGACAGGGCGCAGCCCAGCGAGCCCAGGCCGAAGAGCGCCAGGCCCACGACGAAGACGCGGGCGCGTCCGAGCACGTCCCCGGCCCGGCCCGCGGCCACGAGCAGGACGCCGAAGACGAGGGAGTAGGCGGCGATGACCCACTGCAGGTCGGAGGCGGAGGCGTCGAGCGTGTCCTGGATGACGGCGAGCAGGACGTTGACGGAGGAGACGGACAGCAGGGAGGCGAAGGTGGGCACGAGCAGGACGGCGAGCACTGCCTTCTGCTGGCTGCTCATGGGCTCGCGGGAGTCCGAGCTCGGGTGGGGCGTCCTCGTCATGCTGCTTCTCTCTGCTCGTCTCTCTGCTCGCCGGCCGGGGCCGTGGCGCCGCTCAGCGCTGGGGCAGCTCCGAGACGATGTGCTCGACCCTGGCGGTGGTGCCCGAGTCGTCGCTGGCGGGTGTCGACCAGCGGCCACGGTAGACGTCCCAGGCGAGGGCCACCAGGCCGACGGCGAGGGTCGGCACGATCCAGCCGGTCGAGTCGTTCCACACCCCCGTGCGGCCCAGCAGGGCGCTCGGTGCCTGCCAGCCGACCGCGGCGAGCGCCGAGACGAGGCCGAGGACGACGGCGCAGGCCACGGACCACGTGTAGGTCGTGCGCAGGTGGCCGGGGGCGACGGCGTCGACGAGGGTGACGACGACGAGTGTGATGGTGACCGGGTAGAGCAGGAGGGTGAGCGGGACGATCACCGTGAGGATGACGCTCAGACCCAGGTTGGCCAGCAGCACGGAGACCGCCGTGGCCCCGAGCAGCTGGGGCCGGTAGCCCGAGCGCGGCCAGGCCGTCGAGGCGTAGCCGGACCAGGAGGACAGCAGGCCCACCGCCGTCGTCAGGCAGGCGAGCGTGACGATGGCGGCGAAAACGAGCACCCCGACCGAGCCCAGGCCGTTGGCGGAGGCGGCGCGCAGCAGGGCGGTGCCGTCGGAGACCTCCGCCTCCGGAGTGCGTGCGCCGACAACGGCCAGGCCGACGTAGACGACGGCGAGCAGGACGGCGGCGACGACCCCCGACAGCATGGCCGAGCGGGCGACCTGGCCCGCCGTCACGTGTCCCTGCTGACGCAGGGAGGAGATGACGACGATGCCGAAGACGGTCGCCGCCAGGACGTCCATGGTGAGGTAGCCCTGGGTGAGCCCGGTGGTCAGCGGCGCGGCGGCGTAGCCGTCGACGGCCTCGCGGGTGCCCGCCCCGCCGGTCATGAGCGTGGAGGCGAACAGCAGCACCAGCAGCACGAGCAGGGCCGGGGTGAGGACCTTGCCGATGCGCCCGGCCAGCCGGCTGGGGCTCAGGGCCACCGACAGGGTGACGGTCAGGAAGACGAGGCAGTGCACGGGCAGCGCCCAGCCGCCCGGGTCGATGCCCAGCAGCCCGAGGACGGGCCGGGTCGCGAGCTCGTAGGAGACGGTCGTCACCCGGGGGATGGCGTAGACGGGCCCGATGGCCAGGTAGACGGCCAGCGGCATGACGGTGCCGAAGCGGGGGCCGACGCGGTGTGCCAGGCCGAGCACCCCCTCTCCGGAGGTGCACACGGCGATGACACCCAGCAGCGGCAGCGCGACGCCGGTGATGAGGAAGCCCAGGAGCACCAGCGGCAGGTTCTGGCCGGAGGAGGCGCCGAGCACGGGCGGGAAGATGAGGTTGCCGGCACCGAAGAACAGGGCGAAGAGCATGAGGCCCGTCGTCACGGTGTCACGCAGCGCCGCCCCCCGCTCGGGGGCCTGGGAGATCGGGGCGCTCACCGCTCAGGCCCCGAGGCTCGCGCGGCCGGTGAGCACCGCCTGGACGACGAGCACGACGGTCGCCTGGGGCGCCCACGGGTCCGCGCCGACAGACACGCCGGCCTGCCCGCCGGGCACGTCGATGACGTAGTGCTCGGGGGCCTCGGGGGCGAGCCACTCGTGCAGGGCGACGGCGACGGCGCAGCAGCCCGAGGCGCTGGAGGGCCTCTCCCCCACCCCCGGGGCCAGGACGCGGGCGCGCGCGTGCACCGAGCGCGGCTCGTCGCCGTCCGCCTCCTGCCCGGCGGGCGGCACGTCCTCGGTGAGGACCACGAGGTCGAGGACAGCGCCCGCCTGCGGGACGGGCTCGTAGACGGGGTCGGGGGCGTCGACGGCCAGCAGGGCGGCGTCGAGCTCGGCGGCGTCGGCGAGGGCGACGACGGTGTGGGGCTCGGGGCGGGCCGTCGACAGGCACACGCTGAGGGCGGCGTGCTCGCCCGCCAGCCCGGGCACGGTCACGGCCGTGTCCCAGCCCTCGGTGTCGACGTCTGCGACGGCGTCGGCCGGACGCACGAGGGTGGCGGGCCCCATGTCGATGCTCCACAGGTCCGCGCTGCGCGTGAGGGTGCGCGCACCCGCGCGCGTGGCAATCGTCACGGGGGCCTCGGCGGTGACCAGCTGCTCGGCGAGCAGCGCCTCGGCCATGACGGCGGCGGCCAGGCCGTCCGCGCCCAGCGGGCTGCCGGCGGCGTCGTAGGCGTCGAGGAACCACTGGGCGTCGGGGGCGGCGGCGAGCAGGGCCTGGGTGCCGTCGACGGCAGCGGTGCGGGCGGCCCGCACGAAGACGTCCGCTCCCAGCCCGGTGCGGCGGTCGCAGACGGCGACGACGTCCGAGGCGCTCAGGGCGACCTCAAGGTCCGGGTCGATGAGCAGCAGGACGTCGCTCTCAAGGGCGTGGCCCTTGACGAGCGCGCGTCCGTCGAGCCCGGTGGCGGGGTTCGTCTCAGTCATGGGCCCAGCCTAGGCGAGCGCTCACGTGCGCCCGACGCTCGTCGCGCCGTCGGCCTGCTCACGCTCGCGCACGCGGCGGACGGCCAGGGCGGTGACGCGCTCACGCTCGCCCTCGCGCCAGGTGCCGTCGGGGGCGAGGTCGACGTCGATCCACCGTACGCGCGGGTCGCGGCGGAACCACTTGAGCTGGCGGGAGGCCAGACGGCGGGTGGCGGCGGCTGTGTCCTGGACGGCCTGCTCCACGCTCATCGTGCCGTCGACGACGGCCAGGGCCTGGGCGTAGCCGATGGCGCGCGGTGCCGTCGTGCCCTCCCTCAGCCCCTGGCCGATGAGGGCCTCGGTCTCCTCCAGCAGCCCGGTGGCGAACATGTGCCGGGCCCGCTGGTCGATGCGTGCGTTGAGGGCCTGGCGCTCGGGCCTGAGGGCGAGGTGGACGGTGGGTGCGAGGTCCTCGTAGCGCGGCAGGCTCGCCGAGA
Organism: uncultured Actinomyces sp.; assembly: GCA_937926195.1. Taxonomy (GTDB): domain Bacteria; phylum Actinomycetota; class Actinomycetes; order Actinomycetales; family Actinomycetaceae; genus Actinomyces. Next base: position 15,128 of record CALEXZ010000044.1, read on the forward strand.
ACAGGCGGCCGGTGACGGCCTGGACCTCGAGGGCGCGCACGATCCTGCGGGTGTCGGCCGCGTCGATCCGCTCGGCGGAGACCGGGTCGCTCGCGCGCAGCTCCTCCCACAGGCGGCGGGAGCCCTCCTGGTGGGCGCGCTCGGTCAGGGCGGCGCGCACGGCGGGGTCGGTGCCGGGGAACTCGAGGGCGTCGGTGACGGCCCGCACGTACAGGCCCGAGCCTCCGACGATGACGGCGCGGGCGCCGCACCGGGCCAGGGCGTCCAGGTCGTTGCGCGCGGCCCGCTGGTAGGCCGCGACACTCGCCTCGTCGCGCACGCTGAGCACGTCGAGCTGGAGGTGGGTGACGCCGCGCCTCTCGGAGAGCGGGAGCTTGGCGGTGCCGATGTCCATGCCGCGGTAGAGCTGGGAGGCGTCGGCGTTGAGGACCTGGGCGGGGACGGTGGCGCCGGCCCCCTCGCCCAAGGCCTCAATGAGATCGAGGGCGAGGTCGGACTTGCCGGTGGCCGTCGGGCCGATGACGGCCACGCGCACCGGGGCCTGAGCGCGGCCGCGGGGCCGCAGGGCGCTCACAGCTCGGGCAGGAGCGGCCCCACGCGGGACAGCGCCTGGGTGCAGGCGGACAGGGCGGTGTCCAGGTGCAGGCGCAGCTGCTCCGAGGTGGCACCGTGGGACAGGTCCACGAGGTAGGTGGCGCGCACCACCGTTCCCACGGGGACCTCGACGAGGCAGACGGTCGGGTAGTACTTGTCGCGGTTCCAGTCGTTGACGCTGGCGGCGACCTCGTCACGCTCGCCGGGGCTCACGGGGTCCTGGGCGTCACCGGAGACCAGCAGCCACCCGGGGTGGTCCTCGGGCTCCTCGATGACGAAGGGGAATCCGTCCCAGGTGCCCAGCAGACAGGCGTGGCCCTCGTCCTCGTGGCGCTGGACGCCGTAGCCCATGGGGCCGGTGAGCATGCGCTCGACCCTCTCGATGCTCAGCGGGCTCGTCGTCTCCTCGGCGCCGGTGGTGCGGCGCAGGCGGGTGCTCGGGCCGACGGGGGCGTCCGGGTCCTGGGCGTGGGCGCCGCGGGCACCGGCCGAGGGGGCAGTGCCCGGGCCGCCGGCACCCCGGAGGCGGTCAAGGAGGCGGCGCAGCCCCCGCAGGGGCGCGCTCACGGCTCGAGCCCTCCGCGCAGCGGGTCCGGGAACTGCTCCTCGGCCTCACGCATGAGGGCGACGATGAGGCGACAGCCGGTGAAGAGGAACTCCTCCACCTGGGGGTCGGTCATGCCCGCGCCGGCCGGGTAGGTGATCTCCCCGTGCAGGCGCACGACGCCGCTGTCGGCGATGGTGAGGTAGGCCTTGGGGCCGATGCGGGTGGCGTTCCAGTCTTCGACGAGGCGGCGCAGCTCGGCCAGGTGCTCGGTGTCGGCGATGCGGCTCCACACGCCCCGCAGCTGGATGATGCGCTCGTCCTGGAGGATGACGTGGACGGTGACGTAGCGCCACGGGATGCCGATGTCGCCCTCGTTGTCGATGAAGAACCTCAGTCCCAGGCTGCGCAGGCAGTCGCGTACGCGCACGACGTCCACCGGCTGGGGCACGGCCGGGACCGGCGTGCCTGAGGTGGTGGCGGCGTGCGTGGGCATGGGTCCAGCGTACCGACCCGGCCGGGGTGGGCAGGCCGGCCGGGGTGGGTCCCGGCGGCGCTCAGCCCCTCACGGCGAGGACGAGCGCAGCACGGCTGGGCAGGTGGAGCAGCCCGTCGGGGGCCACGGCCTGGGCGGTGAGGACGTCGAGGCCCGCCCGGGTGGCCAGGGAGGCCAGGCCCTCGGGTGTGCGCTCGAAGTCCAGGTGCGCGGGGAGGCGGGTGCCGGGCACGGGCACGACCTGCGCGTCCTGGAAGGAGGCCGACACCAGCTGTGCCCAGGAGGCGCCCCCGGCGGGCCAGATCGTCATGGCCAGCGAGGCGCCGGGGGCGGCCACGCGTGCCATCTCCCGCACGCAGGCGCGGGGGTCGCTCACGTGGTTGACGACGAAGTTCGCGCACACGGCGGCAAAGGCCCCCTGCGGGTAGGGAAGGTCGGGCAGGGCGGCCACCTGCGCCCGTGCCCCAGGGTCCTGCCCGAGCCGGTCACGGGTGAGCGCGACCATGGCGGGGTCGGGGTCGACGGCCGTCACCCGGTGCCCGCGCCTGCGCGCCTGGGCGGCCAGCTCGCCGGTGCCGCAGCCGACGTCGAGCAGCTCGCAGGGCCCGTTGGCCACGGCGTCCAGCAGCGTCGGGACCGTCCCGGCGCACAGGGTGGCGAAGGAGACGCGGTAGGCCTCCTCGGTCCCGCTCCAGTCCTTCACGCCGTCCTCCTGCCGCTGCGTGCGCCCACGGCCCTCAGTCCTCCTCGGTCGCGGCGTCCTCGTCCGCGCCGGCGGCGCTCGCGGCCTGGGCCGCCTGGGCGGCGATGGCGTCGATGGCCTCGTTGAAGGCGTCGGAGGTCTTCGAGGCCCCGGCCAGGGCGGTGACGTGCGCGTCCTCGACGCTGTGTCCCACGACCTGGGCGTTGACCTCGTTGACGAAGTCCTGCATGTACTCCTTGGACCGCTCGGCGAAGGGGTGGCCGACGACCTCGAGGTCGGTGACGATCCCGTCGGTGAGGGTGAGCGTGACGTCGATGGAGTCCTGCTCGAGGAGGTCGTCGACGACGCCGTAGGTCTGGCTGGAGGTGTACCGGCCGTCGGCGTACGGCCCGCCCGTCGGCGCGGCGGCGGGCCCGCGGGTGCTCGCCTGCGCGGAGGCCGTCGTGGAGGCGCCCGGCTCGGCGGTCTGGGCGCGCCCGGCGTACTCGTCACCGTTGATCGTGACCTCCTCGCCCGATGCGCAGCCGACCAGGAGGGTCCCGGCGGCGAGCAGGGCCCCCGCGGTGGCTCCGGTGGTGCGCAGGGCGCGCGCGCCCCGGGTGCTGCTCGTACTCACTGGTGCTCCTCCTCGCCGTCGGTCTTAGGGGTGCGGGTGGTCTCGGCGGCGGCTCGCCCGGTCTCAGGGTCCTCGCCTGAGGCGCCGTCAGAGAAGTCAAGCATGTCATGGCTGCGCCGCCCCCGGGCGCCGTCGTTCGTCTTCTCCCCCACGAGGCGGCCGTGGTTGAGCAGGACCTGGCGCTCGCCGCAGGAGGCGACATGGGCGTCGTGGGTGACGACGATGAGGGTCGTGCCCTGCTCGTGCAGCCGCTGGAAGATGTCCAGGACGAGCTGCTCGTTGGCCTCGTCGAGGTTGCCGGTGGGCTCGTC
>CALEXZ010000045.1 GCA_937926195.1 uncultured Actinomyces sp.
ATGCTGACGCGGCCTCCACTATCGAGCAGGTGCGGTGGTCGAGGGCGGCGTGCGTCGTGACCCCGGCCGGCAGGCTCGTGCGGGCGGTTGACACCGGCCACTTCCCCGAGGATCCGATGTGGTTCGACGGCACCCCGACCGCAGCGGGTCATTGGTGGTGCCCGGTGTGCGGGCAGGCGTGGCCGTGCGCGTCGCGTCGTCTGGAGGTCGAGGCCGTCACCGCCGACGTTGACGTTGACCCGATGGCCGCTTGGGCGGACGGGCTGGTGGCGTCATGAGTGGTACTGCTCGTCGTCGTCCGGTCTCGACGCGTTGGAAGGTGTTCCAGCTGCTGGACCGGTTGCGCAGGCTGGGGTGGGGGCCGCTGGCCGGTACCCCGTGGAAGGGCGCCAGGGCGGTCCTTGCGGGCCTGGCCTCACGCCTGAACTACCTGTCAGGGACCGGCACCACCACCATTGAGCAGGTGGCTGCGGCCGCCGGCTACGGGATGCGCTGGACCCGTCAGTGCCTCAACGACCTGGAGGACATGGGCCTGATCGAGTGGCGGCGCGGCGGCGTGGTCTACGGCCGCCCCACCCCCAGCGTGTTCCGCCTGAACAAGGCGATGCTGGTGGATCTCATCAACGCTGCTGAGGTCACCCGCTCCGCCACCGTCGCGGCGTTCGCTGCGGCTACCCGCGCTCGTCTGGCATCGATCCGCTCGGTGCGGCTCGTCAGGGCCCGGCGCACCGCCCCGGTAGCGCACGTGCACGGCGTGGTCGAGCGACCAGCACCCCGCCCGGCCCCGCTCCCACCAGCCCATGCGGCAGTGGCTGCCAGCCCCTCCTCTAGAGGGGGAGCCCGTAGGGCATCCGCCCCCCGACCAGAGCATTGCGCACCCACCACCGTGCGTGTGGTGGACCCCAGACCACCAGCACCCAGAGCGGTTCCCGAGGACCTCGCGGGCCTGAGCGGCCCGGCCCTGGCCCGAGCCACGCTCGCAGCGATCACAAGGAGCAGACGATGGTGAGCACCGAGGGCCTGACCCCGTGCATCCACGGGCACCCCGACTACAGGCTGTGCCGTCGCTGCCAGGACGCCCTGACCAGAAGCGCGGCCGCTACAGCCCGCACCAGCCCGCGCCGTCGTCGCGCTGCGCGCGAGGCAAGGACGAGGAACAGCAGCACGAGCAGCGTGGTGGTCCCGGCTCCCAGCACACCACCACCACCGCCGTCGCCTCCGGCTAGCGCTGCGACTATCGCTGCTGCTCGTCAGGCCGCAGCTGCGGCTACCGCTCGTGCTGTCCAGGCGGTGACCGCTCAGCGGCGGGCCGAGGCAGACCGTCGTGCTCGCGCTCGGCAGGACGTGGTGCGTGAGGCGATGCAGGCCCTCGCCCGGTCCGAGGGAAGGACGCGGGCGTGAGTGGGTGGGGAGGCAGCGCGGTACGCCGGGCTCGTGAGCAGGTGCTGGCTACCTACGGTCCGGTGTGCTGGCTGTGTGGTGGGGCGATCCCGCTGGACGTTGCGCGGACCTCGCCCGATGGGCTGACCGTGGATCACGTCGTGCCTCGGTCTCGTGGTGGTGGTGACGAGCTGGCGAACCTGCGGCCGGCTCATCGTCACTGCAACGTCAGCCGGCAGGCCCGCCCGCCCTCGTCGGTTCGTCCTCGTCGTCGTGCTGTGGTCACGGCGTCGTCGTGGCCGGGCCTGACCTGCTGACCGGCCGGCCGTCGTTTTCTGAGCCTGCTGGCGGGCAGTCCCCGCCCCCATCTGCCTTCTCCCCCCGGCGCCCCGATTAACCGGGCCGCGCCAGCCCGTAACCACCACGAAAGGACACGAAATGACCACGAACGCCCCCGGCCTGTTCGCTCTGCCCGAGGACCGGGCGGGGGACAGCCACCAGGGAGAGATCGAGCAGGCCGTGCGCACCGCGTTCGACGACCTGGAGCAGGCCGGGACCCTGGGACCTATCGAGCGGGCGAAGAGGGCCGCGCTGATCAAGGCCGCTGCCGGTCTGGACCGTGGCCTGTCCGCTGCGAAGGTCTCGGTCGCTACCTCTACCGTCCTCAAGCAGGTCCTGGAGGGGCTGGACACCCTGCCCCGCCCGGCCGCTGGCACGGACCTGGAGCTCGACGCCTTCGATGCCTCGCTCGCTGCGCTGACCGCTGACGCTCTCAAGGCCCGCTCGTGAACGCTGTCCCGAAGTACGCCACCACCCGCACGCCGGCCAACCCGACCTTCGGTGCTCGTATCGCTGCGACCGCCGCGTTCATGGGCGGCTTGCTCATGCCCTGGCAGCGGCAGGTCGCCGACGTCGCTCTAGAGCTCGACCCCACCAACCCGGGCGCGTTCCGCTACCCCGTCGTCGTGGTGTCCGTGCCCCGCCAGGCCGGTAAGTCGTTCCTGCTGCGCGCGGTCATGGTCGACCGGATGATGGCCTACCGGAATCACGAGATTCTGATGACCGCGCAAACAGGAAAAGACGCGCGGAAAAGGTGGAAGCAGATCAACACGGCACTCAGGACAGAAAAAAGACCGGGATACTTCCGTACCTACGCCTCGCAGGGGTCAGAGCGCACCGAGTACGTGCGCACCGGCTCCTTCATCAGCCCGTTCGCTCCTACACCCAAGAGCATCCACGGTGACTCGCTGCACCTGGTGACCGTGGACGAGGCGTGGGCCTTCGACTCCGAGTCAGGGCTCGCGCTGGAGACCGCGATCAACCCGTCACAGCTGACGATCAAGGACTCGCAGCTGTGGATCGTTTCGACCAAGGGCACAACGAGCTCTGCGTACCTGAACAACCTCATCCGAGCGGGCCGTGAAGCGGTCAAGGACCCGACGGCGAGAATGGCGTACTTCGAGTGGTCGGCGGACGAGGAAAAGGCCGAGCAGGACCCCTACTCCGACGAGACCCTCTCCTTCCACCCGGCCGTCGGTCACACGCAGACGATGGACAAGATCAGGTCCCTGGCCACGGGCGACGTCTCCGCGTGGCGCCGCTCCATCCTGAACCTGGAGACCCTGACCGACACCACCGTGATCGACCTCGCCGTGTGGGACTCCCTGGCCGCTGGCGCAGAGCGGCCGGTCCCGCCGCCGTCGAGGGCGGCGATCGCGTTCGACGTCGCTGCTGACCGGTCTGCCGCGACCATCGCTGCCGGCTGGATCTCGGACGGGGCGCTGAACGTTGCCGTGCTCGCGTCCGCTGCCGGTGTGGAGTGGCTGCGCCCGCGCCTGCGGTCGCTGGCCGCCGCCGGCTACCGGTGGGTCGGCGCGGACGACGCCGGCCCCACCCGCACCGTCGCCGCTGACCTCATCGACGAGGGCCTGGACCTGAGCGTGCTGAGCCCGCGCGAGTACGCCACCGCGACGCAGCTCTTCCTGGACCGGGTGCGTGACGGTGACCTCGTGCACGACGGCGCCGACATCCTGCGCGAGAACCTCACCGCTGCTACCACCCGCACCCTCGCCGGGGTCAGCGCGTGGGACACCAACCGGTCCGCCGGCCCTATCGACGCCCTGCGTGCCGTGACCGTCGCGGCCTGGGCGGCGTCCCAGCCCGCTCCTGATCCGATCCAGATCTTCTAGAAAGGCCCGCAGTCGTGTCTGTTCGTGTTGACCGCTCCCCGTCCACCTGTCTGCCGGTGTGCTCGTGCGGCTGGCGTGGCCTGCCGTCACCGACCATGGAAGCCGCCCTGATCGAGGCCCGCCACCACGAGCAGCGAGCCCACTACGGCGACCAGCACGCCGCTGACGCCCTGCGTAAGTGGCGCGCGCGACACGCCGACCGGTGAACAGTTCGTCCGCCCGCCCTCGTCCAATGGTCACGTGAGCCTCATCGCCCGCGCCGCCCGCCGCCTCGTCCTCGCCACCCGGGACGACGACGGCGCGCCCGCCGGTGTCCTACCGCCCCCGCGCCGGCCGGCCACCACCACCACCGCCGTGACCTCGCCCGCACAGGCGCTGGCCCTGGACTCGGTGTACCGGTGCGTGTCCGTGATCCAGACCGCCGCGAAGCAGCTGTCCCTGGACGTGTGGCGCCGCGACACCGCCACCGGTGAGAGCGTGCTGCTGGACGAGGCGGACGTGCCCGCGATCCTCACCCGCCCCGCGCCCGACACCGACCAGACCGACCTCATCGCCGAGACCATCGCGTCCCTCGCGCTGCGCGGCAACGCCTACTGGCTCGTGACCTCCGACCGTGACGGGCGCGCCACCGGCATCCGCGTGCTCGACCCGCTCGACTGCACCCCCACCATCAACCGCTGGACCGGCGAGCGCACCGTGCGCTGGCACGGACGCACCTGGAAGCCCGAGCAGCTCCGACACCTGCGCCTGCTGCGCGTGCCCGGCGACCCCGAGGGCCTGGGCCCCATCCAGGCCTGCGCCCGCGCCCTGGGCGGCGCCACCCAGATGAGCGAGTACGTCTCCCAGTGGATCACCGACTCCGGTGTCCCCACGGGCGTGCTGTCCACTGACCAGACCATCACCGCCGAGCAGGCACAGGAAGCCAAGACCCGCTGGAACGAGTCCAACAGCCCCGGCCAGGGCGTGGCCGTCCTCGGTAACGGCCTGTCCTACGCCCCCCTGTCCCTCAAGCCCTCAGAGGTCCAGTTCCTAGAGACCCGCGCCTTCGACGTCCTGGCCGTCGGACGCATGTTCGGCGTGCCCGCGCACATGCTCCTGGCCGCCGTGCCCGGAACCTCCATGACCTACCAGAACGTCGGCGACGCCGCCCTGGACTTCATCCGCTGGACCGTCATGGCCTACCTGCGCGAGATCGAGGCCGCCCTGACCAAGGTCATGCCCCGCACCACCACCGTGCGCTTCAACCTCGACGTCCTCCTGCGCGCCGACGCCTCCACCCGCATGAGCACCCACGCCACCGCCATCACCGCCGGCGTCTACGACCCCGCATGGGCGCGCCGTATCGAGGGCATCCCCACCACCGCCACCAAGGAGACCGACGCATGAGCACCGCGACCCTGCGCACCCGTGAGTTCACCCTGCGCACCCGTGAGTTCACCCTGCGCGCCCAGACCGACGACGACCAGCGCACCGTCACCGGCCTGGCCGTGCCCTACGACGACGAGATCGAGCTGTACGAAGGAATGTTCGAGTCCGTCGCCCCCGGAGCCTTCCGCGCCCCCGACCCCTCCGCCACCGCCATGAAGCTGCTGTGGCGCCACGACGAGCCCATCGGCCTGATCACCGAGGCCGAGGACACCGACGACGGCCTGACCATCACCGCACGCATCTCACGCACCACGCGCGGCGACGAGGCCTACGCGCTGCTGCGTGACGGCGTGATCGACCGCTTCTCCATCGGCTTCGTCTCCCTGGCCCGCGAGGAGACCCACGACGAGGACGGCAGCTACCACATCCGTCACACCGCCATCGAGGTCCGCGAGGTCTCCCTCGTGCCCTGGCCCGCCTACTCCGCCGCCACCGTCACCGACATCCGCACCGCACCCACCGTCACCCACCTGGAGGACCCCATGACCAACACCGCCCCCGCCGCCGTCGCCTCTGACGCCATGATCGAGGTCCGTGAGGCCCTCACCGACCTCAAGCGCGACGTCGACGCCCTGCGCACCCTGACCACCACGCCGCCCGCACCCGTCACGGACACCCGCTCCGCCGGCGAGGTCCTCAAGGCCATCGCCGCCGGCGACACCGCCACCATCGAGCAGTACAACGAGCTCGTCGCCCGCGCCTGGAGCGGCACCACCACCACCGACGACCCCACCGCCGCGAAGGCCGCGTGGGTCGGAGACCTCACCCGCATCTTCGAGCTCGTCGACCCCGTCAAGGCCCTGTTCTCCACCGGCACCCTGCCGGCCGAGGGCATGAGCGTGGAGTACGCCGAGCTCGCATCCAACTCCATCACCATCGCCGAGCAGGCCAAGGAGGGCGACGACCTGCCCATGGGCAAGGTCTCCCTGGCCCTCAAGAACGCCGCCATCAAGACCTTCGGCGGCTACACCACCCTGTCCCGCCAGGCCATCGAGCGCACGCGCCTGAACATCCTCAACGCCCACCTCGACGCCATGACCAAGGCGGCCGCCAAGACCAGCGCCACCTACTTCAACGGCGTCTACGCCAACGCCGTCAAGGAGCGCGCCTCCGCCGCCATCACCATCAGCAAGGCCGCCGACGCCCTGCGGTGGGGCGACCTCGCCGCCATGGTCGTTGACGCCGCCGCCGCGTTCTCCGACCAGGTCCTGCCCCTGGACGGCCTCATCGTCGACAAGGCCACCTTCAAGGCCCTGGCCGCCCTGACCGGCTCCGACGGCCGCCCCCTGATGAGCGTGTCCGGCACCGGAGCCAACACCGCCGGCACCCTCAACCTCACCGGCCTGGCCGGCACCCTCGTCGGCGTCACCGTCACCCCGAACCTGCGCCAGACGACCGACGCGCTGGGCGCGGGCGTCGTCGGCGCCTTCTACACCGCCACCGCCATCCGCAGCTACGAGTCCAGCCTCGTCCAGCTCCAGGACGAGAACATCGTCAACCTCACCAAGTCCTTCTCCGTCTACCGCTACGGAGGCGCCGCCGTCGAGGTCCCCGCCGGCCTCGTGCCCCTCAAGATCGGCGCCTGAGCATGACCCCGCCGGACCCGGAAGCGACGGCAAAGGCCCTGGCCGCCTACGTCGGTGACGTGCCCGTCACCGACTACCTGACCGGCTGCGTGGCCACGGCCACCGACCTCGTCACCCGCTACATCGGTACGGCCACCGTGCCCGAGCACGTACTCACCCGGGCCGTGATCGAGGTCAGCGCCGAGCTCTACCACCGTCGCAGCGCCCCCAACGGCGTCAAGTCCTTCAACGACCTGGACGGCGTGGCCACCGTCCGCGTGGCCCGCGACGCCCTCGTCGCCGGACGGCCGCTGCTCGACCCCTACCTCAAGATGGCGTTCGCATGAGCACCGGCCCCATCGCCTACGCCCGCGCCGACCTGGCCACAGCACTGTCCCAGGCCACCAGCCTGCCCGTGCACGCCAGCGTCCCCGAGCGGCTCGACCCGCCCTGCGTCGTCATCACCGAGGGCACCCCCCTCCTGGAGCCCGCCACCGACCATGGCCACCGGGCCGTCACCGTCCGCCTCGTCGCCAACATCGTCGAGGCCCCCACCGACGCCGCTCTCGCTCTCACCCGCCTCGACCAGCACGTCGACCAGACCGTCACCGGCCTGTGGAACGAGTACATGGCCACCGTCGACGCCTACACCACCGTCACCGGAGCCGACGGCCAGCGCTACCTGGCCGCCACCGTCAACACCACCACCACCCTCATCCTCTAGGAGACCCTCATGGCCGTCACCAAGAACACGCGCGTCCTGGGCAACCGCCTGGGCCTGACCATCGCCGGAACCGACTACTGGAGCGACCTCGCCTCCTACGAGCTCGCGCCCTCCGACTCCGACTCCGACGTCCTGACCTTCGCGGACGCCGCCTCCGGCTCCTCCTCCGCCTGGACCCTCAAGGGCAAGGCCATCGTGTCCTTCGACAACGGCTCCTTCTGGGACTACGTGTGGGCCAACGCCGGCAAGACCGTCGGCTTCGTCCTCGCCCCGCTGGGCAACAAGACCGCGACCGCCAAGGCCCCCCACTTCAAGGGCAACGTCAAGATCGGCACCAAGCCGTCGGTGTCCTCCGAGGCCGGCGACTCCAAGGGCGCCGTGTTCGAGTTCGAGTGGAAGGTCGAGGGCGAGCCCGAGAAGGTCACAGCCACCTCCACCATGGGCACCGGCAACTACGAGGACGCCACCTCATGACCGGCATCCTCGACGGCCGCGTCAACCTCGACGCCGGCTCAGTCAGCGTCACCGGCATCAAGGCGCTCCTGAAGGACGCCGAGGCCGTCGGCGTGGCCGTCGAGGACCTCAAGGCCCTCACCTACCGGCTGGGCCTGCCCATCGCGGCCCTCGCACGCTCCCTGGCCCCCAAGGACTCCGGCCGCCTCGCCGCCGCCATCAAGGTCTCCAAGTCCAAGCGCAAGGTCATGGTCCGCGTCGGATCCGCCTCCCGCCTGCCCTACGCCGGCGTCACCCACTGGGGCCGCGACGCCCACTCCGGCCCCCGCTTCCTCTCCGTCGCAGAGGAACGCCTGCGCCCCCGCACCTTCGCCGACTTCGGCGAGGGCATCAAGACCCTGCTCGACAAGCACAACTGGTAAAGGACACCCACCATGACCACGCCCACCACTACCGCCCCCGCCGTGGACACCTCCACCCTCGACCCCGTCGACATCAGCGCCCTCACCCTCGGTGAACTCGCCTACTTCGAGCGCCGCTCGGGTATCTCCCTGGCCTCCTTCGGGGAGGACGGCACCCCCGTGGCCGGCCCCCTCATGGTCCTGGTGGGCATCGCCCTGTTCCGCACCGGCGCCTACCCCACGCCCGAGGCCGCCCAGAAGGCCGCCGAGGACGTGCCCATGAACGAGGCCGAGCGCCTCATCCTCATCAAGGACAAGGACACCGCCCAGGGGGAATGAGCGGGCGGCCGGACGACCCGTACGCCGACGTGATCGCCGTCCTCGCCGTCGACGCCCACATCGCCCCCTGGGACGCCCGCAACCGCCTGACCATCGCCGACGCGCAGGCGATCCTCGACCTCCTCCAAGCCCGAGCCGACGCAGACCAGAAAGGCAGGTGAGCCGTGGCCGGCCACGTCGTCAAGGTCTCAGTCGTCGCGGAGACCAAGCAGTTCTCCCGCGCCTTCAAGAACCTCGCCAACAACACCGGCCTGACCCGCCTGGCCGACGCGGGCCGCGCCGCCGTCGGCGTGCTCGCCCGCGTCGGCGCGGCCGGCGCCATCGCCCTCGCAGGACTCGCCACCCGCGCCACCATGGCCGCCGCCGACCTGGAGCAGTCCACCGGCTCCATCCAGGCCGTCTTCAAGGACACCGCCAGCGTCATCCAGGACCTGGCCTCTACCGCCTCCACGTCAGTGGGCCTGACACGCAACGAGTACCAGGAGCTCGCTACCGTCCTGGGCTCGCAGCTCAAGAACGGCGGCACGGCCATGTCCGACCTCGCCGACCAGACCAGCAACCTCATCACCCTCGGAGCCGACCTGTCCTCCATGTTCGGAGGAACCACCGCCGAGGCCGTCGGCGCCCTGTCCAGCGCCCTCAAGGGCGAGCGCGACCCCATCGAGCGCTACGGCGTCACCCTCAAGCAGGCCATGATCGACGCCCGCGCCGCCGAGCTCGGCTTCGCCGACGTCTCCTCCGCGTCCGCCCAGCAGGCAGCCACGCTCTCGCTGATCATGGAGCAGACCGCCGACGCGCAGGGCAACTTCGCCCGCGAGGGCGACACCCTCTCCCACCAGATGCAGGTCCTCAAGGCCAACCTCGGCAACCTCGCCGCCGAGGCCGGCACCGTCCTGCTTCCCTACGTCACCCGCGTGGTGGCCTTCTTCAACTCACGGTTCACTCCCGCCGTCGACACCGTCAAGACGTTCGTCTCCGACCGCCTGCTACCCGCCCTGCGCTCCCTCGCCGCCGACCTGTCCGCCACCCTGGGCCCCCGACTCGACGCCCTCGCCACCATCTTCGAGACCGTCATCAAGCCCGCCCTGGCCTCCTTCGTGGAGTGGATCGGCACCAAGGCCCCGCCCGCCCTGGCCACCACCAAGCAGCTCATCGCCGACTACGGGCCCGCCCTGGCCGCCGCCGCCACCACCCTCTACGCCTTCTACGCCGGATGGAAGACCTTCAACACGGTCAAGACCATCATCGCCTCCGTCAAGACCGCCATGGTCGCCCTCAACGCCACCATGGCCGCCAACCCCATCATCCTCATCGCCCTGGCCGTCGCCGCCCTCGTCGCCGGCTTCGTGCTCCTCTACCAGCACTGCGAGACCTTCCGCACCGCCGTCCAGACCGCCTGGCAGGCCATCCAGGACGCCGCCAGCGTCGTCGTCGACTGGTTCCAGACCAACGCCATGCCGGTGCTCAGCACCATATGGGACGGCGTCAAGGAAGGCGCCGCCGTCGTCAGCGACTGGTTCACCAACACGTTCCTGCCCGCCCTACAGGGCGTGTGGACCAGCATCAGTGACTTCGCCACCACCGCCTGGACATACGTACAGGCCGCGTGGGACACCGTCGGCGCCCCCGTCGCCGACATCATCATCAGCATCTTCCAGGGCGTCGCCTCCCAGTGGTCGACCATCTGGGACGGCATCCAGACCGTCCTGTCCGGCGCCTGGGAGATCATCTCCACCATCATCACCACCGCCCTAGGCGTCATCCAGGGCATATTCACCGCCGCCACCGCGATCCTGCGCGGGGACTGGGCGGGCGCCTGGGAGGCCATCAAAGGCATCGCCTCCACCGTGTGGGAGGGCATCAAGGGCGTCGTCAACGGCGCACTGAGCGTCGTCCAGGGCGTCATCAGCGGCGCCCTGGGCGTGATCCGGGGCGCGTGGTCCGGCGCCTGGAACGGCATCAGCAGCCTGCTGTCCGGCGTCTGGAGCGGCATCAGCTCCGCCGTCTCCTCCGGTATCAGCAGCGTCGTCTCCACCGTCCGCACCCTGCCGTCCAAAGCACTGTCCGCCCTGTCCGGGATCGGCTCCACCCTCGTGTCCGCCGGCCGCAACCTCATCCAGGGCTTCATCAACGGCATCAAGAACATGATCGGCTCGGTCAGGGACACGCTCTCCTCCCTCACCTCCTCCCTGACGTCCTGGAAGGGCCCCGAGTCCCTCGACAAGGTCCTGCTGACCCCCTCCGGCCGGTGGATCATCGAGGGCCTCATCCGAGGCCTGGAGTCCCGCTACAGCGCGGTGCGCGCCTCGCTGCGCGGCCTGACCGGAGACATCGCAGCCACCGACATGCCCTCCCTGCGCGTGCCCACGCCCGGCGCCCACACCACCGGCCCCGGCACCAGCCAGCCGGCGGTCACCATCATCGTCCAGGCACTGACCCCCTCACCCGAGATCGGCCGCCAGGTCGAGACCGCCCTGAACCAGTGGTGGACCCTCAACGGACGGAGGGCCATCGCATGAAATCCCTGGCCAGCCCCACCGGAACCACCATCCACCGCTCGACCCCCACCGAGTGGGCCGGCGCCAGCACCGTCAGCCCCGCCGGCACCATGACCGCCACCGGCCCGGCCTCCCTGAACTGGAGCCCCCCGCCCCTGCGCCCCGGCCGCCCCCACGCCCTCACCGTCCAGGTCTGGGCCACCCCCTGGACCCCGACCGACACCACCACCACCGTCGTCATCCAGGGCCACACCACCCGCGTCAAGGCACGCACCTGGACCACCATCACCCGCCAGATCGACACCACCCGGCCCGTGACCGTGACCCTGGCCGCCACCAGCACCGCCTCCGCCACCGTCACCGTCACCACACCCGACACCCTGCCCGAGCGCCCCACACCCGCTGACGTGCTCGCCGTCGACGCCTGGCTGCCGATCCCCACCACCGCCCTGCGCTGGGACATCGGCCGGTGGGAGCGCGCCGCCTGGCAGACCACCCGGCCCGTGCCCGGCACCCTCGTGTGGGACGTCGGCGCCTGGGACGCCACCCGGTGGGAGGACCAGGACCTGATCGAGACCTGGACCCCGATCCTGGGGCCCGGCACCCGCCTGACCGTCTCACGCGGCCCCAACGCCACCGGCCCCGTCCTGACCGCCCAGGCCGGCACCCTCGTCCTACACGCCACCGACGACCTCAACCCCCGTGCCCTGGGCATGCACTGGGGAACGCCCCTGCGCGTCTACCACTGGCCCACCGCCACCCTCATCTGGAGCGGGTGGGTCACCGACCTGGCCACCACCCCCACCAAACGCGGACGCGGCACCACCACTATCACCGGCGCCGACACCGTCGCCCGGCTCGTGGCCACCACCCGCTACGGCGCCCGCCCCGACTCCGGCCGCACCGAGACCTGGCGCCAGCGCGCCGCCCGCCTGTGGCTCAGCGCCCCCACCGACCTGCCCGGCCTCGACGTCATCACCACCTCCGACGCCCCCGTGTGCCCCACCGTGTGGGAGACCTCTCTGGCCGCGCACCTCGACGCCCTGGCCGCGACCACCGCCGGCGCCTGGACCGTCACCCGCAGCGGGCGCGTCCAGCTGCACGCCACCCTGCCCACCACCCCACCCGACCTGACCCTGACCGACACCCACGACACCACCGGCCCCGGCACCATCATCGCCTACACCGCCGGCCCCTCGACCTGGAGCGCCAGCAACGTGCTCGCCGCCATCGAGGCCACCACCCACGACGCCGCCCCCGACCAGGAAGGCCAGTGGCGCGCCGCCGACCGCACCGCCACCGTCACCGAGCCCACCACCACAGTCTCATGGGGCGGCACTACCGCCCGCGTCGACGTCCTGACCCCCTCCGAGGGCACCGCCCTCGAAGACGCGGCCCGCCGGCTCCTGCGCCGAGCCCCGACCGCACCCCTGCTCGAGACCGCCCAGTGGTGGCCCGCCCACGACCGCCACCACGCCCCCGGCCCCGCGATGGCCCACGCCGCAGCCCTGGACCCCCTCACACCCGTCACCGCCATCGCCCGAGGCGAGCACCAGACCTCCCTGACCGCCCGCATCACCCACGACATCACCCCCACCACCTGGCGCACCACCACCACCCTGACCACCCGCACCGACCCCGAGGAGACCCCGTGAAGACGTTCATCGCAGGCGAGATCGCCAGCGCCGCCGACGTCAACGCCAACTTCAACGAGCTGGCCACCGCCATCAAGACCATCACCACCCCGACCACCGCCGTCCTCGCCGCCGAGGCCGGATGGGCCTTCGACACCTCCAGCGGCACGGTGATCACCGCCGGCGCCGTCCACACCATCCCCCTCACCATCAAGCGCACCGCCGGTGCCTTCACCACCCAGGTCGGCGGCACCTTCAACCTCGCGTCCGTGCCCGCCAACGTCCAGGTCCCCGACAAGGACTGGACCGTCGTCGGCTCCATCAGCTGCGACGGCTACCAGCACCCCCTCGTCTACCGCACCGCCACCCGCAGCATCCAGGTCGTGCCCACAGCCGCCGCCTCATGGTCCGGCGCCTGGTGCTACGGCCTGGCCACCTGGATCGCCTAACCCACCACCGAAAGGAACACCGACATGGCACTCGCTAACGAGGCCGCATGGACGATGCGGCAGATCTGCGACTACGACGACATCGGCTACTCCCAGCCCGGACGCTGGGAGATCTACCCCGGCGGCACCACCGACTGCTCCGCCGCCTGCGCCAGCTCCTACAACTCCGCCGGCCTCGCCCCCGAGTTCCCCCGCGACACCTACACGGGCAACCTCCGCCCCTACTCGCAGGAGCGGGGCTTCGCAGTCCTGGACTACGCCGAGGTCGGCCCCTACCCCGACAACCTGGCCGTCGGCGACATGCTCCTGTCCGAGGCCGCCAGCGGCGGCACCGGGCACGTCGCCATGGTCACCGGACACAACGAGCTCAGCGAGGCGTGGATCAGCGAGACCGGCGACATCGACGGCGCCCCCGGAGACCAGACCGGAGGCGAGACCAGGACCGTGACCATGACCAGCCACCCCCTGACCCTGGCCGGCTCCTGGACCCACCTGCTGCGCCCGCCCGCCGGCGGCGACGACACCACCCCCACCCAGACCACCCCAACCACCAACACCACTATCACCACTCAGGAGGACACCATGTACCTGATCCGCACCGTCGCCCCGTGGGGCGACTACGTGTACGCAACCATCTGCCTCGCCGGCATCGGCGGCGCCGACGCCAAGACCCAGGCGGAGGCCGACTACCTCTACCCCGTCATCGGGGTGCGCCCCGTCGGCTGGCAGACCTACGAGGAGCTCATCCGCCTCGCCTGGGTCGCCCACAAGCAGGCCCTGGCCTCCATCGGCCAGGCCATGGGCGAGTCCATCGACGACGCCGTGCGCCGCGTCGTCGAGGCCACCCGCCCCGCCGGGGAGGTGACGGCCTGATGACCGCCACCGCTACCGCCCTCGCCACGGCTCCTGCCGTGCTCGCGCTCGTCCAGCTCGCGAAGGACACCGGCCTGCCCACCCGCCTGGCCGCACCGCTCGCCGTCGTGCTGGGCGTCCTGCTCTCCGTCGCCGACCACACCCTGGCCGGCACCGGCCTCTACAACGCCGCCTCCAGCGGCCTCATCCTCGGACTCGCGGCCGCCGGCCTCTACGACGCCGCCCGACTCGCAGCACCCAAGCCGACGACGACGCCGGGGCTCACCACCCCGTGAGCCCGCACGCCATCGCGGACGCGATCGCCGCCCTCGCCGCCATCGGCGGCCTGGGCGGCATCGCCTCCGTCCTCACCTCCCTCACCGCTCTACGCCGCCACCGCGACACCGCCACCGACATCGAGGCACAGATGCGCCCCAACCACGGCACATCCATGCGCGATGCCATCGACCGGATCGAGCACGGCCTAGACGACCTACGAGACTCCCACCAGGACCTCTCACGACGCCTCGGAGCAGAGCTCGGAGCCCTCCGACGCCAGTCAGACCGCGAGCACGCCGACTACGACGCCCGCCTACGCCACCTCGAGCACCACCACGCCGACTAAGCCGCCGGCGCCCACGCCCCGCCCGCCGCACGCCTCACCGCGTCGGCGGGCGGACGCACATACCGCTGCGTCGTGGCCACGCTCGCGTGCCCGAGCAGCGTGCTCACCGCCAGAAGATCGCGGTCCACCGCGTAGGAGAGCGTCGCGAACCGATGCCGCAACGGGTGCAAGGTCCAGCCGTCCGGCAGCGCCCGGGTCCCGATCTTGCCGACGTAGCGCGGCGTGAGATGACCGGTAGCGGTCCGGTCCGACGGGAACGCCCAACCGTCACCGCCCTCGCCGTCGAGCAGCAGCCTGAGCTCTCTGGCGAGAACAGGCGACAGCGGCACGATGCGCCGGCGGCCGCCCTTGCCGTGCACGAGCAGCGATGATCCGGCAAGGTCCTCGACGACATCACGGGCGTGGACCTGCGCTATCTCCGCTCGACGTAGACCCGCCTCAGCCGCGAGGCGCACGATGACCCGCCCCCGTAGGTCCGACACGGCCAGGGCCCGACGATACGCATCCTCCGGCGCCGGCCGAGGGCACGGCGGCGACGGCCTCACTGACGGCAGCGCAGTAGCAGGGGAGTGGTCCAGCCGACCCGACACCACCGCCCACCGGTAGAACGTCCGGCACGCCGCGTAGTTCGACCGACGGGTCTCCGCCGCCCAGTCAGCACCACCGGCCCACGCCGTCAGATCATCCTCCGTGACCTCCCACGGGGACCCGCCCAGCGCCCGCGCCAGGCGCCGCAACTGATCGGTGCGTGTCTCTATCGTCTGAGCCGACCGTCCAGCCGCCCGCAGGGCAAGAGTCCAGTCATTGATCGGGCCAGCCCAGGCGTGGGGGACCGGCAGGGATTCGAGTGTCATGCGCAGCGAGATACCCGAGAAGCCCGCCAATCCGCCAATCTGACAACATTGGCTCCCAACCAGAAGGTTGGGGGTTCGAATCCCTTCGGGCGCACTGACGCCCCGTCATCGGCTACACCAGCCGGTAGCGGGGCGTTTTCCATGCCCGGCACCTGGCGGACGGGCCCCGAGCCCACGGCCTCGCGCTGGGGTGCTGCGCGGGTGGTGGGCCCGGGACCGTGGTGTGAACGGCTGTCAGCCCGTGGTGGTCAGGAGCCTGCCGGGGCCGGGGGGACCACCGGGTAGCGGGGCTCGGCGGGGCAGACCGTGCCGTACCTGGGCAGCGTGCCGTCCACGAGGAAGTCGCTGATGGACGAGCGGGCGCAGGAGTTGCCGATCGACCCGTGGATGGGGGCGTTGACCGTGAGCAGTCGGCCGTTGTCGAGCTGGCTGACGAGGGACGTGGCCCACGGGTAGGGGGTGGAGAAGTCGTCGTAGTTGCCCGTCACGAGCACGTCCGGCGAGCCCGTGCCGTGGATCGGCTCGGGAGACTCAGCGTTCTCGTTGTGGCCCCAGCCGGCGCAGACGGCCTGCATGTAGGACCGGTTCACGCTGGTGCCCATGAAGAACGTCAGGTTCGAGCCGGCGTTGACGGGCCAGGCGGCCTGGACCTCGGCGGCGTGGGCGTCCCAGGAGGCCTCGTCCCCCTCGACCGCGTAGTCGGAGCAGTGGACACCGAGGAATGCGAAGGTGCTGTTCCACGCCGAGACCACGTCCTCGCGGGTCGGGGCCTCGGCAGTCTGGACGGGCGTCTTGCCGCCGCTGGCGGCCGTCTTGATCGCGGCGTAGGACTGCGCCAGCAGGGTGCCGTCGCCGGTGCTCATGGCGTCGGCGAGACCGTCCATGAGGGTCGGCCAGTAGTCGCGGTGAGAGTAGACGGAGATGTCCTTGACCCAGCTGAGGGCGGTGGCGGAGTCGACGGTGTCGGTGGTGCCCTCCACCGGCAGCGGGGCGGCGTCAAGACCGGCGATCCACTCGGCGAGCTCGTTCTTGCCCTCCTCGGGGGTGCCGCTCAGGGGGCTGTCCCCCGTGTCCATCCACTGCTCGACGAAGGTGCGCAGCTGGTACTCGTAGTGCGCGATGTTGTCGTCGTGGATCTGGGTCATGGAGATCGAGGGGTCCATGGCGGAGTCCAGGACCATGGCCCCGGCGTTGAGGGGGAAGTCCTCCAGGTACTCGGCGCCCAGGTAGGTGCCGTAGGAGATGCCCAGGTAGTTGAGCGACTCGTCGCCCACGACGGCGCGCATGAGGTCGAGGTCGCGCACGACGTCGTTGGTGCTCATGTGGTCGAGGATCTCGGGCACCTCCGAGTACTGGGCGCACCTGTCGGCCAGCTCCTGGCCGGCGGCGACCTGGCCGGCCGCGTCAACAGGCGCGGGCTCGTTGAGAATCTCCTCCGCCCCCGCGGCGTGGGTGGTGTCGGCGGGGTCCGCCGTCGACTCGTCGGGCTGGGCCAGCTGCCCGCCAGAGGCCAGGGCGAGCACGGCGTCGAGCTCCTCCTCGCTCCAGCAGGTGATGGGGGTCGAGCCGCCGATACCGCGGGGGTCGAAGCCGATGACGTCGTAGGCGGCGCGCACGTCCGAGTCCAGATAGTGGGCGATACCGGACACGTCTGCGACGCCGCTGCCTCCGGGGCCGCCGGGGTTGGTGAACAGGGAGCCGAGCTCGGCGTCGCCGTCGGAGGCGGGGATCATCTTCAGGGCCAGGGTGATGGTGCCGGCGCTGGTGTCGGAGTAGTCGAGGGGGACCTCGAGGGTGGCGCACTGGGCGGTGGGGTCACCGTCGTCGCAGTCACCCCAGGTGATGTCCTGGGAGTAGTAGGGGGCGAGCTGGTAGGGCAGGTCGTACTGGCCGCCCAGGTTGGGCTCGGCCGCGGCGGCCATGGGCGCGGCTGCGGCCATGGCTCCAGCGACGGCGATGACGGAGGCGGTGGCAAGGAGTCGTCGGGGTGGTGGCGATGTGATCTTTCCCATGCCATTCACTGTCTCTTGGAATGAATCTCATTGCCTCCTCCGCTGTGATGAAACACGTGCTCATCCGCTGGTAGGAGGCGCCTCATGCCCCGGTAGGGGGCGCAGGTGCCCCGTATCCTCGGCAACGTGCAGTTCCTCAACGGTCTCCAGCCCGCCTTCGACCTCACCTACGACGACGTCTTCATGGTCCCGTCGCGCTCCAGTGTCGGCTCCCGCACGGGCGTGAGTCTCGTCACGGACGACGGCACCGGCACCACGATCCCGCTCGTCGTCGCCAACATGACGGCCGTTGCGGGCAAGCGCATGGCGGAGACGGTCGCCCGCCGCGGCGGGCTGACGATCATCCCCCAGGACATCCCCGTCGACGTCGTCATCGACACCGTCAACCAGGTCAAGGCGGCACACGTCGTCTACGACACCCCCGTCACCGTCAAGCCGCACCACACCTGCGGCTACGCCATGGGCCTCATCCCCAAGCGCTCCCACGGGGCCGCGGTCGTCATCGACCCGGGCACCGAGCGCCCGGTGGGCATGGTCGACCTCAACGACGTCACCGGTGTGGACCGCTTCACCCAGGTCCAGAGCGTCATGAGCACCGAGCTCGTCACCGTCCCCGCCGGCACCGATCCCCGCGAGGCCTTCGCCCTCCTGCGCACGGCACGCCGCAAGGCCGCCCCCGTCGTCGATGACGAGGGCCGTCTCGTCGGCCTGCTCACCCGCTCCGGCTGCGTGCGCTCCACCATCTACGCCCCCGCGGTCGACGCCGCGGGCCGCCTGCGCGTGGGTGCCGCCATCGGGATGAACGGGGACCCGGCCGGCCGGGCCGCCCAGCTCGTTGCCGCCGGTGTTGACGTCGTCGTCGTCGACACCGCCCACGGACACCAGGACCGCATGATCGAGGCCGTCAGGGCCGTGCGCGCCGCGCTGCCCGAGGACTACCCCGTGGTGGCGGGCAACGTCGTGACCGCTGCGGGCGTGCACGACCTCGTCGAGGCGGGCGCCTCCATCGTCAAGGTCGGCGTGGGCCCGGGCGCCATGTGTACCACCCGTATGCAGACCGGCGTCGGCCGGCCCCAGTTCTCCGCCGTGCTGGAGTGCTCGGTTGAGGCCGCCCGCCTGGGCGCCTGCGTGTGGGCCGACGGCGGCGTGCGCCACCCGCGTGACGTCGCCCTGGCGCTGGCCGCCGGCGCCTCCAACATCATGATCGGCTCGTGGTTCGCGGGCACGCACGAGTCCCCGGGCGACCTGCAGCACGACGCGCACGGCCGCGCCTACAAGGAGTCCTTCGGCATGGCCTCCAAGCGGGCCGTCACCTCGCGCACGGAGGGGGAGGACGCCTTCGACCGCGCCCGCAAGGCCCTCTTCGAGGAGGGCATCAGCGCCGGGCGCATGTACCTCGACCCGGCCCGCCCCGGCGTCGAGGACCTCATCGACTCCATCATCGCCGGGGTGCGCTCCTCCTTCACCTACGCCGGGGCCGGCTCCATCCCGGAGTTCCGCCAGCGGGCCGTCGTGGGCCTCCAGTCTGCCTCCGGCTACCGCGAGGGCGCTCCCGTACCCGAGTCCTGGTGACCGGGGCGGGTGCCGCGACCTAGGCGGCGTGCACGGGCCGGGCGGCCACCGCGCCGGGACCACCCCAGGACGGAGGCCCGCGCCGGGGCCCACGTGACCGGACCGGGCTCACGTGCTCGGCGCCGCCCCTGACGCGGCTGCGAGCGCCTGGCGCAGGTCGGACACCAGGTCCTCGGCGTCCTCGATCCCGACGCTCAGGCGCAGGAGCCGGTCCGTGAGCCCGTAGCGTGCCCGGGTCTCGGGAGGCACGTCCGCGTGGGTCTGCACGCTCGGACACGTCACCAGCGACTCCACGCCGCCCAGGGACTCGGCGAAGGTGAACACCCGCACCGTCGCCAGCACCGTGGCCACGTCCACGCCCGGGGCGAGGTCGAAGGACACCATGCCCGAGCGTCCCGGATAGAGCACCCGCGTCACCGCCGGTGAGGACTCCAGGAACTCCACCACCCGCCTGGCGTTCTCCTCGTGACGTGCCAGGCGCAGCGACAGCGTCTTGAGCCCGCGCAGCAGCAGGAAGGAGCTGAAGGGGTCGAGGGTGGCACCCGTCGTGTTGAGCCGGAACTGCAGGCGCTCACCGAGCTGTGGGTCCCGGACGGTGACGACACCCGCGCACACGTCGTTGTGCCCGCCCAGGTACTTCGTCGCCGAGTACAGGGCGACGTCGGCTCCCTCGTCCAGCGGCCGCAGCACCACCGGTGTGAAGAACGTGTTGTCGACGACCAGCAGGGCGCCGGCCGCGTGCGCCCACCGCGCGACCTCGCCGACGTCGAAGCACTCCATCATCGGGTTCGTCGGCGTCTCGATGACGACGAGCGCCGCCGGACGGGTCAGGGCCGCGCGCAGCTCCTCACGCCCGAAGACGACGTCGACGTCGTAGGCCCCGCTGTCACCCAGGACCTGGAGGTAGCGGAAGGAACCGCCGTACAGGTCCTCCAGGGCGACGACCCGCGAGCCGTGCGGAGCCAGGGACTCGACAGTGAGCTGCAGGGCCGCCATCCCCGTCGAGGTCGCGAAGGAGGCTGTGCCGTGGTCCAGACGCGCCAGCGCGTCCTGCAGGACGTCCCTCGTGGGGGAGGCGGTGCGCGCGTAGTCGTAGCCCGTGGACTCGTTGAGCCCCGGGTGGCCGAAGGCGGTGGACAGGTGGATCGGCGTCGTGATGGCGCCGGTGGCCGGGTCGGTGGCGGTGCCCACGTGCGCCAGCACCGTGTCCAGGGCCCAGCCCTGCTGGACCTGGCACCCCTCCCACGAGGGGTGGTGGTGGATCGGCGCAGTCATGAGGGCGGACGGTCGGCCGGAGGTGCAGGTACGGGACTGCGGTGTGCTCATGGGACTCTCCTGGTTGAGGTCGTCGGTGTCGGTGGGGGCGGCGAGGCGCCCCCACCGGGGGGATAAGGGAGGAGGAGCGCGCCGGGCGGCCGACGCCGGACCGGCCCGGGGCTCAGCCGCCGTCGGCCCGGTCGGAGTCGAGCGCGCCGCCCGCGCGGCTGCGGCGCAGGCGGGCGACGGCGGCCTCCAGGCGGTCCAGAGCCTCATCCAGCGTGGGGCGCGGGCAGGCGAGGTTGAGACGCGTGAACCCGTCCCCGCCGGTGCCGAACATGCGTCCGTCGTCGAGCCACAGCCCCGCCTCCTCAAGGAGGAAGCCGTCCAGGTCGGCGGGCCCGAGCCCGGTGGCCTCCAGCAGGCCGTGGCAGTCGAGCCACAGCAGGTACGTGCCCTCGCACGGCGAGACCTCGACGCCGGGGACGGCCCGCAGCCGGGCCGTCACGTACTCACCGGCCGCCGCCACGTGCGCACGCAGCGCGTCCAGCCAGTCCTCGCCGTGCTCATAGGCCGCCCGACAGGCCGTCAGCCCCAGCGTCGCGGGCTGCGAGTAGCCGCAGGCCGTGAGCTCCCGCCGCAGGGCGGCACGCAGGCCGTCGTCGGGCACGAGGATGTTGGCGACCTGGAGCCCGGCGAGGTTGAAGGCCTTCGACGGCGACGTGCAGGCCACGGTCAGGGCCGCCGCCTGCGGGCTGACGGAGGCGAAGGGGATGGTGCGCCACCCCGGCAGGGCGAGGTCCGCGTGGATCTCGTCAGCCACGACGACAACCCCCAGCCGGGCGGTCAGCGCCGCCAGGCCCTCCAGCTCCTCGCGGGACCACACGCGCCCCACCGGGTTGTGCGGGTTGCACAGGAGCATGAGCCGTGCGCCCGTGGACACGAAGACCGCCTCCAGGGCCACCAGGTCGCGCCGGTACACGCCGTCCTCGCCGCGCACGAGCGGCGCCGAGGCCACCACCCGGCCGTTGTCCTCCACGACCTCACGGAACGGGTAGTAGACCGGCTCCTCGATGACCACCGCCTCCCCGGGGCGGGTGAAGGCGCGCACTGCCAGGGCCAGGGCCGGCACCACACCGGGCGTCACGACGTTCCAGGAGGCCTCCACCTCCCAGTCGTAGCGGCGGCGGAACCAGCCGGTGAGGGCGGCGTCGTAGGCGGCGTCCGGCTGCGTGTAGCCGAAGACGCCGTGGGCGACGCGGGCGGTGAGAGCCTCGATGACGGCGGGCGCCGTCGGGTGGTCCATATCGGCCACCCACAGGGGCAGGGCGGAGGCGGGACGGCCGCGCTCGAGCGCGGCGTCCCACTTGAGGCTGGCGGTGCCCCGACGGTCGATGACAGTGTCGAAGCCTGCGGACGCCGCGGGGGAGGCAGGTGACGGAACGGGGTGGGGGCAGGAGAGTGGCATGACGTCTGGTCCTGGGGCCTGGCCGGGGGCGCCCGACGCACAGGGCCGCCGGGTGCGCCTGCGGCGCTCGTTGACGAAAGGGGGCTGAACGCGGGGCCGCGGCGCGGTCCCGTGGAGCTCGACAGGACGCGGCCGGTCCCGGAGCTCTAGCCGTGATTGGGGCAGACAGCGACGGCTGGCGCTGTCAGCGCATGCGCATTCGACGCGCGACGACGGGGCGCACAGAACGGGTGCGGGTCGAGGCAGTCGCGGCGGTCATGGCGGCACAGTAGGCGCAGTGGTCACGGGACTGTCAACGTCGTCTCGCCGCGCGGGCGCAGCTCGGGCGGCGGCTGTGGCTTCGGCAGGGAAAAAGTGCTGGCGGCGGCGGGGAAGGCGTGCGAGAGTGGTGCTGAGCCAGGCTGGGCTCCCACCCGCACGTCAGAAAGGCCGTCGACGATGACCAGCACCGTGCACCCTCACCTCGGCGCCGACGGCGCCCGCGCCTACTGGGTCGACACCGCGACCCTCGCCTGGCCGCGCGAGCTCGTCCCCGAGGGCGTCGACGAGTCCAGCCTGCACCTGGGGCTGCTCACCTCCCTCTCTGGCTCGCTGCGCGTCGAGGACGGCGTCGTGCACCTGGGTGACGACGGCTACGAGGTCGCCCTGCGCCCAAGTGGTGCCCTGCCCGATGCCGTTCTCGCCGCCCACCCGCAGCTGGTCGGCTACCTCGCCCTCAGTCTCCGTGACGAGACCGGGGCCCCGCACCTGGACCGCGAGGACGTCGAGGAGCTGCTGACGGGGCAGGTCGCCGTCGTCCAGCGGGACGCCTCTGGCTCGGTCACCGCCTGCACGGGCGTGCAGACCTGGCCCGTCATCGACCGGCTCTGGGGGCAGGCCGCCTCCATCCGCAACGGCTCCGCCCCGCTGGGCGCCTGGTTCGAGGAGCCCGACGGCGCCCCCGCCTTCGCGTTGTGGGCCCCCACTGCCCGTACCGTCACCCTGCTCACCTGGGAGACGGGGGACCCCACCGGCTCCGTGCCTGCCGTCGACACCGACCCCGTGCGCACCCCGGCGACCCGGACGTCGGCCGGCTGGGACGGACGCTGGCAGGTCAGCGCCGCGGCCGCCGCGACGGCAGGTATCGGGCCCGGATGCCAGTACCTGTGGGAGGTCGAGGTCTACGTCCCCGCCACCGGCCGGGTGGAGACGAACCTCGTGACCGACCCCTGCTCGCGGGCCCTCACCGTCGACTCGCGGCGCAGCGTCGCCGTCGACCTCGACCGGCGCGACCTCAAGCCCACCTCCTGGGTGGAGAACCTGCCGCCCCTCGTCACCCAGGACAGCGCCCGCGCCATCTACGAGCTCCACGTGCGCGACTTCTCCGCCGCCGACGCGACCGTCCCCGCCCCGCTGCGCGGCACCTACGCCGCCTTCACCGTCAGCTCGGCGGGCACCCGCCACCTGCGTGCGCTCGCCGCAGCCGGCATCGACACCATCCACCTGCTGCCCGTCTTCGACTACGCCACCGTCCCCGAGGACCGTGCCGCTCAGAGCGTGCCCGACATCCCCTCCGACACCTCGCCCTTCTCCCGGCGCCCGCAGGCGGCCATCACCGCCGTCGCCGACTCTGACGCCTACAACTGGGGCTACGACCCCTACCACTGGATGGCGCCCGAGGGCTCCTACGCCCGTGAGGGCCACCAGGACGGGGGCGCGCGCACCCGCGAGATGAGGGAGATGATCGGTGCCCTGCACGGCATGGGCCTGCAAGTCATCCTCGACCAGGTCTACAACCACACCGCGGCCTCCGGCCAGAGCCCCCACTCCGTCCTCGACCGGGTGGTCCCCGGCTACTTCCACCGGCTCGACCCCGCCGGACGCGTCGAGGGCTTCACCTGCTGCAACGACATCGCCACCGAGAGGGCGATGGCCGAGCGACTCATGATCGACGCCTGCGTCGGCTGGGTGCGTGACTACCGCGTCGACGGCTTCCGCTTCGACCTCATGGGCTACCACTCGACCGCCACCATGCAGGCCGTGCGTCAGGCGCTGGCGGAGGTCGCGGAGGACGCCGTCGGCCATGCCATCTACCTCTACGGAGAGGGCTGGGACGTCCACGAGGACTCCGGCAACAGGTACGTCCGCCGCGCCATCCAGGGGCAGGTCGGCTCCGGCCCCGAGTCCGGCTACCTGCGCATCGGCACCTTCAACGACCGGGTGCGTGACGCCCTCCTGGGCGAGCGCTTCCTCTCCGACCCCCGGGTCGTCCAGGGCCTGGCCACCGGTGCCGTCCTCGACCCCAACGAGCAGGAGGAGCGCCCCGAGGAGGAGGCCGCCGCCGACCTCGCCTGGCGCACCGAGCTCGTCCAGCTCTCCCTCGCCGGCAACCTGCGCCGCCCCAACGGCCCCGGCTACGGCGACGCGCCCGCCGCCTACGGCGACGAGCCGGTGGACTCCATCGCCTACGTCGAGTCCCACGACGACCAGGCCCTCTTCGACTGGCTCGCCTACAAGCTGCCCTGCGACACCCCCATGGACCAGCGGGTGCGCGCCCAGCTGCTCGCGCTCGCCGTCGTCACCCTCGGGCAGACCCCCTGCTTCTGGGCCGCTGGTACCGAGCTGCTGCGCTCGAAGTCCCTGGACCACGACTCCTACAACTCCGGCGACCACTTCAACGCCATCGACTGGAGCGGGCAGGACAACGGCTGGGGGCGCGGCCTGCCACCGGCCGAACGCAACTTCGAGTACTGGATCATCCAGGCCGAGCTGCTCGCCCACAGCCACCTGCGGCCCAGCCCCGAGCACATCGCCCTGGCCCGCGACATGGCCCTCGACCTGCTGCGCCTGCGCCGCTCCACCCCGCTGCTGTCCCTCGGATCGGCGGCGCTCGTGCGCGAACGCATCTCCTTCCCCCTGTCCGGCCAGAGGGCCGTGCCCGGCGTCATCCTCATGGTCATCGACGACGGCGGCGGCGAGCTCGACATCGACCCGGTGCTGGACGGGCTCGTCGTCGCCTTCAACGCGCAGCCCGAGACGGTGCAGGTCTGTGTGCCCGAGCTGGTAGGACGCTTCCTCCACCTCAACAGCATCCAGGCGGAGGGGCACGACCCGGTGGTGCGCACCTCCTCCTTCGACCCGGTCAGCGGCATCCTCACCCTGCCCGGCAGGACCGCCGCCGTCTTCGTCGAGTCCTGAGGTCCGGACCGCTCTCCTGCGGCGCTCCCCATCCGCTCCCCGGGGACGTCCCCATGCAGGTCTCCCCGCCCTGCGAGGATGCTCGCGAACGGCAGGAGTTGCTACCGTCCTGCCCGTGCCTTCCGAACCGACGGAAGGGGGTCCGGGTCCGGTACCCGCCCGCCGATATCCGGCTGCTCCGCCCCGTCCGAAGGAGACCGAAGTGGCACTGCCCTGGATCGAGATCGTCGAGTGTCTCGACCCCGACCCACAGCTGGTGATGTGGCGTTACCCGGACCCCGACGGGCGGATCAAGAACGGTGCCCAGCTCATCGTGCGCGAGAACCAGGCCGGTCTGGTCCTGTCGCGCGGCCAGGCCTCCGGCATCTACCTTCCCGGCACCCACTCCCTGCCCACCGGCAACATCCCGATCCTCTCGGACCTGGCCGGATGGAAGTACGGCTTCTCCTCGCCGCACGTCTACGACATCTTCTACATCGTCACCCGCCAGTTCGTGGACCTCAAGTGGGGCACCCCCGCCCCGGTCATGATGGCCGACCCGCGCTTCGGCCAGGTCCGCGTGCGCGCCTTCGGCTCCTACAACGTGCGGGTGACCGACATCGCCCGCTTCTTCCGCGAGTACGCCGGGTCCTACCCGGCACTGACCATCCGCGACCTGGAGGTCCAGCTGCGTGACTACATCGCAGCGACCTTCGGCGAGGTCCTGGCGACCCAGGGCATCTCGGTCATGGACGTCTCGGCGAACCTGTCCGCCGTCAACGCCCGGCTCGCTCCCGCCATCGCCCCGTACTTCGCGGACCTGGGGGTGAGCGTCACCCAGTTCACCATCTCCTCGGTCACCCTGCCCGACGAGGTCAACGAGTACTACGACAAGGTCACCGGCATGAACATGATCGGCGACCTCGACCGCTTCCAGCGCTTCCAGACGGCGCTGGCCACGGCCGACGCCGGCACCGGGGTCGGCCAGGGCGTGCAGGACGGCATGGCCATGGGCATGGTCCTGGGCCAGGTGCAGCAGCAGGTGGGCTACCCCGCCCAGCCGGTCCAGCCCGCCCAGCCCTACCAGCCGGGGGCGCCCGCCCCGCAGGCGGAGGCCGCCCCCGCACCGGCCCCCGCGGGCGCCCCGGCGCCGGCGGCCCAGGACCCGCTGGCCCGGCTCTCCAAGCTCAAGGCCATGCACGACGCCGGTCTCATCAGCGACGAGGAGCTGGCCTCCACGCGCGCCCGCATCCTTCAGGAGATGTGATGTCCAGTCTGGTGGAACGCATGCGCGCCCGGGCCGCCCAGGCCAAGGAGAGCGAGATCAGCTGGCAGGACAACCAGTCCGGTGCCGACACCCGGGTCTGCCCGGACTGCGGGGCCGGCCGCTCCGAGGCTCACGGCGTCGCCGAGTGCCGCTACTGCGGCCACGTCTTCATCGACCGCCTCGCCGGGCCCGGTGCCAGGCGCGACCCCTGACCCCACCGTCCACACCCCGCACCCCGTAACCCCTTCACCACATCCGACGACGGCATGTCAGTGACGTGCCGGGAGAGAGGTTTGCCCTCATGAGCAACGCGATGACGCAGTTCGAGGCCCTCCGGGCCCGTATGGACACCTTCCTGGCGCGCCTGGAGCAGCGCGCCGACGAGGCTCTGGCCGAGGCCGTGCCGGTCGCACGCGAGATGGCCGCGGGCGGCAAGGACGCCGTCAACAGCCCCGAGTACCTCGAGTTCGTCGGCGGCATGACCAGCCAGGTGACGGCGCTGGGGACCCGGGCGCGTCAGACCTTCGCCGAGCACTTCGCCATCTTCGACGACCACGATGACGACGACGTCTCCGAGGCCTACGAGGCCCTGGAGTACCGGGTCGAGTGCTGGGCCGAGGACATCGCGGACAAGGCCCAGTCCGCCTTCGCCGAGGTCACTGTCGCCAGTGGGGGCAGCGCCTACCAGCAGGCCTGGGACGACGCCGTCGCCGAGTGGAGGAGCCAGGCCAACAGCTTCCGGTGCCCGCAGTGCTCCGCCCCGGTGCCGCTGCCGGAGTTCGAGCTGTGCGAGCACTCCCAGTACGTGGCCTGCACGGGCTGCGGGACCCAGACCACCTTCATGCCCAACGACACCATCGTCTACGGCGTGCAGATCGCTCACCAGCTGGTGGAGGAGCGCACCGCCGCCTTCGAGAAGGTCTTCGACCGCCTCAACGACGACCCTGACGGCGACATGGCCCAGACCGTCGTCGCCTGCGCCCAGTGGAAGGCCGCGGAGCAGGTCGTCTGGGAGTCCCTCACGCCTCGCGCCGCGGCGACCAAGCTGGACACGGTGAGGCTCGCCCTTGAGGACCTTGCCGAGTTCTACGCCCCCGACGCCCACGGCTACGGCTACCTCCAGGTCGAGACCTCCTACTACCGCGCCCTCATGGGACTGGCCAACACGATCGCCCACTACCGCGGTGAGGGCCGTGAGCGCGAGGCCGAGCTCATCTGCCAGATGCTGCCCGTCTTCGGGCGCTCCGGCTGCGAGGTCACCGCAGCGATCATCGCCGGCACCTACACGGAGGCGCTCGGCCGGTCCTATCTCGACCGGGCCCAGACCTGCGAGGTCGCCTACAACCTGGACGGGACCCTCTGGAAGTTCTGAGCCCGGGCCCTCCTCCTCCGCCCCCTGCCACCCCACCTCTGTCAACCTGACCGCGTAGCAACGCACCCATGATGAAAGGAACCACTGTGTTCGGAAAGCTGTTCAAGAAGGCCACCTCCGCCGCCAAGAACGTCGAGGTCGGCGTCGAGACCGAGATCCCCGTCGACGGCGCTGAGCTGGGCGACACCGAGGTCTCGGTCGAGGTCGGCGTGTCCTCCGCGACCCTCGGCAAGGCTGCTCGCGGCCTGGGCGGGGCCGCCAAGCGCCTGGCCGACACCGGCAAGAAGGACGGCGAGCCGACGGCCCAGGCCTGACGCCGCCTCACTGATCAACCCGCTGACCGAAAGGAGCTGCCGTGCTCGGCAACCTCTTCAACAAGGCGAAGGACGCCGCCTCCCAGGCGGCATATGCCGCGACCTCCGTGGCCAACGCCGCACGCGGTGTGGAGGAGGTCGACTGGATCCGCCACGCCTTCCCCTACCGCTACTCGGTGTCGATGTTCGCCGACGACTCGACCAACCTGAAGCGGCCCGAGCCCCCGGTCGGCACCGACCCGGCAGCCGTGCAGTACGCCAACCAGTGGTACGCCATCTGGGAGAGCGTGCGTGACGGTCACATGGCACCCGTGAGCGCCATCGAGAACGGTGACGTCCCCGGGGCGAGCTCAGCACTGGCCCAGTGGCGCCAGCAGATCGAGGCGGCCGCGACGGAGACCGCCCGCCTGGGCGACTTCAACGGCAACCGCATCCTGGTCGCCAGTGACGACGAGGTGCACCAGGCCCTGGAGGGACTGGTCTCGCTGGTCGAGGAGTACGTCGGTCAGCGACTCAACGGCGAGGTGACGGAGGACACCGCCACGGACGCCATCGGCTACGTCATCGGCGTGCACACGACGATGAACGACGCCATGCAGGCCTTCTACAACGACCCCACCGGGGCGGGCTACCGCGCGGTCGAGGACGCGGCCTTCGCGCCGCTGGAGGCGATGCGCCAGCAGGTCAACCCCAACGCCCCCGAGCTGGCCCCGATCGAGGGCATCTCCCTGCACGACTACGTCGCGGGCGCGGCGAAGATGCACACGGGGATGAACGCGGACCAGATCTGCCAGGTCCTGGGGGTGGAGCGACCCCAGTGGGAGCGTGCCTGCAAGGGGTGGATGGAGCGCGTCCAGCAGCACCCGATGTCCGTGGGCATGCAGTACTCCACCCTCATGAGCCAGCCGCACCCGCTGCTGGACATGGCGACAGCGGGGGGCGGCGGGGCCCTGGCCGACTCCCAGGCCTCCCGCCTCAACACCGACCGGGACTTCTACATCGAGTGCGCCGCGGCCATGGCGGCGGCCACCGAGGCCGGGCGGGTCGCCGAGACCTACCTGGAGCAGAACTACCGGGTCACGACCGCCGAGGTCGCCAGCGCGGGCACCGCCTGGATGTCCGACATGCGCAACGTCAGCAGCCTCATCTCGCTGCAGCAGGCCAAGCAGAAGGAGATCGCCGCCAAGCTCCAGGCCGAGATCGGCCCCGGCCTGGCCGACGACATCCAGTTCTGAGCCGGAAGGCGGGGACTCGGCCGGGTCCCCGCGCGACGGCGCGCCGACGGCACCGCCCCGGGGCCGGTTGGGGCAGTGGCAGGAGTGCAACGGCCCCAACCGGCCCCGGGGCGCGCTCTACCGCTGCCCGTGGGTGCGGATCTGCTCGCGCAGGTCCTCCCAGTAGGCCAGGCGCTCACGCACGCGGCGCTCGTGGCCGCGGTTGGTCGGCTCGTAGAAGGGTTCGCGTTCCTCGCGGGGCGGGTAGCCCTCGGGCATGTAGTCCGCACCGGAGAAGCCCTCGGCCGTGTCCGGGTCGTACTGGTAGCCCGCACCGTAACCGAGCTCCTTCATGAGACGGGTGGGGGCGTTGAGGATGTGGGACGGTGGCATGAGTGAGCCCGTGCGCCTGGCCGCCTTCTGTGCGCGCATGAGCCCCCGGTACACGGCGACCGACTTGGGGGCCGTCGCCAGGTACACGACCGCCTGTGCGATCGCCAGCTCGCCCTCGGGCGAGCCCAGGCGCTCGTAGGCGTCCCAGGCGGCCAGCGTCACCGACAGCGCCGCCGGGTCCGCCAGGCCCACGTCCTCGCTGGCGACGTGCACGAGCCGACGGGCCACGTACAGCGGGTCCTCGCCGCCGCCGAGCATGCGGGCCAGCCAGTACAGGGCGGCGTCCGGGTCGCTGCCGCGAATGGACTTGTGCAGCGCGGAGATGAGGTTGTAGTGCTCCTCGCTCGTCTTGTCGTACAGGGGGGCACGGGAGGCGACGACAGCGGTCAGGGCCTCGGCGTCGAGAGGGTCCTCGCCCTCGGGCAGGGCGAGGACCTGCTCGACCATGCCCAGCAGGTAGCGCCCGTCGCCGTCGGCCATGGCCAGCAGGGCCGAGCGGGCGGAGTCGTCCAGCGCCAGCACCCGACCGGTGAGGCGCTCGGTGCGCTCCAGCAGCTCGGCCAGGGCCGCCTCGTCCAGGCGGTGCAGGACCATGACCTGGCAGCGTGACAGGAACGCCCCGTTGAGCTCGAAGGAGGGGTTCTCGGTCGTGGCGCCCACGAGCACGACCGTGCCGTCCTCGACATAGGGCAGGAAGGAGTCCTGCTGGGCGCGGTTGAAGCGGTGGATCTCGTCGACGAACAGGAGGGTGCCCTGCCCGATCTCACGGCGGCGGGCGGCGGTGGCGAAGACCTTGCGCAGGTCCGCCACGCCGGAGAAGGTCGCGGAGACCTGCTCGAAGACCAGGCCCGTGCGCTGGGCCAGCAGGCGGGCGATGGTCGTCTTGCCGCAGCCGGGCGGCCCCCACAGGATGATGGAGGACAGGCGCGCGCCCGCGACCATGCGCCCGAGCGGGGCGTCGGGGGCCAGCAGGTGGTCCTGGCCGACGACGTCCTCGAGGGTGGCTGGGCGCAGGCGGTCCGCCAGCGGCCGGGTGGGGTCGTCGACCGCGCGGCCCTCGCCGGCGGCCGCCTCGAAGAGGCTCGGGGCGTCGTCGGTGGTACCGGAACGGTGTGCGCGTGCCTTGCCTCCAGGTGCCATGCCTCCAGGCTACGGCCGCCCTCTGACACGCTTCCCCTCGACCTCCTCGGTTTGCGCTCGAAAGTACGGCAAGCACCCAGGGAGTTCGAGCGCAAACCGAGGAGTTGGGCGGGTCAGGTGGGGTAGGCGTCCGCCAGGTGCGCGGCGAGGTAGCGGGCGGTGAGGGAGGCGCCGGCACCGACCGCGCTCCCCGCGACAAGCTCCGACGGCGTGCCCGCCATGACGACACGGCCGCCCGCCTCACCGCCACCGGGACCCATGTCAATCACCCAGTCGGCGTTGGCGATCATGTCGAGGTCGTGCTCGATGACCACCACGGTCGCCCCCGACCCGATGAGCCGGTCGAGCACTCCGAGCAGGACCCGCACATCCAACGGGTGCAGACCGATACTCGGCTCGTCCAGGACGAACAGCGTCCCCGCCTGGGACGAGCCCAGGTGGGAGGCGAGCTTGAGACGCTGCGCCTCACCACCGGACAGCGCCGGTGTCGCCTCCCCGAGCGTGAGGTAGCCCAGGCCGAGGTCGACCAGGGTCCGCAGCTGGCGACACACCCGCGGCAGGTCAGCGCAGGCCTCGGCAGCCTCCACCACGGTGAGAGCGAGCACCTCCGGCAAGGACAGGCCCGCCGTCGGCCCGTCCGGGGCGCGCCCCGAGACGGGGACGCGCCGGATGCCGTCCGCCCGCTCCCCGAAGCGCGTGCCCTCGCAGACAGGGCAGACGATCTCGACGTCGGGCAGGAACTGCACGTCAAGGACGACCTGCCCGGTCCCGTCACAGTGCCCGCAGCGCAGCGACCCCGTGTTGTAGGAGAAGTCCCCGGCCCCCAGCCCGGCCGCCCGCGCCGCGGGCAGCTGCGCCCAGGCCCGCCGCAGACCGTCCATGACACCGGAGTAGGTCGCCACCGTCGAGCGCACACTCGCACCGATCGGGGTGGCGTCCACGACGACGACCCGCCGCAGGGCGCCCGGGTCCACGGACGTGGCGGGGAGGGGCAGCGGCGTGCCCGCGTCCAGCGACCGCACAGCCGGAACCAGGGCCTCAAGCACGAGAGTCGTCTTGCCGGAGCCCGACACCCCGGTCACCGTCGTCAGCCGCTGCTGCGGCACCTCAACCTCGAGGGCGTGCACCGTGTGGACAGGGGCCGTCTCCAGACGCAGCAGCCCCCGCTCGAAGATCCGGTCGTCCGGGACCTGCTCGCGCACACGCACGGGCGCCCGCCCGGTGAGGAACGGGCGGATGAGCGAGTCCTTGGCGTCACCCGCCGTCGCCAGCCCCGCCGCCCAGGAGGGGCAGTCCCCGCCCACCACCTGGGAGACGGGGGCGGACAGGACGACGGTGCCGCCGTCAGCGCCCGCGCCCGGCCCGATCTCCAGCAGCCAGTCGGCCTCACGCAGCAGCTCGACGTCGTGGTCCACCAGCAGCACGGAGTTGCCGTCCGCCAGCAGGTCCTCGATGACCCCCGTCAGGCCGCGCAGGTTGTGCGGGTGCAGGCCGATGCTCGGCTCGTCCAGGACGTACAGCACGCCCGTGGTCCGGTTGCGCACCGCCCGCGCCAGCTGGACACGCTGGCGCTCACCCGTGGACAGGGTCGCCGAGGCGCGGTCGAGCGAGAGGTAGCCCAGGCCGAGGTCCAGGAGCCGACGAGCGGTCACCCGCAGCTCGTCGACGATCTGGCCCGCCATCGCCCCCAGCTCGGCGGGAACGCTGCCGGGCACGCCCTCGACCCACTCCAGCAGGTCCGACAGGGGCAGGGCGCAGGCCTCGTCCAGGCCGATCCCGCGCAGGCGCGTGGCGCGCACGGCGGCGGACAGGCGCGAGCCGTGGCACTCGGGGCAGGGGCGCACCGCCGTGAAGCGGCTCAGACGCGCCACCCCCTTCTCGCTGCTCGTCGTGCTCATCGCCTCGGTGACCGCGGCGACGGCGTTGCGGTAGGTGGCGTTGAGGTCAAAGACCTTGCCGGTCTTGGAGGGGACGGCGATGAGGCGGGTGACGGCGGGACCGTGCAGGACGGTCTCGCGCTCGGCCTCGCTCAGGTCACGGAAGGGGACGTCGGGTCGCACCCCGAGGGCCTCCGCAGCGGCCCACATCCAGCCGATGCCGAAGATGTTCCAGCTCTTGACGGCGCCCTCGCGAATGGTGAGGGACTCGTCGGGCACGAGAGTGGACTCGTCGACCTCCCGGACCTCACCCGTTCCCTCGCAGGTGGGGCAGGCACCCGCCGAGTTGAAGGCGAGATCCTCCGCGCCCGGACCCAGGAACGAGACGGCGCAGGTGGTGCAGGTGAGCGGAGCCTCGAGGGCGACGGCCGTGGAGGGAGCGTTGAGGTGACCGTTGGGGCAGGCGTGGTGGCCCAGGCGCGAGAAGGCCAGGCGCAGGCTGCTCAGGACCTCCGTCGAGGTGCCGAAGGTGGAGCGCACGCCGGGGACGGGTGGACGCTGGTGCAGCGCCAGCGCGGCGGGCACGTGCAGGATCTCGTCGACATCGGGCCGGGCGGCCTGGGTGAGGCGGCGGCGCGTGTAGGTGGACAGGGACTCCAGGTAGCGGCGTGCCCCCTCGGCGTAGAGGGTGCCCAGCGCGAGGGAGGACTTGCCGGAGCCGGAGACCCCGGCGACGGCGACGAGCCGACCGAGTGGGACATCGACATCGAGGTTCTTGAGGTTGTGCACCCGGGCACCGCGGACCGAGATGACGGAGGGCATGGGTGCAGGTTACGTGCCGCGGGGACTGCGCGGGCTCGGGCCTCTGGC
This sequence comes from uncultured Actinomyces sp., assembly GCA_937926195.1. Classification (GTDB taxonomy): domain Bacteria; phylum Actinomycetota; class Actinomycetes; order Actinomycetales; family Actinomycetaceae; genus Actinomyces. Next base: position 33,304 of record CALEXZ010000045.1, read on the forward strand.
CCCGGGTAGTGCGGGTACGTGTGGTGGCACGCTCATGGTGTCTCGGCGCCTGTAGGGATGGCGAATTTTCGTTGTGATCTCGGGATGGGGGCGGTGGTGTCGGATCAGGCCGATCGCTCC
>CALEXZ010000046.1 GCA_937926195.1 uncultured Actinomyces sp.
GTGTCCGTCGACGACGTCCTGGACCACCTCATGCCCGACGACTGGCGCGAGGCCGACGACGCCGTCACCGACGAGATGATCGAGAGGAGCGCGAATGCATGAGCAGCTCGACCAGCCGCTGCCCGACAACCGTCTGCGGTGGCTGCGCAGGACCCACCCCGCCAGGGCCTCCCGCTCTGACGGATTCGGCCGCTTCGCCGAGGCGACCGCCCGCTTCATGGGCTCGCCCCAGTTCGTGCTCTACATGTCGATCTTCGTCATCGCCTGGATCGTGGCGAACCTCGTTCTGGCCAAGGTGCAGCGGGCATGGGATCCCTACCCCTTCATCCTGCTCAACCTGGCCTTCTCCACCCAGGCCTCCTACTCGGCCCCTCTCATCATGCTGGCCCAGAACCGACAGGACGACCGCGACCGGGTCACCGCCGAGCAGGACCGCCAGCGCGCCCAGGCGAACCTGGAGGACACCGAGTACCTCACCCGGGAGATCGCCTCGCTGCGCCTGGCCCTCAACGAGGTGGCGACCCGTGACTTCGTGCGCGGCGAGCTGCGGGACATGCTCGCCGAGCTCCTGGCCGAGGAACGGCGCTCGCGCGAGGAGATCGTCGGCGAGATCGTCGAGGAGCTGGCGGACGAGCGCTCCCAGCACGAGGAGCAGGGCGAGCAGGACCCTTCCGCCGAGATCAGGTGACGAGAGGCTCGTCCCATCGGCTATGCGCCCGGCGGAGCGGCTGGCGCTCTCCCCTACGATGGCACCATGCCCACGACCCCCACTGAAGACCAGGTCCGCGAGGCCCTCGGGCGCGTCAACGACCCGGAGATCCGCAGGCCCATCACCGAGCTCGGCATGGTGGAGTCCGTCGAGATCAGCGAGGACGGCGTCGTCGACGTCGGCATCCTGCTGACCGTCGCGGGCTGCCCCCTGCGCGAGACGATCACCGCGGACACCCAGCGCGAGGTCGGCTCGGTCCCGGGCGTGACGGCCGTGCGCGTGCGCATGGGCGTCATGACCGACGAGCAGCGCGCAGAGCTGCGCGCGCGCCTGCGCGGCGGGCAGGCGGAGCCCGAGATCCCCTTCACCAAGCCGGGCAGCCTCACCCGCGTCTACGCGGTGACCTCCGGAAAGGGCGGGGTCGGCAAGTCCTCCGTCACGGCGAACCTCGCCGCGGCGCTGGCCACCCAGGGCCTGAGCGTCGGGGTCGTGGACGCCGACATCTACGGCTTCTCCATCCCCCGTATGCTGGGCGTCACCCAGGTGCCCACCCAGCTGGACGGCATGATCGTGCCGCCGGTGGCCCACGGGGTGAAGGTCATCTCCATCGGCATGTTCGTCGAGGACAAGCAGCCGGTCATCTGGCGCGGCCCCATGCTGCACCGCGCGGTCCAGCAGTTCCTCACCGACGTGTTCTGGGGCGACCTGGACGTGCTCCTGCTCGACCTACCGCCCGGCACCGGCGACGTGACGATCTCGGTGGCGCAGCTGCTGCCCAACGCGCAGATCCTCGTGGTGACGACCCCGCAGACGGCGGCCGCCGAGGTGGCCGAGCGCACGGGCCTCATTGCGACGCAGACGAAGCAGAAGGTCGCCGGGGTCATCGAGAACATGTCCTACCTGGTGCAGCAGGACGGCTCGCGCCTGGAGGTCTTCGGCTCCGGCGGCGGCGAGGCCGTGTCGGCCTCCCTCACCCAGACCCTCGGCTACGACGTGCCCCTGCTCGCCCAGCTCCCGCTTGACATCAGGCTGCGTGAGGGCTCTGACAGCGGCGTGCCGGTGGTGGTGTCCGAGCAGGGCAGGCCTCCGGCGGACGCCCCTGCGGGGCTCGCCCTGGCCGAGGTGGCGCAGCGCCTGGGGCACGTCCGCCGGGGCCTGGCCGGGATGAGGCTCGGCATCAGCCCCGTGAGCAGCTGATCTGAGGGCTCGTCCGAGCCACCGCTCCGCTCACGGGGCCGCCGAGGTGCTCCGAGGGCGGCGCTGAGACGGGTCGGCGGGGCACTGCCTGGCGCCCGCGCTGCCCGGCTCCCGCCTCCCGCGCTGCCCGGCCGCGTCAGCCGACGACGGCTCAGTCGACGACGGCGGTGAGCGCCTCTCGCGGCGTGCGTCGAGCGGCCCGTGAGGCGCTGAGGACGTCACGCGGGGACAGCGGCCGCGGGCGGCCGCCACGCGGGGCGCCCGTCCCGCTGGCGAGGGTCGAGGGAATCTCCTCGTCGGGCACGGCGTCGGTCGAGGGAGCCTCCTCGTCGGGCACGAGGTCCACGACCTCTTCGACGGCCTGAGCGGCGCCGACGACGGCGTCGACCGCACCGGTGATCATCTCGCGCTTGCCCGGGTCCTCGACGTCCTCGGCCTGCTCGGTCTCCTGGGGCTGTGCCGGGGCGAGCGCGAAGGCGGCGTCGTCGGTCAGCTCGCGGGCCGCACGGTGCCTGGCGGTGCTCTCCTCACTCAGCCCGGGCAGGACCGCCGCGCCCCGGGCGGCACCGACGGCCGCCTCGACCTGCTCCTGCGTGAGAGAGCCCACGTCGAAGGCAGTGTCCTCAGTCTCCTCGGTGCCGACGGCACCGGCCTGGGTCGCCTCGGCGGTGGCGTCCTCGGCCGGGGCGGTCACCTCCACGTCCTGGGCGTCGGACACGTCCTGCGTGTCGGTGGTGCTCTCCTGCTGGGCGGCGGCAAGCCTGGCCCCGGCGGCCGCGGTGGCGGCACCGGCAGCGGCCACCTTGGGGTTCTCCGTGGCCTTGCGGGCCTCCTCGGCCTTCTCGTCGATCATCGACGTCAGCGACTTCCTGCCGTGACGCGAGCTCGTGTCCTCCTTAACGGCCTTGGCGGCGGCGTCACCAGACTCCTTGGCGGCGGCACTGAAGGACTCGAAGGGCTGGGTGAGGTCGCGGCGGATCGCGTCCAGGTCCTCCCCCAGGGCGTCGCGCACGATCTTGCGCGGGTCGTAGTTACGCGGGTTGAGATCCTGAAGGTTGAGGTCGGCGAGCTCGGGGCCGACCTCCTCGGCGATCTGCGCCTTGGCGTCGTCGAGGAAGACCCGCAGCTGACGCACCCACTGGGTCAGCTTGCGGGTGTACTCCGGCAGGCGCTGGGGGCCGATGACGACCACCAGCACCAGCAGCAGGACGAGGAACTCACTGCCCGAGATGCCAAACACCGGCTCAGTATAGAGATCCCGCAGAGGCCGTCCCGTCCTCGTCCATCACGCCCGGACGTGATCCGCCCAGGGCGATACGCGCTGCGGGCCCCGGAGGCTGGTGGCCGCCCGAGGGGTGCGACGGCCACGCCGCAGGCGCACCCTCGGCCCGTCACCGGCGTCGACCTGGGACAATGACGGCGGGCCCACGGGCCCGCGTGCCCGTGCAAGCAAGGAGGGAGCCCCGATGAGCGGTGACAAGACGCTGAGCTGGACCTACACGGAGGACTTCCCCTTCGAAGGCGAGGCCGCCACGCAGGCGCGTAGGCGCGGCATCGAGCTCGGTGTCAGCCCGGTCTCCCCCGCCACCGGCGCCCTCCTGAGCACCCTGGCCGCCTCCGTCGGGGCGCGTTCGGTCGCCGAGATCGGCACGGGCACGGGGGTGTCGGGACTGTGGCTGCTGGAGGGCATGGGCCCCGACGGCGTGCTGACGACGATCGACGTCGAGGCGGAGCTTCAGCGCGAGGCCCGTCGGGCCTTCGACGCCGCCGGGTACGCGGGGTCACGCACCCGTGTCATCCAGGGGCGCGCCTCCGACGTCATGCCGCGCATGGCCGCACGCTCCTACGACATGGTGGTGCTCGACGTCGACCCCCAGGAGGCGGCGCTGCTCGCTGACCACGCGCTGAGGATGCTGCGCGTGGGCGGCCTGCTGGCCGTCACCCGGGCGCTGTGGCACGACCACGTCGCGGATCCCGCGCGGCGCGACGCGACGACGGTCGCTGCCCGAGAGCTCGGCAAGGCGCTGCGCGAGCGCGAGGACCTCGTCGTCTCCCTGCTGCCGGTGGGCGACGGCCTGCTGGTGGCAGTGCGCCGCGCCTGAGCGGCTCGCGGCGTCCCCGCACCCGCGAGCGGCGGAAGGACACGGGGCGCGTGAGACAGCAGACGGCAGGGGAGGGTCGGACCCTGCGGGGTCCGACCCTCCCCTGCCATTCAGAACTGAGTCCTCAGATCTTCACGGAGCCCAGAGCCTCCTGGAGCTGCTTGATCTCGTCCGGGCTGATCTCGACGACGAGACGGCCGCCTCCCTCAAGCGGGACGCGCATAATGATGGAACGCCCCTCCTTGACGACCTCCAGCGGGCCGTCACCCGTCCTGGGCTTCATGGCAGCCATGTGATCCCCTTTCGGTATCGCGTCGAAGCGCGCGTTGCCACAATATTCTAGGCCACCCGGCGACGAGGGGTGACCCTTCGTGGCGAAGTCCACTCGCATTCAACGACAGGTCTCAGGCCGTTCAAGGGCCACTCACAGGTCGGTGCCGCCCCGCGTGAGAGACCGTTCGGCCCGGAGACGGCGCGCGGCACCGACGACGTAGCCGACGGCGTCCTCGGCCGTGTCGACGACGGTGACGAGGTCGACGTCGCCGGGAGAGATGACGCCCGTGCCCACGAGGGTGCCGCGCATCCAGTCCATGAGACCGGCCCAGAAGGAGGAACCGACGAGGGCCACGGGGAACCCGGCCACCTTCTGGGTCTGCACGAGCGTGAGGGCCTCGAAGAGCTCGTCCATCGTGCCGAAGCCGCCGGGCATGACGACGAAGCCGTCGGAGTACTTGACGAACATGGTCTTGCGCGCGAAGAAGTACCGGAAGTTGACGCCCAGGTCGACGTACTCGTTCATGCCCTGCTCCAGGGGCAGCTCGATGCCCAGGCCGACGCTGACGCCCCCGGCCTCGTGAGCGCCCTTGTTGACCGCCTCCATGACGCCGGGACCGCCGCCGGTCATGACGGCGTAGCCCTCGCGCGCCAGACCCGCGCCGATCTCCTCGGCCAGGTGGTAGGCGGGGTCCTGGGGCCTGGTGCGAGCGGAGCCGAAGACGCTGATCGCGGGCCCGATCTCGGCCAGGGCCCCGAAGCCCTCGACAAACTCCGACTGGATGCGCAGCACCCGCCACGGGTCCGAGTGCAGCCAGTCGGTGCCGTCGCCGCTGCTGAGCAGGCGCGCGTCCGTGGTCTCGGTGGGGATCTGGGAGCCGCGCAGCAGCACCGGTCCCTTGCGGTACGTCGTTCTGTGTGTCATGGGGCGATCCTTGCGCACCGACCCGGCAACGCGCACAACCACGCGCCCGACGGCGCTCTCCCACAGCCTTCCCACCGCCCTTTCGGTCCCCTCCCAGCACCCTTGTCGCGGCTGTTCCCGTCCTGTGTCCCGGATTACCCATGAGGGACATCACCATCTCCTCTGGACGGCACAGCGTCCCGGTACCGTCGCGGCATGAGCAACACCCCCTCCCTCATCGACGAGGTCAGCACCTGGATCAACGAGGACCCTGACGCCGCCACCCGCGAAGAGCTCACGGCGCTGCTCGCAGCCCACGAGGCCGGTGACGCCTCCGCCACCGCAGAGCTCACCGACGCCTTCTCCGGCAGCCTCCAGTTCGGCACCGCGGGACTGCGCGGGCGCCTGGGCGGCGGCCCCAACCGGATGAACCGCGTCGTCGTCATCCGTGCGGCGGCCGGCCTGGCCGCCTACCTGCGCGAGCAGCTCGGCGAGGGCTTCAGCGTCGTCATCGGCTACGACGCCCGCTACGGCTCCGAGACCTTCGCCCGCGACACCGCCTCCGTCGTCACCGGCGCCGGCGGGCGCGCGATCCTCTTCGACCGCTGCTGCCCCACCCCGACCCTCGCCTTCGCGCTGCGCCGCCTGGACGCCGACGCCGGCGTCATGGTCACCGCCTCGCACAACCCGCCCAAGGACAACGGCTACAAGGTCTACCTCGGTGGTCGCGCCGTCACCGACTCCGGCCAGGGCGCCCAGATCGTGCCTCCCTACGACGCCGCCATCGCCCAGGTCATCGCCGCCGTCGGCCCGCTCAGCAGCGTGCCCATGCCCGAGTCCGGCTGGGAGCTCGTCGGTGACGAGCTCATCGAGGAGTACACGGCCTCGGCCTCGTTGTCGCGTATCTCCGCGGCCGCGGACCTCAAGATCGTGCTCACCGCCATGCACGGCGTCGGCGGTGAGATCTGCCGCGACGCCCTGGGACGTGTCGGTTTCAAGGACGTCGTCGTCGTGCCCGAGCAGTTCGAGCCGGACCCGGACTTCCCGACGGTCGCCTTCCCCAACCCCGAGGAGCCGGGCGCGCTGGACCTGTCCCTCGCCCTGGCGCGTGAGGTCGGTGCCGACATCGTCATCGCCAACGACCCCGACGCCGACCGCTGCTCGGCGGCCGTGCCGGACCCGCACGCTCCGGGCGGGTGGCGTCGGCTCACGGGTGACGAGGTCGGCTCGCTGCTGGGTGAGCAGGCGGCCGAGCTCGCCGCCTTCGCCGGCACCGGCGTGCTCGCCAACTCCATCGTCTCCTCGCGCCTGCTGCGCCGCATCGCCCAGGCCCACGGGCTCGCCCACCGCATCACCCTCACCGGCTTCAAGTGGATCAGCCGGGTGCCGGGCCTCGTCTTCGGCTACGAGGAGGCTCTGGGCTACTGCGTCGACCCCAAGAACGTCAGGGACAAGGACGGCATCTCCGCCTCCGTGCGCCTGGCGCTGCTGGCCTCCGTGCTCAAGCAGCAGGGCCGCAGCCTCCTGGACCTGCTCGACCGCCTGGCTCGCGAGCACGGCCTGTACGCGACCAGCCCGCTGAGCGTGCGCGTGGAGGACCTGTCCTTCATCACCCAGGCCATGGAGCGTCTGCGCGCCGGCGGCGGCCCCGCCCACCTGGCGGGCTCGCCGGTCGTCGACGTCTTCGACCTCCTCGACGGCGCGTCCGACGGCAACGGGGGCCGGCTGCCCGCCACGGACGGCCTCATCTTCAAGACGGCGGCGGACGACCGCGTCGTCATCCGTCCCTCGGGCACGGAGCCCAAGCTCAAGTGCTACTGCGAGGTCGTCGTCCCGGTCGCGGTGGACGAGCCCGTCGAGGTGGCCCGCCGTACGGCGGCGGACCGCCTGGAGAGCATCAAGAGCGACCTGCGGGCCGTCCTGGGAATCTGATCCCGGGAGCCTGAGACTGTGAGCCGCTGCGGGCCTGAGCGTCGATGACGCTCAGGCCCGCAGCGCACGGTGGGCGGTGAGAGACAGCGCCCAGGCCAGGGCGCACAGGACACCGATGCAGCCGCCGGCGCTCAGTTCGCCCACGACGGCGACGGCGAGGCCCGCCAGGGCGCAGCCGGCACCCACGAGGGCCGAGCCCAGCACGAGGGCGCGCACGGTGCGCACCCACGGCAGGACCGCGGCGGCGGGCGCGGCGATGAG
>CALEXZ010000047.1 GCA_937926195.1 uncultured Actinomyces sp.
AGCGCCACGCCGTCAAGAAGCTGCCGACCCTGCGCGGCAAGACGGTCGTCAACCTCTTCTTCGAGGACTCCACCCGCACCCGCCTGTCCTTCGAGGCGGCCGCCAAGCGCCTGAGCGCCGACGTCATCAACTTCTCCGCCAAGGGCTCCTCGGTCTCCAAGGGCGAGTCCCTCAAGGACACCGCCGAGACGATCATGGCGATGGGGGCCGACGCCGTCGTCATCCGCCACAGCGCGGACGGGGCAGCCCACCTGCTCGCCCACGCCGGCTGGATCGACGTGCCCGTGCTCAACGCCGGTGACGGCAAGCACCAGCACCCCACCCAGGCGCTGCTGGACGCCATGACCCTGCGACGCTGGTACGACCCGGCCGTCGGCGGCGCCGACGGCTCCCCGGCACCGCGCGGGCGCGACCTGGCGGGCGCCAAGGTCGTCATCGTCGGCGACATCCTGCACTCGCGCGTCGCCCGCTCCAACGTCGACCTGCTCACCACCCTCGGCGCCCAGGTCACCCTCGTGGCCCCGCCCACCCTCCTGCCCGTGGGCATGCAGGGCTGGCCCTGCGAGGTCTCCTACGACCTCGACGAGACCATTGCCGCCGTCCAGCCCGACGCCGTCATGATGCTGCGCGTCCAGCGTGAGCGCATGAGCGCCGCCGGCGGCGGCTTCTTCCCCAGCCCCGCCGAGTACTCGCGCGCCTACGGCCTGGACACCGCCCGCCGCGACGCCATGCCCGAGCACGCCATCGTCATGCACCCCGGCCCCATGAACCGCGGCCTGGAGATCACCGCGGAGGCCGCCGACGACCCCCGCTCGCGCATCATCGAGCAGGTCGGCAACGGTGTCTCCGTGCGCATGGCCGCTCTCTACCTCCTCCTCGCCGACGAAGGGATCCAGCTGTGACCGCCCACCTGCTCACCGGTACCCGCCCCTACGGCGAGGACAGCGCCGACATCCTCGTCGTTGACGGCCGTATCGCCGCCATCGGCGCCGACGCCGCCGCCCAGGCCCCCGCCGACGCCCGCCGCCACGACCTCGACGGCCTCATTGCCCTGCCCGGTCTCGTCGACCCGCACACGCACCTGCGTGAGCCCGGCGGCGAGTCCGCCGAGACCGTCTTCACCGGGACCCGTGCGGCCGCCGTCGGCGGCTACACCGCCGTCTTCGCCATGGCCAACACCAACCCCGTGCAGGACAGCGCCGGTGTCGTCGAGCAGGTCCTGCGCCTGGGCCAGGACGCCGGCTGGGTCGACGTCCACCCGGTGGGCGCCGTGTCCAAGGGCCTCAAGGGCGAGCAGCTGAGCGAGATGGGCGCCATGGCCCACTCCGCCGCCCGGGTACGTGTCTTCTCCGACGACGGCAAGTGCGTCCACGACCCCGTCCTCATGCGCCGCGCCCTGGAGTACGTCAAGTCCTTCGACGGCGTCATCGCCCAGCACGCCCAGGACCCCCGCCTGACCGAGGGCTCCCAGATGCACGAGGGCGTCGTCTCCGCCGAGCTGGGGCTGCGCGGCTGGCCGGCCGTCGCCGAGGAGTCCGTCATCGCCCGCGACGTCCTGCTCGCCGAGCACGTGGGCTCGCGCCTGCACGTGTGCCACCTGTCCACCGCCGGCAGCGTCGACATCATCCGCTGGGCCAAGGCCCGGGGCATCGACGTCACCGCGGAGGTCACCCCCCACCACCTCATGCTCACCGACGAGATGGCCCGCACCTACTCGCCGCTGTACAAGGTCAACCCGCCGCTGCGCACCGCGGAGGACGTCGATGCCGTGCGCGAGGCGCTCGCCGACGGCACCATCGACGTCGTCGGTACCGACCACGCCCCCCACCCGGTGGAGGACAAGGACTGCGAGTGGCAGGCGGGCGCATTCGGCATGACCGGCCTGGAGACCGCCCTGCCGATCCTCGTCGAGACGATGGTGAGCACCGGGCGCATGAGCTGGCGCGACCTCGCCCGGGTCATGTCCACCACCCCCGCCCTCATCGGTCGCGTGCGCGACCAGGGCCAGGGGCTCGAGGTCGGGGCCCCCGCGAACATCACCGTCATCGACCCGACGGTGCGCCGCACCGTCGACGGCGCCAGCCAGTGGACGCGCTCGACCAACACGCCCTACGCGGGCATGGAGCTGCCGGCCCGGGTGGAGGCGACCTTCCTGCACGGGCGCCCCACCGTCCTTGACGCACAGCCCGTCGCCCGCGAGGGCGGCGCGCAGGCGTGAGCGGCCCGCAACCCGCCCCGGGCGCACGCAGCCCCGCGCTGCTGGTCCTCGAGGACGGCTTCGCCCTCGTCGGCCGCGCCTACGGCGCGACCGGGCGCACCGTCGCCGAGATCGTCTTCAACACGGCGATGACCGGCTACCAGGAGACCCTCACGGACCCCTCCTACCACCGCCAGATCGTCGTCATGACGGCGCCGCACATCGGCAACACCGGTGTCAACGACGAGGACCCGGAGTCCGGGCGCATCTGGGTGGCCGGGTACGTCGTGCGCGACCCCGCCCGGCGCGCCTCCTCCTGGCGGGCCCGGCGCGAGCTGGAGGACGAGCTCGTCGAGGCGGGGGTCGTGGGGCTCTGCGAGGTCGACACCCGCGCGCTCACCCGGCACCTGCGCGAGCGCGGCGCCATGCGCGCCGGGATCTTCTCCGGTGAGGCCCTGCCCGCCGGGGTCAGCGGGGACCCGCGCACCGCCCCCTCCCGGGCCGCCCTCGACATCTGCCTCGACGCGGTGCGCAGCGCGCCCGTCATGGCGGGCCAGGCCCTGGCGGCCGAGGTCTCCACCCGCGAGGGCTACGTCGTCGAGCCCGGCGGCGACTGGCAGGGGCGCGAGCCCCTCGCCGTCGTCGCCGCCATCGACCTGGGCATCAAGGCGCGCACGCCCTGGCAGCTCGCCGAGCGCGGCGTGAGGGTGCACGTGCTGCCGCAGTCGACGACGCTGGCCGAGGTCCTCGCCCTCAGGCCCGACGGCGTGTTCTTCTCCAACGGTCCGGGCGACCCGGGCACCGCCGACGCCGAGGTGGCGCTGCTGCGCGGCGTGCTCGACGCCCGCCTGCCCTTCTTCGGCATCTGCCTGGGCAACCAGATCCTCGGCCGCGCCCTGGGATACGGCACCTACAAGCTCGGCTACGGTCACCGGGGCGTCAACCAGCCGGTGCTCGACCGGACCACCGGCCGCGTCGAGATCACGGCCCACAACCACGGCTTCGCCGTCGACGCCCCCGTCGGCGAGCCCAGCACCGCCCCCTACGACGGGGGACGCTACGGACGCGTGGAGGTCAGCCACGTCGGCCTCAACGACGGGGTGGTCGAGGGCCTGCGGGCCCTCGACCTGCCCGCCTTCTCCGTCCAGTACCACCCCGAGGCGGCGGCCGGACCGCACGACGGCGAGCACCTCTTCGACCGCTTCGTGCGCCTCATGACCGAGCACCGCGCCGCAGGCGGTGCCCCGGCCACCGCTGGGGGCACCACCCCGGAGACCACCTCGTCGACCACCGCGAAGGAGGGCTCCTGATGCCCCGTCGCACCGACATCTCCTCCGTCCTCGTCATCGGCTCCGGCCCCATCGTCATCGGCCAGGCCTGCGAGTTCGACTACTCCGGCACCCAGGCGTGCCGCGTCCTGCGCTCCGAGGGCATCCGGGTCGTCCTCGTTAACTCCAACCCGGCGACGATCATGACCGACCCCGACGTCGCCGACGCCACCTACGTCGAGCCCATCACCCTGGAGGTGCTCACCTCCATCATCGCCAAGGAGCGCCCCGACGCCCTGCTGCCCACCCTGGGCGGCCAGACGGCCCTCAACGCGGCCATGAGCCTGGTCGAGGCCGGGGTGCTGCAGCGCTACGGCGTCGAGCTCATCGGTGCCCGGGCCGAGGCCATCAACGCCGGCGAGGACCGGGAGGAGTTCAAGAGGGTCGTCGAGCGCTGCGGCGCCGAGGTCGCCCGCTCCGTCATCGCCCACACGATGGACGAGTGCCGTGCGGGCGTCAAGGCACTGGGCGGCTACCCCGTCGTCGTGCGCCCCTCCTTCACCATGGGGGGGCTGGGCTCGGGCGTCGCCTACGACGAGGGCGACCTGGAGCGCATCGCCGGGCAGGGACTGGCGGCCTCTCGCACCACCGAGGTGCTGCTGGAGGAGTCGATCCTGGGCTGGAAGGAGTACGAGCTCGAGCTCATGCGCGACACGGCCGACAACTGCGTCGTCGTGTGCTCCATCGAGAACCTCGACCCCGTGGGCGTCCACACGGGCGACTCCGTGACCGTCGCCCCCGCCCTGACCCTCACCGACCGGGAGCTGCAGCGCCTGCGCGACATCGGCATCGCCGTCATCCGCGAGGTCGGGGTCGACACCGGCGGCTGCAACATCCAGTTCGCCGTCGACCCGGCCACCGGCCGCGTCGTCGTCATCGAGATGAACCCCCGCGTGTCACGCTCCTCCGCGCTGGCGTCCAAGGCGACGGGCTTTCCCATCGCCAAGATCGCCGCGCGCCTGGCCGTGGGCTACACGCTCGACGAGATCCCCAACGACATCACCGGGTCCACACCCGCCTCCTTCGAGCCGACCCTCGACTACGTCGTCGTCAAGGTCCCGCGCTTCGCCTTCGAGAAGTTCCGCGGCGCCGACCCGACGCTGACGACGACGATGAAGTCCGTCGGTGAGGCCATGGCCATCGGCCGCTGCTTCACCGAGGCCCTGCAGAAGGCCATGCGCTCCATCGACAAGAAGGGCACCGCCTTCCACTGGGAGGCGCCCGCCCCCGGCCCCGAGGCCCTCGACGTCCTCCTGGCCGGCCTGTCGACCCCCTCCGAGCACCGCCTCCTCGACCTCCAGCAGGCGGTGCGCGCCGGGGCCACCCTGGAGCAGCTCCACGAGGCGACCCGTATCGACCCGTGGTTCCTCGACCAGATGCTGCTGCTGCAGGAGACAGCCGAGGCGCTCCAGCAGGCACCGGCCCTGGACCCCACCGTCCTCGCCACCGCCAAGCGCCACGGCTTCTCCGACGCCCAGGTCGCCGCGATCCGCGGCCTGAGCGAGCAGGCCGTGCGCGAGATCCGCCACGCCTACGGCCTGCGTCCGGTCTACAAGACGGTCGACACCTGCGCCGCCGAGTTCGCCGCCCGCACCCCCTACCTGTACTCCAGCTACGACACGCAGACCGAGGTCGCGCCGCGCGAGCGCGAGGCCGTCATCATCCTCGGCTCGGGACCCAACCGCATCGGCCAGGGCATTGAGTTCGACTACTCCTGCGTGCACGCCACGATGGCGCTGTCCGAGCGCTACGAGACCGTCATGGTCAACTGCAACCCCGAGACCGTCTCCACCGACTACGACGTGGCCGACCGGCTCTACTTCGAGCCGCTCACCTTCGAGGACGTCATGGAGGTCTACGAGGCCGAGCTCGCCGCAGGCCCCGTGGCCGGGATGATCGTCCAGCTGGGCGGCCAGACGCCGCTGTCGCTGGCCGCAGGGCTCAAGGCCGCGGGCGTGACCATCATCGGCACGAGCCCCGAGGCCATCGATGCCGCGGAGGACCGCGAGGTCTTCGGCGCCGTCCTGGAGCGGGCCGGGCTGCCGGCCCCCGCCCACGGCACGGCGCTGACGGACGAACAGGCGCGGGCGGTGGCCGAGCAGATCGGCCTGCCCGTCCTCGTGCGCCCCAGCTACGTGCTGGGCGGGCGCGGCATGGAGATCATCTACGAGCGCTCCGGCCTGGACGACTACCTCGCCCGTGCCGGGCGTGAGAGCGGCGGCGCCTACGCCAACGGCCCGCTGCTCATCGACCGCTTCCTCGACGACGCCATCGAGATCGACGTCGACGCCCTCTACGACGGCAACGAGCTCTTCCTCGGCGGTGTCATGGAGCACATCGAGGAGGCCGGCATCCACTCGGGCGACTCGGCCTGCGTCCTGCCGCCGATGACGCTGTCGGACACTGAGATCGCCCGCATCCGCCGCTCCACCGAGGCCATCGCCCGGGGCGTGGGGGTGCGGGGACTGCTCAACATCCAGTTCGCCCTCACAGGTGACACCCTCTACGTCATCGAGGCCAACCCCCGCGCCTCGCGCACGGTGCCCTTCGTGTCCAAGGCGACCGGCGTGCAGCTCGCCAAGGCCGCGGCCCTGCTCATGGCCGGCGAGAGCATCGCCTCCCTCAGGCAGCGCGGACACCTGCCGGAGCAGGACGCCTCCTGCCCCGACCCCCGTGCCCCGATCGCCGTCAAGGAGGCGGTCCTGCCCTTCAAGCGCTTCCGTACCCCCCAGGGGCGCGTCGTCGACACGGTCCTGGGCCCCGAGATGCGCTCGACGGGGGAGGTCATGGGCTACGACAGCGACTTCCCCAGGGCCTTCGCCAAGTCCCAGGCGGGTGCCTACGGCGGGCTGCCCACCGAGGGAACGGTCTTCGTCTCCGTCGCCGACCGCGACAAGCGTGCCGTCATCCTGCCGGTGGCCCGCCTGGCCGAGCTCGGCTTCACCGTGCTCGCCACCGCGGGCACCGCCCAGGTGCTGCGACGCAACGGCATCCCGGCCACGACCGTGCGCAAGGTGAGCGAGGGCCAGGGAGAGCACGGTGAGCAGACGATCGTCGGGCTCATCGAGTCCGGCATGGTCGACATGGTCGTCAACACCCCCAAGGGGCAGGGCGCCCGCGCGGACGGCTACTCGATCCGCGCCGCGACGACGAGCGCGGACCGGCCGATCATCACCACCGTGCAGCAGCTGCAGGCCGCCGTCCAGGCCCTGGAGGCCCAGCTGCGCGGCGCCATGAGGGTCCGCTCCCTGCAGGAGCACGACGCCGACCGGTCCGCCCGACGAGAGGAGCGTGACGCATGAGCACCAGCACGAGCCACGAGCAGACCGCCCGCCCGCCCTTCGGCACCCGCCTGGCCCAGGCCATGGACGAGCTCGGTCCCCTGTGCGTGGGCATCGACCCCCACCGGGGCCTGCTGCACGCCTGGGGGCTGGACGACGACGCCGCCGGGCTGCGCGAGTTCTCCCTGCGGGTGGTGGAGGCCCTGGGCGGGCGTGTGGCCGCCGTCAAGCCGCAGTCGGCCTTCTTCGAGCGCCACGGCTCGGCGGGTGTGGCGGTCCTGGAGGAGACCCTGGCGGCCCTGAGAGCCAGCGGCACGCTGAGCATCCTTGACGTCAAACGCGGCGACATCGGCTCGACCATGGGCGGCTACGCCGACGCCTACCTGTCCGAGCGCTCCCCGCTGGCCGCGGACGCCGTCACCGTCTCGCCCTACCTCGGTTTCGGCTCGCTCGGCCCGGCACTCGAGCGCGCCCGGGACACCGGCCGCGGGGTCTTCGTCCTGGGCCTGACCTCCAACCCCGAGGGGCCGAGCGTCCAGCACGCGCGCACCGCCTCCGGCCGGTCGGTGGCCGCCGGCGTCGTCGACGGTGTCGCCGCCGCCAACGCGGCGGCCCGGACCGCAGGCGCCCTGGGCAGCGTCGGCCTCGTCATCGGGGCGACCGTGGGGCTGGCGGTGCGCGACCTGGACCTCGACCTGGAGGCCAGCGCCGCCCCGCTGCTCGCTCCCGGGGTCGGGGCACAGGGGGCGGGTGCGGCCGAGCTGGAGCAGGTCTTCGGGTCGGCGCGCCGCCAGGTGCTGGCCTCGACCTCCCGGGGCGTGCTGGCCGCCGGCCCGGACGCTGACAGCCTGCGCCGCGCCGCCGAGGCCGCCACCGCCGAGGCCCTCGCGGCCCTGCGCGGCTGAGCCTCCGACGACGTCCACCGGGCGTCCTGCGGCCCTGCGAGGGGGCGCAGGACGCCCTCGGAGCGCGCGTCAGGACCTGCGCGCGCGTCACCTCAGACCTTGATAGGCACGAGGTAAGACCTTAAGAAGTTCTGTGACGTTTAGGTAACGACAAGGCGTGGTTGCTGGCGCCCCGCGCCGACAAGCGGGCAAAGTCGTTGACAGGTGAACCACGGTAGTCCTTGCGCTGCGGGTCACCCAGAAGGATCCCGGCGCCCGTGACAGGTCAGTACCTGTCGGCGTCGTCCGCCTTCTTCGTCGTCCCTGGAACATCTGCATGCCCTTTGACATCCTCACAGCCGACGGGCCGGCGCTCGCGCGCGACGCCCTCGGCCCTGGTCCGCACGAGCTGCTGCTGACGACCGCGCGCGTCCTGCTCGACCTCGCCGGACTCGTTTTCGTCGCCGTCGTCCTCGTCCTCATCAGCCTGCACCTGTACGGCGCCCTCTGGCGCGTCGTGCACGGACCGTCGCGCCGCCGACGCGGCGCGGACGTCGAGCACACGCGATCAACGGAGGGGAGCAGCGCATGGACGCCCTGATGTGGCTCGACCTGCTCGGACGTGCCGGAGCAGTCGCGATGGTGGCCACGACCATCGTGTACCTCATCGTCCTGACCGTCCTGTCTCACGCCCTGGCGCGCCGGAGGCGGACCGTGGCCCGCGGGGTCGTGGGACGTCACAGCCGTGGCGTGGGCAACCGCCACGTGCGGGGTCGTCACGCCCGCCTCCTGTGCTCCTCGCGCGTGCCCGCGAACGTCGGCGCGCTGCCGCCCCCGCCCCCGCCCGAGGAGGACCCTCTGGGGCCCTTCCACGTCGTCGTGCTCATGCCCTGCCTCAACGAGGAGGCGGTCATTGGGCCGTCCCTCGCCCGGCTGCTGGCGGAGAAGGACCCGGCGCTGACCGTCATGGTCATCGACGACGGTTCTGACGACGCCACCAGCGACATCGTCCGCTCGGTGCCCGACTCGCGGGTCAGGCTGCTGCGCCGCGAACCGCCGCGCGCCCGGCAGGGCAAGGGGGAGGCGCTCAACGACGCCCTCGCCGTCGTGCGCCGCGAGTGGGCCTCCGTGGACCCCACGCGCGTCATCGTCGGCGTCGTCGACGCCGACGGCTGGCTTGACCCCAAGGCCTGGCACGTCGTGCGCGAGACCTTCGCCGACCCGGGCACCGGTGCCCTCCAGCTCGGGGTGCGCATCTCCAACCGCGGCACGTCGCTGCTCGCCCGGATGCAGGACGTCGAGTTCGTCACCGTCACCGGCATCTTCCAGGAGGCGCGCCGCCACCTGGGCAGCGTCGGCATGGGAGGCAACGCCCAGTTCGCCCGCCTCGCCACCCTTGACGCCCTGGGGGAGCGTCCCTGGACGCGCTCGCTCACCGAGGACTTCGACCTGGGCATCCGCCTCAACACGACCCGCTGGGCCAACGAGTTCTCCGGCCGGGCCGCCGTCCACCAGGAGGGCGTCACCTCCCTCACCAGGCTCGTGCGCCAGCGCACCCGCTGGTTCCAGGGCAACCTCCAGGCCCGCCACCTGCTGCCGAGGATCGCCCGGCAGATGCGGGGCCGGGCACGTGCCGACACCCTCTTCCAGGTCCTCGTCCCGTACCTCATGCTCGCCGGCTCCCTCATGACCCTGTCCTTCGTCATCGTCCTCCTGCTGGCCATCGCCGGGGCCTTCGCGGGGACGTCCTACGCCTGGCTGTGGGTCCCCTCCTCCTACCTGCTGGCCTTCGGCCCGGCCCTGGTCGACGCCGTCGTGTACCACCGGACCGTGAGGGCGGAGGGCGTCGGCCTGCTGCGCTGCCTGCTGTGGGGACACCTCTTCCTCCTCTACGGCCTGCTCGCCGGCTGGTACGGGTGGCGGGCGCTCGGCCGTGAGATCGTCGGCCGCTCCGGCTGGGCCAAGACCGCCCGAGAGGCCCCCCTGCCGGAGCTGCCGCTGGCCGAGGGCGCCGTCTCGACAGAGGTGATGGCGTGAGGGCGCCCGCCACCGCCCGCGTCGGCGGGTACCGGCGGCCGAGCCGCGGCACCGTCGTGCTCCTCGTCGTCGCCGTCGTCGTTGCCGTCGTCGTCACCCTCGTCACCGTCCACCTGCTCAGGAGGGACGCCACGCACTGCGCACACTGGGACGTCGTCTTCAACGGCTACGGCTCGGCCTCCTGCACCGAGGACGTCCTCAGCCTGCGGCCCGCCGTCGCCACGGCCTCCGACGAGACCCACGCGGGCCTGGCCACCTCACGCACCGTCGCCGTCACCGAGGGGGAGGTGACCACCGTCCGGGCCACGGTGACCACCCGCGACCAGCTGCGCGAGGGGCAGGAGCCCAACCCGTGGGAGGTGGCCTGGATCCTGTGGTCCTATGAGACCAACGACCACTTCTACGCGCTCGTCCTCAAGCCCAACGGCTGGGAGGTCTCCAAGCAGGACCCCGCCCACCCCGGCTCACAGCGCTTCCTGGCCTCGGGCACGAGCCCCACCTACGCCGTCGGAACGCCCCACGAGGTCCTCCTGAGCATCGACACGACACAGCCCGACGCGATGACCGTGACGGTCGTCGTCAACGGCGCCGAGCTCGCCACCGTCTCCGACACCGACTCGCCGTACCGCTCGGGCAAGGTGGCCGCCTACACGGAGGACGCCGCGATCGACGTCCTCGTCGAGCCCGTGCGGGAGGCCGCCCCCGACAGCACCGCCAGCCCCAACCGAGAGGATGCATGATGACCACCACGACCGACGCCCGCACGCCCCGGGTCATGCTCGTCTACGGCACCCGGCCGGAGGCGATCAAGATGGCGCCGCTCGTGCGCGCCCTGCACGAGGACCCCCGCTTCGCGCCGGTCGTCGTCGTCACCGGGCAGCACCGCGAGATGCTCGACCAGGTCAACGACTTCTTCGGCATCACCCCGGACACCGACCTCGACATCCACACCCCCGGCCAGACCCTCACCGAGGTCACCGTGCGCACCCTTGAGGGCGTCGGCGCCGCCATCGAGGAGCACCGTCCCGACATCCTGCTCGCCCAGGGGGACACGACCTCGGCCTTCGCGGCCGGGCTCGCCGCCTTCTACCACCGCCTGCCCGTGGCCCACGTCGAGGCCGGGCTGCGCACCGGCTCCATCGCCTCGCCCTTCCCCGAGGAGGCCAACCGGCGGCTGCTCACCCAGGTCACCCGACTGCACCTGTGCCCGACGTCGCGCTCACGCGACAACCTCCTGCGCGAGGCGGTCAACCCGGCGGACCTCGTCGTCACCGGCAACACCGTCATCGACGCCCTGCTGGAGGCCGTCGACCGTCCCGTGTCCTTCTCCGACCCGCGCCTGGCCCAGGCCGTGGCGCAGGGCTCGCGGCGCGTCGTGCTCGTCACCGCCCACCGCCGCGAGTCCTGGGGGGAGCCCATGCGCTCCATCGGCCGGGCCGTCGCCCGGGTCGCCCGCAGCCACCCCGAGGACCTCGTCGTCCTGCCCGCCCACCTCAACCCCGGTGTGCGGGCCGCGATCATGCCGAACCTGGAGGGACTCGACAACGTCGTCATCACCGAGCCGCTGCCCTACGGCGAGTTCTGCGCCCTGCTCAACCGCGCCTACCTCGTCCTCACCGACTCCGGCGGCGTGCAGGAGGAGGCACCGTCCCTGTCCAAGCCGGTCCTCGTCATGAGGGAGAACACCGAGCGGCCCGAGGCGGTCGACGCCGGGGTGGCCCGCCTCGTGGGCACCGACGAGCTGACCGTCGTGTCCGCCGTCAGCACGCTGCTCGACGACGCACAGGCGTACGCGCGCATGGCCAACGCCGTCAACCCCTACGGGGACGGGCGCGCCACCGAGCGGATCGTCGCCGCCCTCGCCCAGCTGCTCGGGGTGGGGGAGCGGGTCGCCGACTTCGACCCCGCCCGCCCCGCCAGCCGGGCACGGCACGCGCGCACCGTCCCGACGCAGTGACGTCCCCTCACGGGCTGTCGAACACGAGATGAAGGAGACCACATGAGCACCCACCCGTCTCGACGGGGCCCAGTCGGCCTCGCCGCCCTCGCACTGGCCTGCGCCATCGGGCTCAGCGCCCAGCTGAGCGCACCCGCCGCCGGTGCCGCACCCCTGTCACCCGCACCCGTCGCCACGACGGCACCCTCCGCACCCGTGGACCCGGGCACGGCCGCCACCGACCCCGTTGACGCCGCTCCCGTGGAGGCGCCGCCCGAGCCCTCGGCCGCCGAGGAACGGGTGCTGCCGCTCGTCGACACCGGCGAGGCCACGCCCGAGGAGCTGCGGGCGCCAGCCGCGCCCGCAGCTGAGCCCGCCGTCAGGGACCTGGAGGCGACGGGCGAGCTGCCGGCGTCGGCCCGCACCTTCTCCACCAGCCAGGCGGGACCGGCCTCGACCCTCGTCCTCTACGACAGCACGGGCCCCTACGCGAGGATCGGCGAGTTCTACGCCCTGGGCATGGGGATGCTCGCCTCCCACTCGGGCACCGTCACCGCCATGCCGGTCGCCGACTACCAGGCGGGCCTGGCAGGCCGCTTCACCGCCGTCATCTACACGGGATCGACGTACAACGAGCCCCTGCCGCAGGCCTTCAAGGACGACGTGCTCACCGGCAACGTGCCCGTGCTGTGGTCCGGCTTCAACATCTGGCAGCTGACCGCCGACCCCCAGGACCGCGCCACCTTCACCTCCCGCTACGGCTGGGACGCCGCCACCTCCTACATCGACTCCGTCGACACGGTGACCGCCGTGAGCTACAACGGACGCTCCCTCAGCCGCGACCCGCTCAACACCGGCGGGCTGCTCGTGCCCCACATCCTGCGCCCCGAGGACGTCACCGTCCTGGGCACCGGCCGGTGCTCGCAGGTCTCAGGCGACCCCACGACCTGCTCCTCCCTGGCCCAGACCAGCGGCTCGGACCTGCCGTGGGCGGTGCGCTCGGGCAACCTCACCTACATCGGTGAGGTGCCCCTGTCCTACCTGTCCGAGACCGACCGCTACCTGGCCGCCGCGGACATCGTCCTGGACATGCTCCAGCCCGGTGCCGAGCCCGTCCGCCAGGCGGCCGTGCGCATCGAGGACGTCAACCCGACGACGCCCGCCGCCGAGCTGCGGGCCATCGTCGACTACCTCGTGGGTGAGGGCGTGCCCTTCCAGCTCGCGGTCGTGCCCATCTACACCGATGGCAAGGGCGCCTACAACGACGGCGTGGCCGAGACCTACACCCTGGCCGACAGCCCTGAGCTCGTCGAGGTCCTGGCCTACGCGGTCCAGCACGGCGGGACCCTCGTCCAGCACGGCACCAGCCACCAGTTCTCCACGCTCGACAACCCCTACAACGGCGTGAGCACCGACGACTTCGAGTTCATCCGCTCGTGGTGCACCCAGGTCAACGACGTCAACGCGCCCCAGGTGCGCTGCGAGGAGAGCTCGTGGGTGCAGATCGGCGGGGACCTGCCCGGTGTGGACGCCGCCTGGGCCGCCCAGCAGGTCCGCGCGGGCCAGGAGGTCTTCGCCTCGGTGGGGCTGCCCGTCCCGACGATCTTCGAGACGCCCCACTACGCGGCCACTCCCTCCGCCTACACGGGCATCTCCCAGGTCTACCCGGTGCGCTACGAGCGTGAGCTCCTGCACGTGGGCCTGCTCAGCGGGCAGACACCGGGGCCCTTCGACTACTACGGCCAGTTCTTCCCGTACTCCGTCAACGACCCCTACGGCACGCACATCCTGCCGGAGAACATCGGCAACGTCGCCCTGGAGGCCTACAACCAGCACCCGCCGCGCCTGCCCCAGAGGCTGCTGGCGGCCTCGGAGGCGAACCTCGTAGGCACCCACGCCACGGCGAGCTTCTTCTTCCACCCCTTCTACGACGTGTCCTACCTCAGGCAGACCGTCGAGGGGATCCGCGCGCAGGGCTACACCTTCGTGCCCGCCTCCGAGCTGCGATGAGCGACCGGGAGCAGCCCGCCGGGGACGGTGACGTCCCCGGCGCTCCCGGGCAGCCGCCGGCCGGGCCCGCTCACAGCCCCCGGCCTCAGCCGCCGGACCCGGAGCCCGCCGGGTGCCTCAGCCGCCGTCGGGCCCTGGGGGTCCTCACCGCCCTGGGCGCGCTGCTGCTCGCGCTTGTGGCCCTGGCGGACCACCTGCTGCGGCGGCGTGAGAGCCCGGACGAGCCGACGCCGTCCCCCGGCGAGCAGACGGGGGACGGCGACGTCGTGCTGCTCGACGTGGCCGGGGCCGACGGCCGGCTGCTTGGTCTGGACGAGCTGCTGCTGGTGGCAACCAACGGTGCCGGTGCCGACGAGCGCGACGACGCCCTGCTCGACGCCGACACCCTGGCGGTCCTGAGCCTGGCCCCCCTGGAGGCGGACGCCTCGGCCAGCGCCCGCCTCGAGCTGCCCCGGCAGGGCAGGGCCTGCCTGTCGATCTCCTGGCCCACCTCCGCGGGCTACTCGGCGCTCCTGGTGGACCTGCCCGGTCCGGGGCGCTACGCGCTGGCCGAGCTCGCCGCCCAGAGCCTGCACGCCTCACAGGCCGCCGCGGAGGCCGACGGGCTCATCGACCCGGTCACCGGTGCGGGCGTGGGGGACCTGCGGGCCGCCACCGAGCAGGCCCTCTCCTCCTGCCGCTCCGCTCCGGATGACGTGCAGCGGGCCGTACGTGCCTCCCAGGCCCTGGAGGCGGCCGCCTCGGCCCAGGTCGCCCTCGACCGCGCCCGCGCCCACCACGAGCCGGGCACCGCCATGCTCGGGGTCACCTTCACCTACCCTCCCGACCCTGCCGCGGTGGCGGCAGCGCTGGAGCCGCTGCGGGCCGCCCAGCGAGGCATCATCGTGCGCCTGGTCGTCACCGACACCGACGACCGTGACGAGATGGCCGCGTGGCGCACCTGCCTGGACGAGCTGCACGCCCAGGGCGCCCAGGCGATGGTCCAGATCTGCGACTCCCAGGCCGTGGCCTCCCTCGACGACGCGGCGTGGCGCCGCCGCCTCAGCCGCCTCCTGGAGGCATTCCCGGACGCTGACGCGTGGGAGACCGGCAACGAGATCGGAGGGGAGTGGCTGGGCGAGCGCGGCGTGACCCGTGCGCGTGAGGCAGCCCGCGCCCTCGCCCGCGACCCCGCGACCGCGCAGGCGACCCGCGTGCTCACCCTCTACTACCAGCTCGGCCAGGGCGAGGCCGAGGCCTCGACCTTCACCGTCGCCGGCGACGCCCTCGATCCGGGCCTGCTGGAGCTGAGCGACGTCGTCGGACTGTCCGTCTACCCGCAGTGGCACCCGCTGGGCGTCTCCGCCGACCGGGTCCTCGACGCCCTGTCCCAGGTGGCACAGGGGCGGCCGATCGCACTGACCGAGCTCGGCTACGGTGCCGAGGACCTGGACGAGGGCCCCTGGTGGTACGGCTCGCCCACGGACACCACCCTCGGGCGCGAGAGCGTCGCCCGGGACCTGACGGCCTCGGCGCTGTGCCGCCAGGACGTGTGGGCGGCCCCAATGTGGTGGTACTACCTGGAGGACGAGGAGGGCGCCGGGGCGGACGACGGCGTCGGCTCGACCCTTGCCGAGGCCGCGCAGGCGCCCCAGGCGCAGGCCGCCCGGACGCAGGCGCCGTGAGCGCCCGCGGGCCTGCGGGCGGTGAGTGTTTTCGCGTGCACCGGCGTTGCAGGCATGATGTCACCATGACGTCCCCGGACCCCGCTGCCCGTCTCGCCGTCCTCGCAGGCCCCACCGCCGTCGGAAAGGGAACGATCGTCGCCGAGCTGCGTCGCCGTCACCCCGATCTCTTCGTCTCCGTCTCCGCCACGACCCGCTGTCCCCGTCCGGGCGAGGTCGACGGCGTCCACTACCACTTCCTCAGCGACGCCGACTTCGACCGGCTCGTCGCCGAGGACCAGATGCTCGAGTGGGCGCTCGTGCACGGGCAGCACCGCTACGGCACGCCCCGCGGCCCCGTCGAGGCAGAGCTGGCCGCCGGGCGCCCCGCCCTGCTGGAGATCGACCTCGACGGCGCCCGCCAGGTGCGACTCGCCATGCCCGACGCCCTGCTCGTCTTCCTCGCCCCGCCCAGCTGGCAGGCGCTGGTCGACCGGCTCGTCGGCCGGGGGACCGAGGGCGGAGCCGAGCGGCAGCGGCGCCTGGCCACGGCACGCACGGAGATGGACGCCCAGGGAGAGTTCGACCACGTCATCGTCAACGACACCGTGGCACGTGCCACTGACGAGCTCGAGGGCCTGCTCGGCCTGGCGGGCTAGACTGTCCCGGTTACCGCACGGCCTCCTACGGCCGGTCACGCGCTCAGAAAGCAGGTCACGCACATGCTCGGTACCTCCCCCCAGCCCGAGGGCATCACGAACCCGCCCATCGACGACCTCCTGGAGAAGGTCGACTCGAAGTACGGGCTCGTGGTGGAGGCAGCCAAGCGCGCCCGCCAGATCAACAGCTACACCCAGCAGCTTGAGGACAACCACCTGGAGTTCTTCGGCCCCCTCGTCGAGGCCGACACGGAGGAGAAGCCGCTGGGCATCGCCCTGCGCGAGATCGCCCAGGACAAGCTCGAGGTCATCCCCGGTGACGTGGCCCGCGCCCGCCGCGCCGAGGCCGAGGAGGCCCGCCGCGCCGCCGAGGCCGACATGTTCTCCGACATCTCCCTGGATGCCCCGCTGTCCCTGGGTGAGGACGGCTCGGCCACGAGCCTTGACGACATCCAGTTCTGACGCCCCCGCAGTGTCCCCGCAGCGGATGAGCGTGCACGCCGTGTCCCCGTCCGGGGCGCGGCGTGTCGTCGTCGGTGTCTCCGGCTCCATCGCCGCCTACAAGGCGCCCACGATCGTGCGGCGCCTGCGCGAGGCCGGCCACGAGGTCAGGGTCGTCGCCACCGAGGCGGCCCTGCGCTTCATCGGCGCCCCCGCCCTCGCGGCGGTGTCCGGCGGACCGGTGTCCTGCGGCGTCTTCGACGACCCCGCCGCGGTCGAGCACGTCGCCGTGGGGGAGTGGGCCGAGCTCGTCCTCGTCGCCCCCGCCTCCGCCGACTTGCTTGCGCGGGTGAGGGCCGGCCGCGCGGACGACCTGCTCACCGCCACCATCCTGACGACGACGGCTCCGGTCGTGCTCAGCCCCGCGATGCACACCCAGATGTGGCTCAACCCCGCCACCGTCGACAACGTCGCCACCCTGCGCAGCCGCGGGATCGTCGTCATCGACCCGGCCGAGGGGCGCCTGACGGGCGCGGACAGCGGCACCGGGCGCCTGCCCGAGCCCGAGGTCATCATCGACGAGGCCCTGCGCGCTCTGGCCGACAGGCACGCGCAGGGCGCCGCCTCCGCCGACCTGGCGGGGTGCCACGTCGTCGTCTCGGCCGGGGGCACCCGTGAGCCGCTGGACCCGGTGCGCTTCCTGGGCAACCGCTCCTCAGGCCGCCAGGGCGTGGCCGTGGCGCGCGCCGCCGCCGCCCGGGGAGCGCGCGTCACCCTCGTGGCCGCGAACCTCAGCGCCGACGTGCGCTCCGGGCTGCCCCAGGCGGTCACCGTCGTCGAGGTCGGCACCGCCCTTGAGCTCCAGGACGCTGTGAGGGCGGCGTGCGCCGACGCCGATGCCGTCGTCATGGCCGCCGCCGTCGCCGACTACCGTCCCGCCCGCGTGCACGCGGCCAAGCTCAAGAAGCACGGCCTGGCTGAGGACGGGCAGGACGGGGCCGGGGGCCGTCCCGCACCCATCGAGCTCGTCGAGAACCCGGACGTGCTCGCCGGCCTCGTCAGCGACCCGCCGCGCACCGACGGCCCCCCCACCCTCGTGGTCGGCTTCGCCGCGGAGACGGGCGACGCCGACGGCAGTGTCCTCGCCCACGGTGCCGCCAAGGCCCGACGCAAGGGCGCGGACCTGCTGGCCGTCAACGCGGTGGGCCAGGACCTGGGCTTCGGCGACGTGCCCAACGCCGTCGTCGTGCTTGACGCGCAGGGCACGGAGGTCGCCCGCGCCGAGGGCTCCAAGGACGACGTCGCACGCGCGCTCGTCGCCCTGCTCGCCCAGCGGCTGAGGGCACGGGCCCGCTGATCCCGGCGGCCGCGCACCGGGGACGTGCGCCGACGCACAGCGACGCCCGGCCTCGCGGCTCGGTCGGTGTCTCAGGCCGCCGGTAGGCTGTGCGCGTGAACTCCTCCCTCCGTCTCTTCACCTCCGAGTCCGTCACCGAGGGCCACCCGGACAAGATCTGCGACCGGATCTCCGACTCCGTCCTCGACGCGATCCTCGAGCAGGACCCTGCCGCCCACGTCGCCGTCGAGACCATGATGACCACCGGTCTCGTCCACGTCGCCGGCGAGGTGACGACGAGCGCCTACGTGGAGATCCCCCAGATCGTGCGCGACGAGATCGTCGCCATCGGCTACGACTCCTCCGACGTGTGCTTCGACGGGCGCTCCTGCGGCGTGTCGATCTCCATCGGCCAGCAGTCCCCGGACATCGCCGCGGGCGTCGACAAGGCGCTGGAGGTGCGCGGTGACAGCGGTGGGCTGGACCCGCTCGACGTCCAGGGCGCCGGGGACCAGGGGCTCATGTTCGGCTACGCCTGCACCGAGACCGCCGAGCTCATGCCGCTGCCGATCCACCTGGCCCACCGCCTCGCCGAGCGCCTGACCGCCGTGCGCAAGCAGGGCGTCGTCCAGGGCCTGCGCCCCGACGGCAAGACCCAGGTGACCATCGGCTACGACGGCGAGCGCGCCGTGAGCCTGACGAACGTCGTCCTGTCCACCCAGCACGACGAGGACCGCAGCCGCGCCTGGCTGCACGACGCCCTCGTGGCGGAGGTCCTCACCCCGGTGCTCCTGGCCGAGCAGGACAAGGGCCTGGACATCGACGTCAGTGGCGCCGAGGTCCTCGTCAACCCCTCGGGGCAGTTCATCATCGGCGGTCCCGCCGGGGACGCGGGCCTGACCGGCCGCAAGATCATCGTCGACACCTACGGCGGCATGGCCCGCCACGGGGGTGGCGCCTTCTCCGGCAAGGACCCCTCGAAGGTGGACCGCTCGGGTGCCTACGCCATGCGCTGGGTCGCCAAGAACGTCGTCGCCGCCGGGCTGGCCGAGCGCTGCGAGATCCAGGTCGCCTACGCGATCGGCTCCGCCCGTCCCGTGGGCCTGTACATCGAGACCTTCGGCACCGAGACGGTCGAGGTGCGCCGCATCCAGGCGGCCGTGCGGGAGGTCTTCGACCTGCGTCCCGCCGCGATCATCCGCGACCTGGAGCTGCTGCGCCCCCTGTACCGCACGACGAGCGCCTACGGGCACTTCGGACGTCCCGGCTTCACCTGGGAGGACACGAGCCGCGCGGCACAGCTGCGCGCCGCCGTCTGAGCCGACGGGACGGCGCGGCCACCACGAGCTGAAGGAGGGGGCGATGAGCGGGCACGGCCAGCAGGAGGCGCTGCTCATCGCCCCCGCCCCCGCACAGCGCGAGATTCCCGGTGAGGGGGTCGACAATCCCGTCGCCCGGGTCCTGCTCGACTCCGGGGTACCCCACCTGGACCGTCCCTTCGACTACCTCGTGCCCGCCGAGCTCGACGTCGCCGCCGCCGAGGGCGTGCGCGTCGTCGTGCGCTTCGGCGGCCAGGAGGTCCACGGCTGGGTCTGGGAGCGCGCCTCGACCACCACCCACACCGGGCGCCTGGCGCCGCTGCGGCGCGTCGTCTCCGACCTGCCGGTCGTGCCCGAGGGCACCCGGCGCCTCGTGGACGCCGTCGCCGTCCGCACGGCGGGCACCCGCTCGGACGTGCTGAGGCTGGCCGTTCCGTCCCGGCACGCGAGCACCGAGCGCTCCGAGCGGGAGCGGAGCCCCCGTCGGCCGCTGCCCGTCCACGAGCGTCCCCGCGCGCGGCCCACCGGCTGGGGCGCCTACGACGGCGGCGCCGAGTTCCTGGAGGCGGTCGCCGACGCAGGCTCCCCCCGGGCGGTGCTCACCGCCCTGCCCGAGCGCGCGGGGGCCGTCGAGTCCTGGCAGAGCCTGCTCGCCCAGGCCGTGCGGGCCGCCCTCAGCGCCGGGCGCGGCGCCCTCGTCACCGTCGCCACCACCGCCCAGGCCGAGGCCCTCGCCGAGTCCCTGGGCGCAGGCCTCGACGGGGAGGAGGTGCTGGTCCTCAGCGCCGAGCACGGTCCTGCCCGCCGCTACCGGGTCTTCACCCGGCTCCTGCTGGGGCACGCGCGGGTCGTCGTGGGCACCCGGGCCGCCGTCTTCGCCCCGGTGCGGGACCTCGGGCTCGCTGTCATCTGGGACGACGGCGACGACCGCCTCGACGAGCCCCGCGCCCCCTACGTCCACGCCCGCACCGTCCTGGCCCTGCGCAGCGGCCTGGAGCACTGCGCCCTGCTCATCGCCTCGCGCTCACGCAGCGTCGAGGCACAGTCCTACGTCCAGCAGGGGTGGGCCCGCGACCTCCCGGCCCCGCGAGCGCTCATCCGCGCCGCCGTGCCGCGCATCCAGGTGCCCGGGGACAGCGACCTGGCGCGCGAGGGCGCCAGCGGGCACGCCCGCATCCCCTCCCTGGCGCACCGGGTGCTGCGCCGCGGCCTGGAGGACGGCCCCGTCCTCGTGCAGGTCGCGCGCTCGGGCTACGCCCCCGTGCTCGTGTGCGCCACCTGCCGTCTCAGCGCCCGCTGCCACGCCTGCTCGGGGCCGCTGACGATGGGACGGCGCGGTGAGACCTCCTGCCGCTGGTGCGCGCGCCCCGGGATCGGCTGGGCCTGCCCGGGCTGCGGCGGCACCCGGCTGCGCATGGCCGGCTCGGGGTCGGTGCGCACCGGCGACGAGCTCGGACGCGCCTTCCCGGGCGTTCCGGTCGTGGTCTCCGGCGCCCGGGCCGAGCACGGCGTCGTCACAGAGGTCTCCCGCGCCCCCCGGATCGTCGTCGCCACCCCCGGCGCGGAGCCCGTCGCCGAGGGCGGCTACGCGGCCGTCCTGCTGCTCGACGGCGCCGTGCTGTCCTCGCGGCCCGAGCTCGGCGCCTCCAGCGAGGCCCTGCGCCGGTGGGCCAACGCCGTCGTCCTGGCCCGCCACGACGCGCCGGTCATCCTCCTGGGCTCGCCGGACCTCAGGGTCTCCCAGGCGCTGCTGCGCTGGAACCACGCCGGCTTCGCCGCCGAGGAGCTGCGTGAGCGCCACGAGCTGGCGCTGCCGCCCGCGGTGCGCTGCGCCCGGCTCGACGGCGCGCCCCAGGCCGTGGAGGCCTACGTCGAGGCCGCCCGCGCACGGGGCTGGGACGTCCTGGGGCCCGTCCACGTGCCCGGGCCTGCCGAGGCGGACACGGCCGCGCAGGTGCGCGCCCTCATCAGGGTGCCGCTGGCCGAGGGGCGTGAGCTCGCCCAGGCGCTGCGCCTGCAGGCGCGTGAGCGCTCCGTGCGCCGTGAGGAGCCGGTGCGCATCGAGCTCGACCCCACGGTGCTGTGGTGAGAGCGGGCGCAGTAGCGTGGGCATGAGACACCCGAGTCGGCCCCGAGCCTGAGGAGACACCGTGGAGCACAGCCACCTGCCCGCACCGGGGACCGGGAACGCACCCCGGCCCGGTGCCCGCGCCACCGGCGCCGTCGAGACGGTCATCCTCGACTGGGGCAACGTCATGCACCGGTGGCAGGCCGACGGCGCCGTCGCCGGCCGGGTCGAGCCCGACCTGTGGGCCGAGCTCATGAGCACCGGCGAGTTCGCCAGGTGGAACCAGATGTGGGACGCCGGCGCCACCCTCGAGGAGGTCCTGGACGCCGTCGCCGCCGAGCAGCCCGGCCGCAGCGACAAGGCCCGGGCCATGCGCACCTACTGGGAGCACTTCGAGCACAGCCTCACCGGCCCCGTCGAGGGCACCGCCGCCCTCGTGGACGCGCTGCTGGAGGCCGGCACCCCCCTGTACTGCCTGACGAACTTCAACCACCTGCTGTGGCCGCACGGGCTCTCCCGCGTGCCCCAACTCGCCCGCTTCGAGGGCATCGTCGTCTCCGGCCAGGAGCGCCTGGCCAAGCCCGACCCCCGCATCTACCGTCTCCTGCTGGAGCGCTACGGCCTGGACGGTGCACGCACGCTCTTCGTCGACGACTCGGCCGCCAACATCGCCGGGGCCCAGGCCGTGGGCCTGGCGACCCACCACTTCACCACCGCCGTCGGCCTGCACGAGGACCTGGCGGCACGCGGCCTGCTGCCGGTAGCCCTAGACTGAGCGGCGTGCGTGTTCTCTTCGCTGGGACCCCTGAGGTCGCCCTGCCCGTGCTGCGTGCGCTCATCGACCATGAGGACCATGAGGTCGTCGGCGTCCTGACCCGTGCCGACGCCCGCCGCGGCCGCGGCCGGACCCTGCACCCCTCCCCGGTGGCCGCCCTCGCCCGCGAGGCGGGCCTGGACGTGCGCACCCCCGCGACCCTCAAGGACGAGGACACCCAGCGCTGGGTCGAGGGCCTGGACGCCCAGGTGGCCGTCGTCGTCGCCTACGGCAGGATCGTCCCCCCAGCCCTGCTGGACGTGCCCGTGCACGGCTGGCTCAACCTCCACTTCTCCCTCCTGCCCGCCTGGCGCGGCGCCGCACCCGTCCAGCGGGCCATCATGGCGGGGGACCGGATGACCGGCGCCAGCGTCTTCCGTCTCGAGGCCGGGCTCGACACCGGCCCCGTCTACGCCACCCGCCCCGAGCCCGTGGGCCCGCGCGACACCGCCGGCGACCTGCTCGCCCGTCTCGCCGAGGCCGGAGCCCCCCTCGTCCTCGACGTCCTCGCCCGCCTGGCGGAGGGCACCGCCGTCGCCACCGCCCAGGCGGAGCAGGGCGTCAGCCTCGCACCGACCCTCTCGCCCGCCGACGGCGAGGTCGACTGGACCCGTCCCGCCCATGACATCGACCGCCAGGTCCGGGGCGTCACCCCCGCCCCGGGCGCCCGCACGAGCTACCTGGGCGCCCCGATGCGCCTGGGTCCCGTGGAGCCGGTGGGCAACGGCGCACCACCCGTGGTCCTGGCACCGGGCGAGCTGCACGTGACCAAGCGCGAGGTCCTCGTGGGCACCGGAACCACGAGCCTGCGTCTGGGACGTGTCGCCCCCGCCGGCAAGGCCTGGATGGACGCCGAGGCCTGGGCCCGCGGTGCCCGGCCCGCTGCCGGTGCACGCCTGGGTGACGACGGGCAGGCGCGCTGATGGGCGCCCAGCCGGGCCGTCGTGCGCAGCCGGGCCGTCGCCCCGGAGGACGCGCACAGGGACGACCCAGCGGGCGCACCGGCGCACCCGACCCGGCACGCCAGCTGAGCCTGGAGGTCCTCACCAAGGTCCGCCGGGACGGCGCCTTCGCCAACCTCATCCTGCCGCCCATGCTGGACGCCGCCCGCCTGGGGCGGCGGGACGCGGGCTTCGCCACGGCCCTGACCTACGGCACCCTGCGTCTGCAGGGCCGCTACGACGCGATCCTCGCCCGCTGCGTCGACCGGCCGCTGGACAGGCTCGACGGCGTCGTCCTCGACGTCCTGCGCCTGGGCGCCCACCAGCTGCTGGGGATGCGGGTGGCCACCCACGGGGCCGTCGACGCCTCCGTGAGCCTGGCCACCCGCGCCGCCGGACGCGGGGCAGCCGGCCTCGTCAACGCCGTGCTGCGGCGCGTGGCCGCCAAGGACCTGGACGCCTGGCTCCAGGAGGTCACCGCCGAGGCCCCGGACGCGCTCACCGCCCTGGCGCTCACCGAGTCCCACCCCCTGTGGATCGTCAAGGCCATGCGTCAGGCACTCATGGCCGCCTCACGTCCCCAGGAGGAGCTGACGGCGCTGCTGGCCGCGGACAACACCGATCCCGAGGTCGTCCTGTGCGCCCGGCCCGGCCTCATCGCGCCCGAGCAGCTCGCCCGGCAGGTCCGCCAGGCCGTCGAGGCCGAGCCCCGCCCGGGCGACCTCAGCCCCTACGCCCTGGTCCTGCCCGGATGCGACCCCGGTCGGCTTCCGGCCGTGCGCGACTCGCGCGCGGGCGTGGAGGACGAGGGCTCCCAGCTCGCCGCCCTCGTGCTGGCCGACGCCCCCCTGGAGGGCCGCGACGAGCGGTGGCTCGACCTGTGCGCCGGACCCGGCGGCAAGGCCGCCCTGCTGGCGGCGCGCGCCGCCCAGCGCGGGGCCCGTCTGGTCGCCAACGAGGTCACGCCCCACCGCGCCGAGCTCGTGCGCTCGGCCGTGCGGGCCGTTGCCGACGGCGTCGTCGAGGTTCGCTGCGAGGACGGGCGCCTGTACGGTGAGGCCGAGCCGGGCCGCTACGACCGGGTCCTCGTGGACGCCCCCTGCTCGGGGCTGGGGTCGCTGCGGCGCCGGCCCGAGGCCCGTTGGCGCAGGCAGGCCTCGGAGGTCACCGAGCTCGCCGCGCTGCAACGCAGCCTGCTCACCAGCGCCCTGGGGACCGTGCGCGTGGGCGGGCTCGTCGCCTACGTCACCTGCTCACCGCACGTCATGGAGACCCGCCTCGTCGTCGAGGACGTCGTCAAGCGCCTGGCCCGCACGGGCCGGGAGATCGAGGTCCTGCACGCCGGTGACGTCGCCACCCGGATCGCTCCCGTCCCACCGGCGGGAGCCGACCAGCCGATGCTCCAGCTGTGGCCCCACCTGGACGCCTCGGACGCCATGTTCTGCGCCCTGCTGCGGCGCAGGTCCTGACCGAGCCTCACGCCGTACCGACGCCGACCCCTAAGGAGCCCTGATGACACCGCGCGCCGCCATCCACCCCTCGATCCTCAACGCCGACCAGGCGCACCTGGCTGACGAGCTCGCCCGTGTCGAGGGCGCCGACGGCCTGCACCTGGACATCATGGACAACCACTTCGTCCCCAACCACTTCGGTGGCCCCTCCTTCGCCCAGGCGGTGCTCGCCCACACGCGCCTGCCCGTGGACGTCCACCTCATGATCGACGACGCGGACCAGTGGGCCCCCCAGTACGCGGAGATGGGCTGCGCGATCGTCACCCCCCACATCGAGGCCACGAGGGCCCCCTTCGTCCTGGCCCGCGAGCTGCACCGCCTGGGTGCCGGCGTCGGCCTCGCCCTGAGGCCCACGACACCGTTGAGCGCCGTCGAGCAGGTCCTGCCCGAGATCGACCTGCTGCTGCTCATGACCGTCGAGCCTGGCTTCGGGGGACAGGCCTTCATCGAGCCCATGCTCGGCAAGATCGCGGCGGCACGCCGTCTGCTGAGCGAGCACAACCTCGAGCTGCGCATCCAGATCGACGGCGGGGTCCAGCGCTCGACCATCGAGCGGGCCGCCGAGGCGGGGGCCTCGGTCTTCGTGGCCGGCTCGGCCGTCTACCGCGCTGACGACGCCCTGGCGGAGATCGAGCACCTGCGCGCGCTCGCCGCCCGACACCACCACTGAGAGCTTGTAGGAATCCTCTCAACCTCGGGGTGCATCTCCTGGCCCTCACCAGCACGGCCCCGACCGCCCATGATTTCGCGGCTCGGCGCCCGGTCCACAACAGGACAACGACGTTTTGTGTGATGCCCACAAGTGATTTTTGAGTGCTCGGCCCATTAGCGTGGAACCACAGTCGCACTCTCGCCCGACCCTTGTACGGAACAGAGTGAGGCAGGCCTGCCGGACGAGCGGGGGCGTCGGCGTCACGACGTCGGCACCCACGTCCGGCCCGGGCGGTCCACCGGCACGGGACTTTGTGTCGGACCTCCATCGCCCGGGGAGATCCGAGACACAGAGGAGCACCGTGCCCACGAGCGCGACCACCAGGAGCCTCGACCGCGTCCTCATCGCCAACCGCGGTGAGATCGCCCTGCGGGTCATCCGAACCGTCCGGGACCTCGGCGGCACGTCGATCCTGCCGTACACCCCCGAGGACCTCATGTCCCCGGCCGCCGAGCTCGCCGACGAGTCCTACGCGCTGCCCGAGGGCAGCGGCTACACCGACGCCGAGGCCGTCCTCGCCCTCGTGCGCGAGACCGGGGCCGACGCCGTCCACCCCGGCTACGGCTTCCTGTCCGAGAACGACGCCTTCGCCCAGGCCGTCGCCGATGCCGGAGCCGCCTGGGTGGGTCCCAGCCCCAGCGCCATGCGCGCCCTGGGGGACAAGATGAGCGCCCGCGCCACCGCCGAGCGGGCGGGCGTCGCTCCTGTGCCGGGCATCACCGACTCCGTCACCGACCCCGAGACGGTCATCGCCTTCGCCGCCGAGCACGGCTACCCCGTCGCCCTCAAGCGCACCGACGGCGGCGGCGGGCGCGGCATCACCGTCCTGACCGACGACGAGCAGGTGCGCACCACCCCCGCCTTCGCCTCCGCGGCCGCCGGCGCCGGCACCCTCATCCTCGAGAAGTTCGTCACCGCCGCCCGTCACGTCGAGACCCAGTGCGCCCGCGACTCCCACGGCGGCTTCGCCGTCGTCTCCACCCGCGACTGCACCCTCCAGCGCCGCAACCAGAAGCTGCTCGAGGAGGCCCCGGCGCCCTACCTGCCCGAGGGCATCCACGAGCGCCTCGTCGAGGCCTCGCGGCGCCTGCTGGAGACCGTCGACTACGTCGGCGTCGCCACCTGCGAGTTCCTCCTCACCCCCGAGGCCGACCTGTGGTTCCTTGAGGTCAACCCCCGCCTGCAGGTCGAGCACTGCGTCTCCGAGGAGGTCACCGGCACCGACCTCGTCGAGACCCAGCTGCGCATCGCTGCCGGGGGCGCCCTGGGCGACGTTCCCCAGGTGCGCGGGCACTCCCTGGAGCTGCGCATCACCTGCGAGGACCCCGCCACCGGCATGTCGCCCTCCACCGGCGCCATCACCCGTCTGCGCTGGCCGGCCGGCCCCGGCATCCGCATCGAGTCCGGCGTGGTCGAGGGTGATGTCGTCACCCCGCTCTTCGACCCCATGCTCGCCAAGATCGTCGTCACCGGTGCCACCCGCGAGCAGGCCTTCGCGCGTGCCCGTCGCGCGCTGCGCGAGACCGTCGTCGAGGGCGTCACCGTGTGCACCGCCCTGCACGAGCACGTCCTGTCACGCCCCGAGCTCACCGGCCCCGACGCCGACGGCGGCCTGGGCGTCACCACCCGCTGGATCGAGCAGTCGGTGCTGCCGTCCCTGTCCGCCCCGGGAGCCACGAGCGTGCCCGGGCTGGGCGCGGTCCCCGCCGCCGACGTCAACGCGGAGGCCGGGACACGCACCCGCTCCACCTACGTCATCGAGCTCAACGGCCGCCGCCTGAGCCTGACCCTGCCCGACGGGATCCTCGGCGGACCCGGCGCGCGCCACAACGTCGGCGCCCGCCCCCACCGGGCCCCCCAGCCGCTGCGCTCGCGCGCACGCGCCCGCGCGGCGGGCG
>CALEXZ010000048.1 GCA_937926195.1 uncultured Actinomyces sp.
CCATGAGCATCCTCGTTGCCGGTGGCGCCGGCTACATCGGCGCCCACGTCGTCCGTCTTCTTCTTCAGCGCGGCGAGGAGGTGATCGTTGTCGACGACCTGTCCTACGGCAGCCCGGAGCGGGTGGAGGGCGCCACCGTCGTCGAGCTCGACGTCGCCTCCGGCGAGGCCCCGAGCGTCCTTGCCGACCTCATGGAGCGCCGCGAGGTCACCGCCGTCATCCACTTTGCTGCCCGCAAGCAGGTCGGCGAGTCCGTGGCCCGCCCCTCCTGGTACTACCAGCAGAACGTCGGCGGCCTGGCGAACATGCTCATCGCCATGGAGCAGGCTCGCGTGGACCAGATGATCTTCTCCTCCTCCGCCGCCGTCTACGGCATGCCGCCCGTGGAGACGGTGTCCGAGGACATCGACTGCCACCCCATCAACCCCTACGGCGAGACCAAGCTCATCGGGGAGTGGATGATGGCCAACGCCGAGCGCGCCTGGGGCCTGCGCTGGGCGGGACTGCGCTACTTCAACGTCGCCGGGGCCGGCTGGGACGACCTGGGGGACATGGCGACCCTCAACCTCATCCCCATGGTCCTCGACCGCCTGGCGCGGGGCGAGACCCCCAAGATCTTCGGCACGGACTACCCGACGCCGGACGGCACCTGCATCCGCGACTACATCCACGTGCGCGACCTCGCCACCGCCCACATCAGCGCCCTGGACTACCTGGCCTCCGGCAACGACATGGAGGAGCACGTCTTCAACGTCGGCACCGGCCAGGGCGCGAGCGTGCGCGAGGTGGTGGACCGGTGCATCGCCGCCACCGGCCTGGACGTCACCCCCGAGGAGCTCGACCGCCGCGCCGGGGACCCCCCGCAGCTCATCGGCGACGCCTCGCGCATCACCCGGGTCCTGGGGTGGCACGCCGAGCACGACCTCGACGACATCGTCTCCTCCAGCTACAGCGCCTGGCAGGCGGACCCCAACCGTCCGCACTTCGCTCCGCGCGACTGAGCACCCCCGACGACGGCGGCCGGCCACCCCCACGGGTGGTCGGCCGCCGTCGTCTCACGGTCGGGTCGGGCTCAGGAGAGCTGGTTGAAGTCCTCGGTGGTGAGCGTGCCGTCACGCAGCGAGGCGAAGAAGTCGGGGGCTGTCGTGTCCTGGAGAAGGACGGCGCTGCCGATGTCCCCGGGCTCGTAGTCGAGCGACTCGATGGGCGGCGCCCCCGTCAGCCCGCTGCCCGAGGCGCTGCGGAAGGCCGAGAGCATGGCCGCCAGGTCGATGGTGCCCGTCTCCTGGTCGACCGTGAGCGTGGAGGCACCGGCCTCGACGAGCGCGTCCTGGCGGCTGAAGGACAGGAGCGTCTCACGGCTCATCGCCTCCGAGACGACGGCGGAGACCACCGCGCGCTGGCGCAGCGCCCGGCCGATGTCACCGGTCGGGTCCGACTTGCGCATACGCGCGTAGGACAGCGCCCGCTGGCCGTCCACGGTCTGGCACTCGCCGTCGGCGGTGTTCCACACGAGCCCCGAGTCGGGGTCGTCGACGTCGTAGTCCAGGCACACCTCGATGCCGTCGACCGCGTCGACGAGGGAGGTGACCCCGCCCATGCCGACCTCGACGTAGTGGTCGATGGTCAGCCCGGTGAGGGCCTCGACCGTCGAGACGAGCAGCGGGGCGCCCCCGTAGGAGTAGGAGGCGTTGATCTTGTCCCCGCCGTACTCGGGGATCTCGACGTAGGTGTCGCGCGGCAGGGACACGAGGGCCGCCGTGCCGTTCTCGGCACGGTGCAGGAGCATGATCGAGTCCGCCCGCTCACCCTCGGTCTCGTCCTGGACGGCGCCGTCGGAGCGCGAGTCCGAGCCGACGATGAGCCAGGTCTCCCCGGCGGTGTCGGCGGCCCCGGAGAGCGCGTTCACACGGCCGATGGAGGTCTCCACCCGGTGGGCGAGCCACAGCACGCGCCCGCCGACGAGGGCGATGACGAGCACGAGCAGGAAGGCGATCCAGCGCAGCGGCCGGAGGCGGCGCCGACGTCGGGTACGCCCCCGGGGCGGCGCCACCGGCCCCTGCGGCTGGTAGGGCCCCTGCGGCTGGTAGGGCGCCTGCGGCTGGTAGGGCGCCTGCGGGGGGAGCTGGGCCTGCGCCTGCCACTGCGGGCGGCTCTGGGCCGGCATGACCCGGGTGTGGGGGACCGGCTCCGCGGCCGGTCGCTGAGCGGGCCGCACGGGCTGCTGGGCACCGTGCACGGAGCGTCGCACCGGGTAGGCAGCGGTCCCTCCGGCCGGGGCACCACCCGGGGGCGGGGGCGCACTGGAGGCGGCCAGAGGCGACCTCTCGGCCGCGGGCAGCATGCGGGTCGCCTCAGGGCTCGTGCGCGGGCCGTCGGAGGCCAGGGGGACGGCGGAGGAGCCCGTGCGCGCGTGCGAGCGGGTCGGTCCCGGTCGGCGCGGGCTTCCCGCGGAGCGCGGCGGCAGGGAGGTGGGGGCCTGACGGTGCTCAGCGGGCGGGCGCTGGGCCTGCGGGCGCGGCTCGCCCGCGGCCGCAGGAGAGGCGGCGGCCCCTCGGGCCTGGCCGTTGCGCGGGGCGGGCCCGCCGGTGGTCTCACGGCGCACCCGGCGAGGCCGTGAGGAGCCGGAGCCGGGGGTGAAGGCGGGAGGCAGGTCGCCAGGGTTGTTCGGGTTCACGTTCTGCACGCCTCGCTCGGTGGAGTCGGTTGACGGGCCGGTCCCGGGGCGGGCCGGGATCAGGGCAGGCTACTTCGTGAGGTCGTAGCAGGCAGCGACCGGGTCCTCGGTGGGTGTCGTGGCGCCCGGGTCCTCAGGCTGACCGGGCTGCTCCGGGGAGCCGGTCCCCTCCTCGCCGGTGCCCGTGCCGTCCGTGGGGGTGGGCGTGGAGCCGTCGCCCTGGACGGTGACGGACTCGTCGGGCACCGGGGTGTCGTTGATGAGCGCCTCCCACACGGCCTGTGCCTCGCCGGAGGGCACGACGCGGTTCTCGTCGGAGGGCGCGACCATGTAGGGCATTGTCACAAAGCGCACGTTGTCCATGCCGATGGCGGCGATCGACTGCGCCAGGCCTGCGAGTGTCGGCAGCGAGCCGATGCCCGGGGAGGTCGTCAGCGTCGCCAGCGCGCTGCGGGCGAAGGAGTACAGGTCCGTGGCCGAGGTGAGCAGGTTCTTCTGCTGGGCGGTGCGCAGCATCGCTGCCATGAGGTTCTGCTGGCGGCCGATGCGGTTGAGGTCCGAGGCGTCGCCGCCGACGCCGTGGCGCACACGCGCGTAGCTCACGGCCGTGGACCCGCCCATGAGGTAGCAGCCCGGCTCCAGCACGAGACCCGTGTAGTCGGGGTCGTCGATCTCCTCGTCGACATAGACCCGCACGCCCCCGAGCGCGTCCACCATGGTCGACAGGCCGGCGAAGTCCACGACCATGTACTCGTCGATGAAGATGCCCGTCATCTGCTCGACCGTCTTGATGGTGCAGGCAGCGCCCGCCGCGACGGCCTCGGGCGCGGTGCTCTCACCCGCGCCGGTGGCGAAGGCCGAGTTGAACATGGTGTCGTACTGGGGGTCGGTCGAGGATCCGTCCGGCAGCGTGCACGAGGGGATGTCGACGAGCGTGTCACGGGGGATGGACACGACCTCGATGCGCGAGCGGTCCGCGGAGAGGTGCATGATCATCGCGGTGTCCGAGCGGGCGACGGCGACGTCCTCGCTGCCTTCGGAGCCGTCGACGTTGTTGCTGCCCGCGCGGGTGTCCGAGCCCATGACGAGGATGTTGACGGCGCGTCCCTCGTAGCTGTCGTCCACGCCCTGCTCGCCGTCGGCGCGGGAGGGACGGTCGGTACCGACCATCGTCGCGACGTCGATGATCTCCACCTGGCTCTGCAGGTCGTAGTAGGTGATCGCCGCGAAGGACACGGAGAACAGCACGACGGACAGCAGGGCGAGCAGCACCCGGCGCCCGGTGCGGCGGGTGAGGTCCTGCGCGGCGTGCTGCGCGAGAGGTCGGAGCGAAGAGGGCACGAACGAAATCATAGGGAACGCGGCTGAGAGTTCAGTGGGTATTGCTGCCCCCGTTGGTCACAGTCGGTGGCCTCCGGCTGTGCGAGCGGGCATTGTCGGGCCCCGTCCGGACCCTGCGGACGCACCTGCCAAGGAGGCCTCCGACGGCGCCCGTGTCGGCTACGATCCGCGTGTGACCAACGAAACCACCGGGACGATCCGGGTCGTGACCGTCGCCTACAACCCCGGTGACGAGCTCGACAGGTTCCTCGCCTCGGTGCCCGAGGCGACTGCGAGGAAGGTCACGCTCGTCATCGCGGACAACGGCACCGAGCACGGGCGCGTGGACGCGCTCGCGCAGCGCCACGGCGCCCGGGTTGTGACCGACGGCACCAACCTCGGCTACGGCGGCGGGGCCAACCTGGCGGCCGCCGACCTGAGCGAGGACTGGCTCGTCATCGCCAACCCCGACATCGTCTGGCGCCCAGGCAGCCTGGACCTCCTCATCGAGGCCGCCGAGGCGGATCCGACGGCGGGGTGCCTGGGCCCGCGCCTGCTCAACACCGACGGCACCGTCTACCCCTCCGGGCGCGCCCTGCCGACCCTCGTGGGCGGGGCGGGGCACGCGCTGCTGTCACGACTGTGGCCCTCGAACCCCTTCTCCGCCGCCTACCACTCGCAGGGCGGCAACGACGCCCTGCGCGAGGTCGGGTGGCTGTCCGGTGCCTGCCTCCTCCTGCCGCGGAAGGTGTGGCAGGACCTGGGAGGCTTCGACGACGGCTACTTCATGTTCTTCGAGGACGTCGACCTCGGGGCCCGCGTGAGCCGGGCCGGGTGGCGCAATGTCCAGGTGCCGGACGCCGTCGTCATCCACGAGCAGGGAGCTTCTTGGAAGGCCCGCCCCGAGCGGATGATCCGGGCGCACCACGCCTCGGCCCGGCGCTACATGTCCGGCGTGTACGCCGCACCCTGGCAGGCGCCCCTGCGCTGGGTGGTCAGCGCGGGCCTGCGCCTGCGTGAGGAGATCGAGGTGCGCTCGGCCCGGCGGGCGGCTCGCCCGCGCTGACGGCGGCCTCGCCGTCGGGCGCCTCCATGAGCGCGATCCGGCGCGCCAGCCGCGTGACCTGACGCTCCAGGGCCGCGTTGCGCCGGAAGGCGGACAGCATCTGGGCCAGGAAGGCCACCGCCATGGCGTACAGCAGCAGGTCGGCACCGCGCCCGACGCCCAGGATGTTCGCCAGACGGGTCATGAGGCTCGGGGTGGCGATCGACACGACGGCGAAGGCAACGAAGGCCAGCGTCACCAGACGCCTGGCCGCCTGGTGACGCGAGCCCCCCGGGACGCGGTAGATGAGCCAGCCGATGACCGCGACGGCGGAGATGAGAACGACCTGGATGATGATCTGTGAGCTCATGCGTGCGCTCCTGCCCGGGCCCTCAGGAGAAGACCAGGTCGACGAGGATGTTGACGGAGTTCCACAGGGACTGGCCCTTGGACCGGGAGTAGTCGGTGTAGGTGATGTGCACCGGCTGCTCGGCCCACGCCAGTCCCGTCGCACCGAGCTGGCGCACGATCTCCGAGGCGTGCGCCATCCGGTTCTGACGCAGCTGGACGCGCTCAAGCGCGTCACGGCGGATGACGCGCAGCCCGTTGTGGGCGTCGGTCAGGTGCATGCCCGAGCTGCGTGAGGACACGGCCGCAGCGGTGCGCAGCACCAGGCGCTTGGCCCAGCCGACCTGCGTCGAGCCGTCGAGGAAGCGCGAGCCCAGCACGAAGCCCAGGTCCTCGCGCCGCGAGCGCTCCACCATGGCGGCGGCGTCCTCGACCGAGTGCTGGCCGTCGGCGTCGAAGGTGACCACCCAGCGGGCGTCGGTGCGCTCCAGGGCGTAGGTGAAGCCCGTCTGCAGGGCGGCCCCCTGCCCGAGGTTGACCGGGTGCTGGACGACGACGGCGCCCGCGGCCGCGGCCTCGGCGGCCGAGCTGTCAGTGGAGCCGTCGTCGACGGCGACCACGTGCGGGAAGACGCGGCGGGCCTGCTCGATGACGCCGCGCACCACCTGGGCCTCGTTGAAGAGGGGGACGACGAGCCAGGCGTCGTCGATGACACCCGGCGCGCGCGAGGGGGGAGGCGTCGCGCCCGGGGCGTTGCTGCCGGTACCTGTCACCCCGGTAGTGTCTCACGGCCGTTGTCCGGTGGTAGGAGAGAACGCATACGATGGGCCCGGCGATGACGGCGGCCGAGTCCGCCGTGGGACCAGGCACAGACGAGGAGTACCCGTGAGCGTGAGGATCGTCGACTCAGCCGACGTCTCCCAGGAGGCGGTCATCGGCGAGGGCAGCAGCGTCTGGCACCTCGCCCAGGTGCGCGAGCACGCCGTCGTCGGACGTGACTGCGTCATCGGGCGCGGCGCCTACATCGGTGAGGGCGTGGTCATGGGGGACCGCTGCAAGGTGCAGAACTACGCCCTCGTCTACGAGCCGGCGCGCCTGGCCGACGGCGTGTTCATCGGTCCGGCCGTCACCCTCACCAACGACCACTATCCCCGCGCTGTCAACCCCGACGGCACCCTGAAGTCCGCCTCCGACTGGCAGCCGGTGGGCGTCACCGTCGCCGAGGGCGCCTCCATCGGGGCGCGGGCCGTGTGCGTGGCGCCCGTGACGATCGGCGCCTGGGCGACGGTCGCGGCGGGCGCCGTCGTCACCAGGGACGTGCCCGCCCACGCCCTGGTCGCCGGGGTGCCGGCCCGCCGCATCGGCTGGGTGGGGCGCGCCGGCGAGCCCCTCGTCGCCCTGGCTGAGGGGGACGAGGGCTTTTCCGCCGCCGTGCGCCGGTGGCGCTGCCCGGTGACGGGTACCGTGTTCGAGGAGGCCGACCAGGCCGCCGACGAGATCCGAGAGGTGGCCATCTGATGGCATTCGACTTCATCCCCCCTGCCAAGCCCGTCATCGGGGAGGAGGAGCGTGCGGCCGTCGACGCCGTCCTCGCCTCCGGCATGGTCGTCCAGGGCCCGCAGGTGGCGGCCTTCGAGGAGGAGTTCAGCGCCCAGGTCGTGGCCGGGGCCCACGCCGTTGCCGTCAACTCCGGCACCTCCGCCCAGCACCTGGCGGCCCTGGCCTCCCTCAACGAGACAGACTCCTCCGCCCTGGCCGAGGCCGAGGTCATCGTCCCCTCCTTCACCTTCGCGGCCACCGGCAACTCCGTGGCCGCCACGGGCGCCCGGCCCGTCTTCGCCGACATCGACCCGGTGACCTTCACCCTCGACCCCGCCAGCGTCGAGGCGGCCATCACGCCGCGCACCGTCGCCATCGAGGTCGTCCACCTCTACGGCCTGCCCGCCAACATGCCCCGGATCATGCAGATCGCCCAGCGCCACGGGCTCAAGGTCTGGGAGGACTGCGCCCAGGCCCACGCCGCCGCCATCGACGCCACGCCCGTGGGCACCTTCGGTGAGTGGGGCTCCTTCTCCTTCTACCCGACGAAGAACATGACCTCCCTGGAGGGAGGCATGGTCTCCACCGCCGACGCCGAGCTCGCCCGCCGCGTGCGCCTGCTGCGCAACCAGGGCATGGAGCGCCAGTACGCCAACGAGCTCGTCGGCTTCAACAACCGCATGACGGACGTGTGCGCCGCCGTCGGCCGCGTCCAGCTCACCCGGCTGGACGGCTGGACCGAGCAGCGTCGCGCCAACGCCGCCGTCCTCGACGCGGGGCTCGCCGGCGTGCCCGGTGTCGTCACCCCCGCGGTGCCCGAGGGCTACCGTCACGTCTACCACCAGTACACGATCCGCTTCGAGGGTGCCGGCGCCGACGAGCGCGACGCCGCCCAGGCGGCCCTCAAGGAGGAGTGGGGCGTGGGCTCGGGCGTGTACTACCCGATCCCCAACCACCGGCTGGCCTCCCTGGAGCGCTACGCCCCGGGCCTGGAGCTGGCGGGCACGGAGAAGGCCGCCCGCGAGTGCCTGTCCCTGCCGGTGCACCCCTCGCTCAGCGAGGCCGACCTGGAGCGCATCGTGGCCGCCGTGTCCGCCGTCGCGAAGGCGGGTGCGTGAGCATGACCGAGACCTTGCGCGTCGGGCTCATCGGCCTGGGGTCGATGGGCCGCCACCACGCCCGTGTCATCCGCGCCACCGAGGGCCTCGAGCTCGTCGCCGTCGCCGACCCGGGCGGTGACCGCTTCGGTGTCGCCGGGGGCCTGCCGGTCCTTCCCGACGTCGCCGCCCTCATCGACGCCGGGATCGACGCCGCCATGGTGGCCGTGCCGACGATCTACCACGAGGACGTCGCCCTGGCTCTGGCCGAGGCCGGGGTGCACACGATGGTGGAGAAGCCCATCGCCCACAGCGTCGAGGCGGGCCAGCGGGTGCGTGACGCCTTCGCCGAGCGGGGCCTGGTCGGCGCCGTCGGCTACGTCGAGCGCTGCAACCCCGCCCTGCGGGCACTGCGTGAGCGGCTCGACGCCGGTGAGCTCGGGCAGGTCTACCAGGTCCTCACCCGCCGCCAGGGCCCCTTCCCGGCGCGCATCAGCGACGTCGGCGTCGTCAAGGACCTCGCCACCCACGACGTCGACCTCACCGCCTGGGTCGCCGGCTCGCCCTACGCGG
This sequence comes from uncultured Actinomyces sp., assembly GCA_937926195.1. GTDB lineage: Bacteria > Actinomycetota > Actinomycetes > Actinomycetales > Actinomycetaceae > Actinomyces. The sequence goes on from CALEXZ010000048.1 coordinate 8,600, forward strand.
CGGTCAGCGCGCAGGTCGCCCACCGCTCGGGCCGGGACCACGAGGACATGGTCGTCGCCAGCGGTGTGCTCGCCAGCGGCGTCATCGTCTCCCACGTCGTCAACTGGCTCACCCCCTTCAAGGAGCGGGTCACGGTCGTCACCGGTGAGAAGGGCGCCTTCGTCGCGGACACCCTCACCGGGGACCTCACCTTCCACGCCAACGGCACCGTGGAGTCCACCTGGGACCAGGTCGCCAACTTCCGCGGCGTCAGCGAGGGCGACGTCATCCGCTACGCCATCGCCAAGCGCGAGCCGCTCGCCCTGGAGCAGGAGCACTTCCGCGACGCCGTCCTCGCCGGAGCCGGTGCCGGCCACGAGGCCGTCACCATGGACGAGGGCGTGCACACGCTGCGCGTCGTCGAGGCCGTGCTCAGGGCGGCGGCAGAGAACCGGACGGTCACGCTCTGACCGGGGTGCTCACGCGCCTGCGCCACCGCGTGCAGGCCCTGACAAGGTCCTCACCGGCCCTGGGCCACGTGCTCACCCTCGTGACGGGCACGGCCGTCGCGCAGGCGGTCTCCCTGCTCATGACGCTGGTGCTGGCGCGCCAGTACACCCCCGAGGACTTCGGCCAGCTGGCGACCTACACCTCGGTGGCGGGCGTCGTCGTCGCCGTCGCCGCCCTGCGCTACGACATGGCCGTCATGCTGCCCAAACGGGACGCCGAGGCCCTGGCCCTCACCCGCCTGGCCATGTGGTGCGTGCTCGTGGCCAGCGTCCTCGTCACCGTCCTCGCCGTGCCGCTGCGGGGCGCGGTGACCCGGCTGTGGGGCGAGGAGGTGGCGCTGTGGATGCCGCTGGTGGGCCTGACGACCTTCCTCATGAGCGGCATTGAGGTCCTCAAGTACTGGTTCAACCGTCACAGCCGCTACCGGGTTATCGCCGTCAACCAGGCCGAGCAGCAGGTCGGGCTCACCGGCGGCCAGCTCCTCCTGGCCCTGGCGGGGCTGGGCGGGCTCGCCGGCCTCGTCCTGGGCCATACCCTGGGGCAGCTCTTCGCCTTCCTCAACCTCGGCAGGCAGGCCCCCGAGGTCGCCAGAGCACTGCCCGCTGACGCCCCGAGCCTGCGCCAGGTCGCCCGCCGCCACCGGCGCATGCCGCTGCTCAACGCCCCCAACGCGCTCGTCGACGCCGTGCGGCTGTCGGGCATCCAGCTGCTCATCGCCGGCTACTCGGCCGCCGCCCTGGGCCAGTTCCAGATGGCGTGGAGGGTCCTGGACGCCCCCCTCATCCTCATCAACGGCGCGGTCTCACGCGTCTTCTTCCAGCGGCTGTCGGTGGTCGAGCCGGGGCAGATGCGTCCGCTGGTGCACGCCGTGGTCAAGCGCGCCCTCATGGTGGGGGTCGCCCCCTTCGCGGCCGTGTACCTGCTGTCCCCGTGGCTGTTCCCCTTCCTCTTCGGCCAGCGGTGGGAGGGGGCCGGTGACTTCGCCCGGGCCCTGACGCCCTGGCTGTTCATGCTGCTCATCACCTCCCCGGTGTCCAACCTCTTCGTCGTCACCGGCAACCAGGGGTGGATGCTCGCCTTCGCCGTCGTGTACGCCGCCGTGCCACTGACGTGGCTGGCGCTCTCGCCCCTGGGCCTGCTGGCGACCTCCTATGTGCTGGGCGCGCTCATGGCCCTGCTGCTCGTGCTCATGACGCTCATGGCCTACGAGGCCGCCCGCCGCTTCGACGCACGAGGGCCCACGGCCGGGGCTGCGGGCGGGCCGGGGACGCCGTCGGCGGGGGAGCACGAGGGCGAGACGGCGGACGAGCCGCAGAGCCCGCCGGAGTGTGCGCCGCGCACGGAGCCCGCGGGGGACAATGAGCGGGCCGAGGCACAGGGTCCGCAGGCGCCGAGCACCGAGGAGGACGCATGAGCACCGCCACGACACCGTCCGAGCGGCCCGGCCGGGACCCGGGCGGCACCGGCCGTGACATCCTGCTCCTGCTCACCGACTTCTACCCCTACGAGGTCGGCGAGGAGTTCCTGGAGCAGGAGATCGAGATCCTGTGCGAGGCCTACGACGAGGTCCTCGTCGTGCCCGTGCGCCTGGCGCAGGGGTCCCGCCGCACCCGGCCGCTGCCCGCCAACGCCCGCAGCGCGCTCATGCCCGCCTCCCGGCTGCCCGGCGGCTGGCGCTCACAGGCGCTCGTGCGAGCCGCCCAGATCCTCCTGGGACGCGAGCGGATGGTCGAGACCCCGCCGTGGCGCAGCCTCGGCCGTTTCGGGATGGACGTGCGCTTCGCCGCCATCGCTTTGGGCGCCCGCGCGCGGCTGCGGCGCCTGCTGCCCGAGCTGGGTCTCAGGCCCGGGGACCGGGTGACGGTCTACTCCTACTGGTTCTTCACCGGGGCGGCCCTGGGCGGGATGCTGCGGCGCCGCGAGCTGGCCGGCCATGAGGTGCGGGTCGTGGCGCGCGCCCACGCCTACGACGTCGACGAGGCCGACGCGCCGCGCGGCTACGTGCCCTCACGGCGCTACGTCATGGAGGCGGTCGACCGGGTCTACCCGATCTCCGAGTACGCGGCGGGCTTCCTGCACCGCCGCTTCCCTCAGGCCGGGGCACGCGTGCAGGTGGCCCGGCTGGGCGTGCCGGCGTCGTCGGCCCCCCTGAGGAGCCGGCCGCAGGACGGTGAGCCCTTCGCCATCGTCTCCTGCTCGCACACGGCCCCCTACAAGCGCGTGGGCCTGGTCCTGGAGACCGTGGCCGAGCTCGCCCGGCGCGGCCGTCGCGTGACGTGGACGCACGTGGGCGAGTCGGACCCGCAGCGTCTTGAGGCGCTGCGGTGCCAGGCGGCCGAGCTCGCCCCGGGGGTGGACGTCACCCTCACCGGGCACATGCCCAACGAGCAGGTGCGCCGCCTGTACGCGACCAGCGCCCTGTCCTGCTTCCTCAACTGCTCCGACGGCGAGGGGGTGCCGGTCTCCGTCATGGAGGCCCAGGCGGCCGCCCTGCCCGTGGTGGCGACGGCCGCCGGAGGCACGGGGGAGATCGTCCACGACGGCGTCAACGGCCGTCTCGTGCCCGTCGAGGTCACTGCCGCCCAGGTCGCCGACGCTGTGGAGTCCGTCATGGACCTGTCGGCCGAGGACTACGCGCAGATGAGCCGTGAGGCGCGGGCCACCTGGGCCTCCATGAGCGACGCTTCCGCCCAGTACCGGCGCTTCGTGGCGGGCCTGCGCGAGCTCATGCCGCGGCCCTGAGCCCCGGGGCGCG
>CALEXZ010000049.1 GCA_937926195.1 uncultured Actinomyces sp.
CAGCGCTGAGTACAACGGGACGCTGGTGAACAAGTCCTACGTGACGGAGACGACGATCGAGGTGACGGACGCCAACCGGGCCGTCGTCGAGGCGTGGAGGGCGAACTCGACCAAGCTGGGGCCGGTCGACAAGCCCCTCTTCCTCCTGCCGTCCAACGTCCTCGACCCGTCCGCGCCTCCCGCCAACGGCGACCCGATGGCGCAGCTGCTGTACGAGGAGGCGAGCAGCACGCGCACGACCTACAACGTCAGTGGCGACGACTTCTCCCTGGGAGGGGAGGCGGCGTTGGGGCTCAAGCTCGGTGGGGGATTCTCCCTGGCGAACGAGGACCAGACGGTGGAGAGCTCGACCTTCCTGGCTTCGCCGTCGTCTCCGGGAGCGCCGCGTCAGCGTGCGAACAACCTCGTGTGCGGCTGACCCGCCCGCCTGGGGCGGCTTGCCTTCGGTGCCGGTGATGGCCTTCGTCCTCTGCGGGGCCGGACCGGGGAATGCTGCCCCTGTCTCGCTGCCGGTGACACCCGCATTCTTGACGTAGGTCCCGTGCTTGCGTCGTTGGGAGAGGAGCCGACCATGGAGCGGACAGGTCTGTACCAGGCGGTCTGGCGGGTGCGTTGTGGAGAGGTGGGTGCGGGCTCGGCGGCGTACGCGGGGGTCATCGTCGTCGTCGTTATCCTCGTGGGGGCGCTGGCGGTGGGGATGACGCCGGTCGGTCTGAATATCGCGACTGGTGTGAGCAACGAGATCTGCAAGATCTTCAACGAGTCCTGCGCGGGCAGTGAGGAGGCTGACGGGGGTGACAAGCCCCCGGCGGTGGACCCGCGCAGGCCGGGTGAGTGCGTCGTCTCCTCCCACAAGGACAACCACTCGGTTGACACGACGATCGGTGTCGTCAAAATCGGCCAGAACTTTGGGCTTCTCAAGCAGCGTGAGCAGTACTACGACCCCAAGACCGGCGAGATCAAAACCCGTTATCGGGTCGTGGCTACCCACGGACTTGGAGCAGGGACCGGGGCAGGGGTCGGGACCAAGGGAGAGTTCGCCAACTCGGGTATTGGTGCAGACCTGTCGATGGAGAATAGTCGCAGTGGCCAGGTCGGCGACACGTGGGAGTTCGGCTCCGAGGAGGAGATGAACTCCTTCATCGAGCAGTATGAGAAGTACAACACGCGTCTGACTAATCTCGGTAACCCGTTCTACGCCGGATATGCCCTGCTCTCAGGCACCTGGCCCCAGCCACCAAGGCATGCCGAGAAAACCTCGTGGACTGTCAAGTCGGGCGCCCTCGTCAACGGTGATGCAGGCCTGCGCGTCGGCAAGGACAACGAGGAGACTGGAGAGAAGAGCACCAATCTTAACGCGGGCCTGTACGCCAAGGCCTCGCATGGCGAAGCCGCGACGCTCACCTTCGACCACCGTCCCGGTCACGAGGGCGAGTACTCGCTGACGACCACTTACGAGGGGACGATCGGTGGGGGCATCAACGCCGTGTTCGTCGGTCTCGGAGGGGCGGGCTCTTACACGGGGGCCATCACCTATAACTTCAGGTCCGGGCCGGACGGTCTGCCCCAGTTGTCGAGCGTGACCTTTAACCAGACGACAACTGGGGACCTCACTTGGACAGGGACTAGCGGCCCCATTGGTCAAAGCGACGACACGAAGAGCAAATTCAGCGGTGAGGCCACAAGCACGCAGTCTCATGTCACCAGGACGACGCTTGAGGTGACGGATGCCAACCGTGCGGTTGTCGAGCAGTGGGCGGCGCAGAACCTGGAAAACTCAGCTGAAGACCACCACCGTAGAAGTATCAGCCCTCCTGGGACGGACCTCCCACATCCCAATGTCGCCCTCATTCCGGCAAACATCCTCGATCCCTCGGCGCCCGTGCCGGACGACCCGATGGCGCAGGCCATGTACGAGGGGGCCACGAGTTCCCACACGGTCTACGACGTCGACAGTGACAATGCCACCGTGGGTGGTGAGGTCGCCCTGGCGCTCAAACTCGGCCTGGGTGTGTCTTCCTCGGGCGAGGACCAGAACGTGGTGAGCTCGACGTACCTGGCCTCGCCGTCGTCTCCGGGAGCGCCCCGTCAGCGCCAGGACAACCTGGTGTGCGAGTGACCTCCTGACCCGTCCGCCTGGGGCGGCTCGCCCTCGGTGCCGGTGACGAACGCCGTCTGCCGCGGGGCGGACCGAGGGCGGGCGCCCCTGCCTCTGTGCCGATCACGCTCGTAACCTTGACGTAGGTCACGTGTGTGTGGTGCGATGAGGGGAGCCAGTCGTGGAGCGGGTGAGTCTGGACCGGGTGATGGCCCGGGTGCGTCATGGTGAGGTGGGTGCGGGCTCAGCGGTGTACGCGGGTGTCATCGTCGTCGTCGTCATCCTCGTGGGGGCGCTGGCGGTGGGGATGACGCCGGTCGGTCAGGACGTCGCCACCGGTGTGCGCAACGAGATCTGCAAGATCTTCAACGAGTCCTGCGCGGACAGTGAGGGTGACAAGCCCCCGGCGGTGGATCCGCGCAGACCGGGCGAGTGCGTCGTCTCCTCCCACAAGGACAGCCAGTCAAGCTACGCGAAGGTCGCCGTCGTCAAGGTCGCACCCGACTTCAGCTTCGTCACCCAGCGCGAGCAGTACTACGACCCGAAGACCGGAGAGGTCAGGACCCGCTACCGGGTGGTCGCCACGGAGGGTGGCGCCCTGGGAGCCGAGGTGGGCGTCGGGACCAAGGGCGAGGTCGGCGACTCCGGCCTCGGCGCTGACGTGTCCGCTGAGCTGAACGTCGGCATCAAGAGCGGTGACACGTGGGAGTTCGGCTCCGAGGAGGAGATGAACGCCTTCATCAAGGGGTACGAGGAGTATCGCTTCAACGTGCTGCGATCCCGATTCGACCCGTTCTACGCCGGCTACACCCTCTTCACGGGCGACTACCCCAAGCCCCCGAGGCCGGCTGACAAGACCTCGCTGACCTTCAAGGCTGAGGCTCTTGCCAACGGTGACGCCGGGCTGCGCCTGGGGAAGGACAACAAGGAGACCGGTGAGAAGAGCCTCAACCTCAATGCGGGTGTGTATGCGAAGGCCTCGGGAAGCAAGTCGTTCACACGCACCGAGGACCACCGTCCCGGTCACGAGGGCGAGTACTCCTTGACCTACGGCTACGAGGGGACCATCGGCGGAGGAGTGAACGCGGTCTTCGTGGGTGTCGGCGGCAACGGGAACTACAACGGGACGATCACCTACAACTTCAAGCCCGGGCCGGACGGCAACCCTGCTCTGACGAGCGTGACCTTCAACCAGGTGACCTCGGGCGACCTCACGTGGTCGGGGACCAACGGTCCCGTCAACAAGATCGACAACAAGAAGGGCACCGTCAGCGGTGAGGGCTCGGGCAAGCACGCCCACGTCACCAAGACAACGATCGAGGTGACCGACGCCAACCGGGCGGTCGTCGAGTCGTGGGCGGCGCACAACAGGGAGGCGTCGCTCTACGGCGGGGACCTTCTCGTGCCCGGCAACATCCTCGACCCCTCGACGCCCACTCCGGGTGACCCGATGGGACAGGCCATGTACGAGGGGGCTACGAGCTCGCACACCGTCTACGACGTCAAGAACGGCAAGTTCGCCCTAGGTGGCGAGGTCGCCCTCGGGCTCAAGCTCGGTGCGGGATTCTCCTTCTCCAACGAGGACCAGAACGTGGTGAGCTCGACGTACCTGGCCTCGCCGTCGTCTCCGGGAGCGCCCCGTCAGCGCCAGGACAACCTGGTGTGCGAGTGACCTCCTGACCCGTCCGCCTGGGGCGGCTCGCCCTCGGTGCCGGTGACGAACGCCGTCTGCCGCGGGGCGGACCGAGGGCGGGCGCCCCTGACTCTGTGCCGATCACGCTCGTAACCTTGATGTAGGTCACGTGTGTGTGCGGCGCAGAGAGGAGACGATGATGGGGTGGACCAGCGTGCCTCGAGTGATTGCCCGGGTGCGTCGTGGTGAGGTGGGTGCGGGCTCGGCGGTGTACGCGGGTGTCATCGTCGTCGTCGTCATCCTCGTGGGGGCGCTGGCGGTGGGGATGACGCCGGTCGGCCAGGACGTCGCCACCGGAGTGCGCAACGAGATCTGCAAGATCTTCAACGAGTCCTGCGGCAGCAAACCGACAGAGCCGACGGTGCCCTCAGGTCGGGAGCCTGTGGACCCGCGCCGCCCGAAGGACTGCGTCGTCTCCTCCCATCAGGACGGCTCATCGGGCTACACCAAGATCGGAGTCGTCAAGCTCTCGCCAGACTTCAGCTTCCTCACCCAGCGCGAGCAGTACTACGACCCTGAGACAGGGGATATCAGGACTCGCTACCGAGTGGTCGCCTCCGGGGGCCTCGGTGTTGGAGGCGAGGTGGGCGTCGGGACCAAGGGGGAGATCGGCGACTCCGGCATCGGCGCGGACCTGTCTGCCGGAGGGAGTATCAATGCCAAGAACGGCGACACGTGGGAGTTCGGCTCCGAGGAGGAGATGAACGCCTTCGTCCAGCAGTACCAGGCGTATGTCGGCCACGTGATGAGGCTCGCCTCTGATCCCCTCTATGCCGGGTACTCCCTCGTCACAGGCAACCAGCCCTCTGCGCCGCGGCCGCCTGACAAGACCTCGACGACCATCAAGGCGGAGGAGCATGCCAACGGCGACGTCGGTCTGCGATTCGGCCATGACAACAAGGAGCTCGGCGAGGAGGCATTCAACCCCAATATGGGTATCTTCGCGAAGGCCTCCGTGAGCACGTCGTACACGCGTACCGATGATCGCCGTGCCGGTCACGAGGGCGAGTACTCCGTGACGACAGGCTACGAGGGGAGCATCGGTGGTGGAGCGAATATGACGTTCCTCGGCATCGGCGGGAATGGGACATACAACGGGACGGTCACCTACAGCTTCAAGCCCGGGCCGGACGGCCAGCCTCGGCTGTCAAGCGTGACCTTCAACCAGGTGACCTCGGGCAACGTGACGTGGTCGGGGACCAACGGTCCCGTCAACAAGATCGGCAACAAGAAGGGCACCGTGAACGGTGAGGGATCGGGATATCACGCCCACGTCACCAAGACGACGATCGAGGTGACCGATGCCAACCGCCCGGTGGTTGAGGGCTGGGCTGCGGCGAACATGACGTCAGCGGGGGCCGGAGGGAACATCCTCCTGCCGTCGAACATCCTCGACCCCTCGATGCCCGCCCCGGGCGACCCGATGGGACAGGCGATGTACGAGGGAGCTACGAGCTCGCACACCGTCTACGACGTCAAGAACGGCAAGTTCGCCTGGGGGGCGAGGTCGCCCTCGGGCTCAAGCTCGGCCTGGGATTCTCCTTCTCCAACGAGGACCAGAACGTCGTCAGCTCGACCTACCTTGAGTCGCCCACGGGGCCCGGGGCCCCGCGCCTACGGCGGAACAACGACGTGTGCGACGGGCAATCAGCAGGAAACACCGGTGGAGGCGCGTCAGGAGGGTCGTGGTGACACGGCCACGGTGGGGAGCGGTCCCCGGCTTCGCACCGACCACCGCCACGCGGACCGCCTAGAATGTCGCACGCACCGCAGCACGCTGCCTACGACAGGAGACGAACACATGACGATGACCGACGTGACGGAGGACCGCGGCCCTCGTGGGCGTTCCCTGCTGGTGTTCACGGTCGTCGGATGGGCGGCGAGCCTCGTCGGCTACCTCGTGGCCCGTGAGATCATCAAGGCCGTCGGTCCCGCGACCGGATGGTTCAACGTCCTGCTCGCCCTTGTCGTGCCGATCCTGTCCGCGCTCGCAGGCACGCTCGTCATGCCCCCCGCCGCACTGCGTGGGGCCAAGGGCGCGCTGCTCCACGCCCTCGTCGTCCTCCCGGTCCCGATCGCCTTCAACCTCTTCTCCATGTTCGGGCCCTTCTCGGAGTTCGTCACCGGAATGCTCATAGTCTTCCTGGTGGGCGTCATCAGCGTCGGCACGCTCATCGGTGCTGTGCTCGGGCGTCTGCTGCGTCGTGACCCGGACCGATTGCTGCGCGACAGCTTCTAGACCCGGGGCTCACCGTCCGCCGCTCCATACCCGCCCGACATGACCTGAGGAGAAGCCCATGACTCGTTCTGACATCCCTGCCGAGGGTATGCGTCGCCGCGCCGTCCTCTCCCTCCCGGTTGCCTGTATCGGCGCTGGTGCTCTGGCCTCCTGCTCGGGGTCCCCCGAGGTGCCCGAGGGGTGGGTGCGCAAGGAGAAGGGCCTGCTGTCGGTGGCCGTGCCTCCCCAGTGGCAGGAGGTGACCGTCCCCGAGGGCGCCCAGGTGTCGAGCTGGGACTGGGTCCTCCAGGACACGCCGGACTTCAACGACTCCGCGACCACGGTGCGTCTGCTTGGGATGACCGAGGGCCCGGAGGCGGTCATCGTGTACCCGCCCAAGGACGCCGTCGAGGTGGCTGAGACCCTTGGCACGGTCGACCTGTTCGGCCAGCACGACCCCTACTACCCCAAGGCCAAGGAGATCGAGGGCGGTGAGGACGAGGTCCAGCGCGTCGACGTCCCCTACGGCGACGGTGCCGGCCACGACTACCTGCTCGTCGCCAAGGACGAGAAGTCCGGGCTCATGGTCGTCGTCGGCCTGACCGGGTCAGGCGTGACGGAGGAGATCATTGCCGGTATCGCCGCAGGCATCCAGGTGCTCGTCCCCTCCTCGTGACGGTGCGGAGGGCCGGCCCATCCCGCTGACCTTCATCCCCGGGGTCGTCCCCTCCTCGTGACGGTGCCGAGGACCTGCGGCGCCCAGGACACCCCACCACCGCAGCCTGCTGCCTGACACAGGAGACGACCGCATGACGATCGACCTGACGGAGGACCGCGGCCCCCGTAGGCGTGTGGTGCTGGTGCGCACGGTCCTCGGATGGGCGGCGAGCCTCGTGACCTTGGTGTCGGTCGTCGTGCTCAGCGGCGCCGTTGCCGAGGCTACGGGGTGGATGGGCTTCAGTGGTGTGCTGACGTGGCTCAGTCTCGTGCCCATTTTCGGCATTCCTGCTCTGTCCGCGCTCGCCGGAACGCTCGTCATGCCGCCCGCCTGGCTGCGTGGGGCCACGGGCGTCATGCTCCACGCCCTCGTCGTCCTCCCGGTCCCTGTCGGCTTCATCCTCCTGGCCATGCCCAGCCCCGCCGCAGAGCTCGACACGAACGCCCTGGCAAACCTCTTCGTCACCGGCCTTTTCCTGGCCGGCACGCTCGCAGGCGCTGTGCTCGGGCGCCTGCTGCGTCGTAACCCTCATCGCTCGCGACCCGACGGCGACGAGGTCCGGCTGCCCCCGCCTGCGGCCTCGCGCCCCTCTGACCTCACCTGAGGAGAGCCGGTCACGTGCTCGGACAGCCACGCCGTCGGCCCCGGGTGCCGACGGCGGAGCGGGGTCACAGGACGACCAAGCCCCAGACTCCGAAGGCGCCGGCGATGAGGTAGGGCCCCATGGCCATCATCGTGTGCCGCTGGGCGCGGCGCGTGACCATGAGCGCGATGGCGACGAGTCCGGCAAGGAACAGCCCGGCCACGACGCCGAGGACCGGAACCGCCCAGTGGAGGCGGCCGAGCCAGAGCCCGATGAGGCAGCACAGCTTGAAGTCACCCAGCCCAAGCCCCAGGGGCAGGAGCGTCATGAGGAAGGTGACGAAGCCGAGCCCGGCGGCGGCCCCCAGCGAAGCGAGCACCGGCGCGACGGCCTGGGACGGCTCGCCCGAGCTGAGCGCGCGCCAGCCCGCGTCGAGGAGCAGGGCGAGCGCGGCGCACAAGGTGGCTGGGTCAAGCAGGCCGTTCGGCAGACGGTGGCAGACGGCGTCGGTACTACCCGCCACCGTCAGCGCGGCCATGACCGGCAGGGCGAGAACGAGGTCCCACCACCTGCCCGAGCTGAGCGCGCCGGCACCGGCAGCGCCGGCGACGAGGAGGAACAACGCCGTCTGTACCCGCGGGAGCAGGAGCCTGCGCCGCCCCGGGGCGGCGCGCAGGGCGGGCTCGTCCTCGATCTCACCGGTGGAGACGTCGAGGAGCAGCGCGTCGACATACCCGCGGGCGAAGCGCGAGGCGGGCCCGTAGACCGCGGTGCAGCAGACGATCAGGACGGCGAGGGTGACGAGGATCGGGATAAGGGTCGACAGGATGTGCACGGTCGTCACTGTCTCACGTCCGGCGCACTACCCGCCTGAGCCCTAGACCCCGAGGCCGCCCGCAGATATGGGGCGAAGGCCCCTGCACCCGACCTTGCACGCCCGGTACGTTGTGAACACCGTCCTTCCACCTTGCAAGGAACCCCATGGCACTCTCCCGGCGCCTGCTCCTGGGGGCCTGTGCGGCGGCAGCCATGACTGGTTCAGGCACGCTCGTGGCCTGCTCCGACGGCGGATCGCAGGACCGCGGGCCAGCCTCACTGCCCGACGGCTGGGGCCTGGAGACCATGGAGCCTCTGACGACTCCCGTGCCCGCGGGCATGAGCCCCTTCACTCGGGAGACCGGCTCCGCCCTCTTCTACTGGGACCGCTGCTGGGCCAGCGACACCTCCGCGGTTGCCGGCTCCGACCTCGTCCTGGCGCGATTGTGGGGACCGGGAGCCGAGGACGACGTGTCGTCAGAGAACGGGCTGGCTGCCCTCAAGGAGGTCGTTGGTGCCGACGTCACGCTCGGTGACACCGACAGGACCGGCTCCGGTGAGCGCCGGTCGCTCACCTCCACCGCCGGTTCCGGTGCCCTGTGGACCGTGTCGAACGACCGCTCGCAGGCCGTCGTCGTCCTCTTCGGGCCGAAGGTGGACGAGAGCATGGTCTCCTCCTTCGATGCCGGGCTGGTCACGACCGACGAGCCCGACCTGTCGGTGCACAGCGATCTCTGGCAGCGTCGCCAGGCGGAGGGAGTCTCCGTCCTCGTCGGCAGGGACTGGAACGACATCGGCAAGCCGGAGGCGCGCGGCGGTGCCGTCACGTGGGCGCGCGCCTGGACGGACCGCGCCGAAGGGTCCCCCCTGCCCGGCTCGGTCATGGTCGGAGACGGGCCGCCAGGAGCCACCCTGGACGAGACCGTCGCCGGCTTCCTCCAGGACCCGGGCATCACCGAGCTGCGTGAGGCGCAGACGCACGCGTTCGACACCGACACGGTCGAGGGCCAGGCCGTCAGCTTCCTGTGGAGCAAGGCGGGTGACTTCGCAGGCAGTGTGTGGTTCGTGCGTGAGGACGAGGTCAACAAGGCGATCCTGCTGCTGCACTGGGACGCGTCTGCGAACCACGGGCGCCACCGCGTCGTCTTCGAGAACGGGATCGCCCTCCTGTGACGTGAGGGGCCCTCAGGCGGTCGGGGCGTCGTCGGCCTGTCCGACGGCCAGCACGCTGCCGACGACGATCCCGGCGCTGGCAGCGGCCCCCGCGGGCATCTCGACGACCGCGGTGGCTGTCAGCCGGGGCGCCCCCAGGCGCCCCGGCCGGGTCGTGCGCACCGCACGCACACGGCCCGAGCGGGCGACATAGACGACGTCGATGGTGTGACGCATGCCGAAGGTGTGGATCCAGTTGCAGCCGCGGATCCACAGGGCACCGTCGAGCCCGTCCGTTCCCAGCAGGCCGGCGTTGCGCTCCTTGCGGTTGCGTGTGACCCACAGGGGCATGCCGGAGTCGACGCCGTCGACGAGCAGACGGGCGGGAGCGGTGGGCGAGGCCCACGTGGGGAAGAGCTGAGGCACGACGACACCGTAGGCCCGCGGACCGGCCACCGTGAAGGGGCGGGCGCCACACGAGGGCGAGGCCCCGGTGGAGACCGGCCACGTGACCGATCGCACCGCGCTGGAGCCGCGCAGCGCTTGCGGAGCCGGGCGGCCGGACCGGTAGTCTGGCAACTGCCAAAGACCGCAGGTCTCCCGGCCCACAGGACCGGGACCAAGTTCGGTGCCCACGGGCGGCGAGGCCAGCGCAGGTGAGAACGAGACCCCTCCACCCCGGGTGGAGCGCGAGCCCCGTGCCTTGCCGGCGCGGGGCTTCTTCCGTTCCAGGGCTCGGGCGCCTGCGGCAGACCACGGAAGGAGGGCCCATGGCAAGGCCTGACAAGGAGGCGGCTGTCGCCGAGCTCGCGGGCAGGTTCCGCGACTCCGGTGCGGTGCTGCTGACTGAGTACCGCGGGCTGACCGTCGCCGAGCTCAAGGAGCTGCGTCGTTCGCTCGCCGGTCACGCCGAGTACACCGTGGTGAAGAACACGCTTGCTGCCATCGCCGCCCGCGAGGCCGGCCTGGAGGCCTTCGCTGACGACCTCAAGGGCCCCACCGCCCTGACCTTCGTCACCGGCGAGCCGGTCACGGCCGCCAAGGCCCTGCGTGACTTCGCCAAGGACAACGCCAAGCTCATCGTCAAGGGCGGTGTCATGGACGGCAACGTCCTGGACGCCGCCGAGGTCGAGAAGCTGGCTTCGCTCGAGTCCCGCGAGGTGCTGCTCGCCAAGGCTGCCGGCGCTATGAAGGCGTCGCTGTCCAAGGCCGCGTACCTCTTCGTCGCGCCCGCCTCCAAGGCGGTCCGCACTGTCGACGCCCTGCGCGACAAGCAGGAGACCGCGGCCTGAGCCGCGCGCGTCACCCACACACCACACAGACCCTGTGCTGACACAGACGGTGCAGGACCCTTTTGCAGGAAGGAACGCCCATCATGGCGAAGCTGACCACTGACGAGCTCATCGAGGCCTTCAAGGAGCTCACCCTCATCGAGCTCAGCGAGTTCGTCAAGGCCTTCGAGGAGACCTTCGACGTCACCGCCGCGGCCCCCGCCGCCGTCGCCGTTGCCGCCGCCCCCGGCGCCGACGCCGCCGCCGCTGCCGAGGAGGAGAAGTCCGAGTTCGACGTCGTCCTCGAGGCTGCCGGCGACAAGAAGATCGGTGTCATCAAGGAGGTGCGCGCCCTGACCTCCCTCGGTCTGAAGGAGGCCAAGGAGCTCGTCGACTCCGCTCCCAAGGCCGTCCTCGAGGGCGTCAACAAGGAGACCGCCGAGAAGGCCAAGGAGCAGCTCGAGGGCGCCGGCGCCACCGTCACCCTCAAGTGAGTTTCTCCCCGCTGCCTGAAGCGGCCTGAGGGTCGCCGAAGGCTGGGGAGGTCCAGCGTCACCGGGTCCCGTCCACCACCAGGTGGGCGGGACCCGGTCGTCTGCCGGGGCGCCGCGGTGTCGGCCTGCGTCGACGTCGTCGGGCTCAGGCTGGTGGAGCGCCGTCGGGTCGGAGACCGGTTGGTGTCTGTGTCGGCGGACCTGGCGGGGGATCGGGAACGTACTTTCTCTGCGAGAACTGCGATGTCCTGCAGATGACTGAGGTCCGCCCCCAGTGGTCTGCGGGAGAACGCAGTCGCCGAATCGAAGGTACGTTCTCGGCGGCGTTAGCGGCGTTGGCTGTGGGAACGGGGACAGCTGGGAAGTGCGGAGGGGCTGCAGCGGCCTGGCGCGAACCGGTCCAGCTGCTTCGAGAACCGATCATGCTGAGGGATTCAGGTCACGCGGAGGGCGCGGGCGGGGCAGTATGCGCGACTGTGGTGGGAATCGCAAGGATGAGGTGGGAATCGGCGTAGAGTCCTTGACGTCGGCCGTGTACGCTAGCGCTTTGCGTGCATTGTGTGTATTGGCGCGAGGAGTATCTGCCCTCCGCGCGGGCCTCGGCCCGACCGGAACCCTGGCGGGCGCGAGCCCGACACCGCAGATTCTACTCAACCCTTTGCTCGCGGTGCGCGTTGTGTGATCCCCGATCTGAGGGAAGGATCCCCCTTTGGCTGCCTCGCGCACCTCTGCACCCACTGCTGCTGACATCGCCGCTCGTACCGCGTCGCGTCGTATCAACTTTGCCAAGATCGCTGAGCCCATGCAGGCTCCGAATCTGCTCGCCCTCCAGACCGAGAGCTTCGACTGGCTCGTCGGTAAC
>CALEXZ010000050.1 GCA_937926195.1 uncultured Actinomyces sp.
TCACCGGGCGCAAGAAGGAGCTCATCGTCACCGCGGGCGGCAAGAACGTCGCCCCGGCGATCCTGGAGGACCGTCTGCGCGGGCACCCCCTGGTGAGCCAGGTCGTCGTCATCGGCGACGGCGAGCCCTTCATCTCTGCGCTCGTGACCCTCGACAAGGAGATGCTGCCGCAGTGGCTGGTCAACCACGGCCTGCCGGAGATGGACGTCGTCGAGGCCTCCCGCCACCCCCAGGTGCTGGCTGCCCTCGACCGGGCCGTGGCCCGCACCAACCGGGCCGTCTCCCGGGCGGAGTCCATCCGCGCCTACCGGGTGCTCACCACCGACTTCACCGAGGCCAACGGGCTGCTCACCCCCTCGCTCAAGGTCAAGCGCGCCGCCGTCATGACTGCGCACGCCGACGCCGTCGCCGAGATCTACGCCTCCACCAGGAGGGGCCCGCAGACCGACTGAGCCGCAGGCGCGGGCCGACGGCCCGGCTGAGCAGCAGCGCGGGCCCGGTGGCGGGCGCCCGGCGCAGCCGGTGGAGCCGCTGCGCCCGCCCCGTGGATTCCACAGGTCTGGCCTCCATTGCCTGGCGGGTTCACCTTCCACGCACAGCACCCCGTGCACCAGACTTGTGGGCATGAGCGATTGCGATGCCACGGCCGCCCCTGCGACGACGACGCGTCGTCCCTCCACCGCCCGGGAGTACTCCACGCCGCTGCTCGTGCCCGTGCACGCGGGGATGACCACCCCCTGGGCCCTGGCCGAGCGCGCGCGCCGCAACCCGCGCGGCCCCCTCTTCCTGCGCAAGTCCTCCCTGGGCAGGAGCTGGCGGGAGGTGAGCGCGGCCGCCTTCCGCGCCCAGGTGCGCGAGGTGGCCGCCGGGCTCGTCGCCCGCGGCCTCCAGCCCGGCGACACCGTCGCCATCATGGCCCACACGAGCTTCGAGTGGACGCTCATGGACTTCGCCGCCTGGGAGGCGGGCCTCGTCGTCGTCCCGGTCTACGAGACCTCCTCCGCCGAGCAGGCGGAGTGGATCCTCTCCGACGCGCGCGTGCGCCTGGCAGTCGTCGAGAACGAGGCCATGGAGACCATGCTGCGCGCCCTGGCCCGCACCGCGGAGCCCGGCTCCAGCCTGTGCGACCTCGACGTGCTCACCCTGTCGAAGAACGCCGTCACCGAGCTCATCGCCCAGGGCAAGGGCGTCGAGCACCGCGAGCTCGACGCCCGCACCGCCCGCCTCACCAGCGGGGACCTGGCGACCATCGTCTACACCTCAGGGACTACGGGGCGCCCCAAGGGCGCCGAGCTCACCCACGGCAACCTCGCCGGCATCGGCTACAACACCTGCGCCCACGTTCCCGAGGTCCTGGGCGGCACGGACGTGCGGCTGCTGCTCTTCCTGCCGCTGGCCCACGTGCTCGGCCGCTTCATCCAGGTGACCGTCGTGTGCTCCGACCACGGGGTCCTCGGCCACTCCCCCGACGTGAGGAACCTCGTCACGGACCTCGCGACCCTGCGCCCGACCTTCGTCGTAGCGGTGCCCAGGGTCTTCGAGAAGATCTACAACGCCGCGGACGCCCGCGCCCACGGCGCCAAGCAGAAGATCTTCCGCATGGCCGCCAAGACCGCTATCGCCTACTCGCGCGCCCTCGACACGCACGAGGGTCCCAGCCGCGCCCTGCGCGCCCAGCACGCCGCCTTCGACCGGCTCGTCTACCGCACGCTGCGCGGCATCATGGGCGGGCGGGTGCGCCACGTCGTCTCGGGCGGAGGCCCGCTGGGTGAGCGCCTGGGGCACTTCTACCGGGGTGCCGGAGTCATCGTCCTCGAGGGCTACGGCCTGACCGAGACCACCGCCCCCTGCACGGTCAACCCGCCCGACAACATCCTCATCGGCTCCGTCGGCCTGCCGCTCCCGGGCAGCCGCATCCGCCTGGACGAGGACGGCGAGATCCTCATCCAGGGCATCGGCCTGTTCCGCGGCTACCACGGCAACGAGGAGGCCACCGCCGAGGCCTTCACCGAGGACGGCTGGCTGCGCTCGGGCGACATCGGCTCCTTCGCCCCCGGCGGCCACCTGCGCATCACGGGTCGCAAGAAGGAGCTCATTGTCACCGCCGGAGGAAAGAACGTGGCCCCGGCGCTGCTTGAGGACCGTCTGCGGGCCCACCCGCTGGTGAGCCAGGTGCTCGTCGTGGGCGACAACCGTCCGTGCATCGGCGCCCTGGTGACCCTCGACGCGGAGATGCTGCCCCTGTGGCTGTCCTCGCACGGCCTGGAGACGATGGACCCGGTGGCGGCCTCGACGGACCCGCGCGTGCTCGCCGCCCTGGAGAAGGCCGTCGCCCGCGCCAACGAGGCGGTGTCCCGGGCCGAGTCGATCCGCACCTTCAGCGTCCTGGCCACTGACTTCACGGTGGAGAACGGCCTGCTCACGCCCTCCCTCAAGGTCAGGCGGGCTGAGGCCACCGCGCGCTTCGCCGAGGAGATCGAGGGGCTCTACGCCAAGGTCCCCTCGGGCCCGGCCCCGAGCGCCCGCGACTGACGCCCGGGCTCAGGCGAGGTCGCGCCCGTCACGGATCGCCTCGTGGTGGCGGATGACCTCCGCCACCACGAAGGCGAAGAACTTCTCGGCGAAGACCGGATCCAGCCCCGACTCCTCGGCCAAGGCGCGCAGGCGCCTGACCTGGCGCTCCTCACGCGTGGGGTCCGACGGCGGCAGGTCGAGCTCGGCCTTGAGCCGCCCCACCTGCTGGGTGCAGCGGAAGCGCTCGGCGAGCAGGTGCACGAGGGCCGCGTCGAGGTTGTCGATGGTGGCCCGGAAGGCAGCGAGCTGCGGCGGCACGCCGTCGGCGTGAGCGCTCATGCGCTGCGGCTCCTGTCGCCCTTGGTGGTGGCGGTCAGGGTCCCCGAGCCCGCCTCGTAGCGGGGGCGGGAGCGCCCGGCCACGGCGTCGGCGTCGACGACGACGCGTCCGACCTCCGGCAGGGAGGGGACCTCGAACATGGCGTCGCCGAGCACCTCCTCGACGATGCTCGTCAGTCCGCGCGCCCCCGTCTTGCGCGCCAGGGCGAGCTCGGCGACGGCCTCGACGGCGCCGGGGGTGAGCTCGAGCTCGACGCCGTCGAGGCTGAAGAGGTACTGGTACTGGGAGACCAGGGCGTTGCGCGGCTCGGTCATGACCCGCACGAGGTCCTCGACGCCCAGGTCGTGGACGGTCGCGATGACGGGCAGGCGGCCGATGAACTCGGGGATGAGGCCGAACTTGTGCAGGTCCTCGGGACGCACCTGGGTGGTGACGGCCTCCGCGTCCGTCTGCGCAAGGACCCCGCCGAAGCCGAGGGAGGAGGCGCCGGACTCCTTGCGCCGACGCTGGCGGACGATCTCCTCGATGCCGGCGAAGGCGCCCGCGGCGATGAACAGGATGTTCGTCGTGTCGATCTCCAGGAACTCCTGGTGGGGGTGCTTGCGCCCGCCCCCGGGCGGCACGGAGGCGGTGGTGCCCTCGATGATCTTGAGCAGCGCCTGCTGGACGCCCTCGCCGGAGACGTCGCGGGTGATCGACGGGTTTTCGGCCTTGCGGCCGATCTTGTCGATCTCGTCGATGTAGATGATGCCCTTCTCGGCGCGCTTGACGTCGCCGTCGGCGGCCTGGATGAGCTTGAGGAGGATGTTCTCCACGTCCTCGCCGACGTATCCCGCCTCGGTCAGGGCGGTGGCGTCGACGATCGCGAAGGGGACGTCGAGGAAGCGGGCGAGGGTGCGGGCCAGGTGGGTCTTGCCGGTGCCGGTGGGACCGAGCAGCAGGATGTTGGACTTGCCGAGCTCGAGGCCGTCCCCCTCGGCGACGGCGCGCTCGCGCACCTGCACGCGCTTGTAGTGGTTGTACACGGCCACGCTCATGGCGCGCTTGGCGCCCTCCTGGCCGATGACGTACTGGTTGAGGAAGTCGAAGATCTCCTTCGGCTTGGGCAGCTCAAGGGGAACACCCGCGCCGGACTCTCCCAGCTCCTCATCGACGATCTCGTTGCACAGCTCGATGCACTCGTCGCAGATGTAGACGCCGGGGCCGGCGATGAGCTTCTTGACCTGCTTCTGGCTCTTGCCGCAGAAGGAGCACTTGAGAAGGTCGACACTCTCGGCGCTGCGTGCCACGATTCCTCCGGTTCTGCCTGAGGGCGGGGATTTATGCCTGTTTCAAGGCGGGGATAAGTACAGCCTACGGGTGTCAGGCGTTCCGCGCACGGGGCACGCCGTGTTGCGCTACACTAAATCGTGCTGGGAGGGCAGTTCCTCTCGCTCACAGCGGAGCCCGACGGCGCAGCACGGGCTGGTCCGTCGGGCTCCGTGGGTCGGCGCCGGGCTCGGGCCCGGCGGGCACCGCTCAGGCCGAGTGGGGCGAGGGCGGGGTCTTGCGCGAGACGAGCACCTGGTCGACTATGCCGTACTCCTTGGCCGCCACGGCAGTGAGGATCTTGTCGCGCTCGAGGTCCCGGTGGACCTTCTCGACGTCCTGACCGGTGTGCGAGGCCAGGGTCTCCTCGAGCCAGGTGCGCATGCGGTCGATCTCGTCGGCGACGATCTCGATGTCGGAGGCCTGCCCCTGCACGCCCTCCATGGCGGGCTGGTGGATGAGGATGCGGGCGTTGGGCAGGGCCAGGCGC
>CALEXZ010000051.1 GCA_937926195.1 uncultured Actinomyces sp.
TCAGGGCGTCGGCCATGTCGAGCAGCTCGTCGGTGGTGTCACCCATGGCGGAGACGACGACGACGACGGTGTTACCCGCGTTGCGGGTGGCGACGACGCGCTTGGCGACGCGACGCATCGCCTCGACGTCGCTCACGGACGAGCCGCCGTACTTCTGCACGACCAGGGCCATGTGGGGTGCTCCGTTCACTGGGGGCGACCCGGGCCACGGGAGGGGCGCGGGCCGGTGTCGCGGACCGGGCGCGCGGGCGGCGTCAGGCCCACGACGGCGTGGCTTCTGGCCTCAGCATACGGCCCGTCCGCTGGGCGGACCCGTGTGATCCTCCATCCTGAGATGCGGTCGCGGGCCCGCGCCGGGGCGGCAGGCGCCCGACGGGCCGTCAGTGTCCGGGCAGGTGCGCCGACCTCGCGTCTTCGGCCCACCGGACCGTCCACGGGACGACCGGCGGGTCCTCCCGGCCGGTGACGACATAGATCCTGCCGTTGACAACACGCCGCAGCTTCTTCCTCAGCGCCTGGTGGTAGTCCACCATCGCCGTCACAGCCTTCGCCCGTCGCACCTTCGCGGCGTACGGCTGCGCACCGGGGAGATCGATTCGCAGAACGACGTACAGCCCGCGCGCCCGCACCGCCCGACGGCAGAACTGGAAGTGGTTATGCTCGTCCCTGGTTCCGGCGTGCAGGCCCGCGAGGGTGTCCATGACCTTCTCGCTTACGAGGGCGACCAGGTCGTGAGGGGCCTCCGCATCCCCGCGGGAGTAGTCCTTCGCCTCAATGAGCCACAGGTCGTCACCGTCGAGCGCGACGATGTCACACCCGTGCAGACCTCTGTCCGTCGGGTCCTTGAGCCGGGTAAGGACGTTCCGGAAGTACGGCCACTCGTCGTACTTCGTCACGTCCCACCCGTCCTCGAAAGAGAAGACGGAGCCGTCGACGTCGAGGTCAGGCATCGTGCGTCACCGGTAGTAGAGGTAGCGAGAGCTCTGCTCGAGCTCGGCGTCCAGAGCCGTCAGGACGGGAAGGTCGTCCAGGTCGTCGGCCTGGGCGGCGACGACGGCCCCGGACTCTTCCCTGTCGAGGCCGGTGTAGCGAATGTCTGCCGCGCCGTCCTCGTCGAGCATCTGCAGCTCGCGCAGGAGGAAGAGACTGTGGGTGGCAAGGAAGACCTGTACGCCGTGGGCGGCGAGACGGGCGACGAGCGGCGCGAGGGCACGAATGGTTGCCGGGTTGAGGTTGGCCTCAGGCTCGTCCCAGAAGAGGTAGCCCTGATCCCTCAGGACCCCGTTGGACAGCAGGACCTGAAGCATGCCGAGCTTGCGGTGGCCCTCGGACACGAGCGGTGCCTCCAGGCGGTCCTCGTCGGACCCGCTCCGCCTGAGGACGAAGCGGTCGCCGTCCACCTCGAACCGGCCTCCCATGACCTCGGTGACAGCGTCCTCGACGCTGGTCCCCGAGCGGCCTTTGAGGCGGGGGCGGTACAGGAGCTCCGCCAGGTCGTTCCACGTCTCGTCGAAAGGAACCTCATAGGTCGCGTACAGCGAACGCAGACCGGGTGCGACCGAGAGGATCTCGTGCGCGGGCAGGAAGACCGGGAAGGCGCGAGGCCGGTGGAAGGCGAGACCGACCTTGATGCTGTGCGTTCCCCCCGGGGGATCGTCGCCCGGGAAACGAAGGTGAAGGTCGCTGTCATCGCCCAGCGTGATGGTGAGGTGCGTCTGCTGCCGTCCGTGCGTTGTGAGAGAGCGCAGCGTGTCCACGTTGAAGACACCGCACAGCTTGTCCCGGACAGCGGTCGGCCACAGCAGCCCGTCCATGTCCTCGTCAGGCGGGAACCGGACCGGGTTGGACTTCTCGGAGGCGACGGACGTCATGGCGTACAGCGTCCGAAGGAGCAGGGACTTGCCGGTGTTGTTGGTGCCGACAATGACATTGACCTGGGGCGAGAAGGTCATCTCGACAGACTCGAAGGGCCCGAGGTTGGTCAGGCTCAGAGTCGTGATCGGCTGCTCCACCATGGTGTTGAGTCTAGGACGCTCGGCTCTCGCACACTGTTGGCCCCGCAAGGCGCAATGGGACGGAGTGCACCGTGCCGGAACACCGACGAGGCTCGTAGCGTGACGGCATGAGCACGCCCGGGCCCTCCCTCACCCCGCAGGCCGTCCCCGCGGGCGCACCCGCCGGGGCGGGCGCCACCGGCCTGCTGCCGCAGGCCCTCGCCCAGGCCCGGCTCACGTTCCGCACGGCCCGGCTCGCCCGTGTCCTCGTGCGCTGGACGCTCGCGCAGTGGACCGTGTCCTTCGGCACGCTCGTGGCCCTCGCCCTCGGCGGGGCCTCGCGCTGGCAGCTCGGGCCGCTCGCCTACGACGCCTCACTGCTCAGCGCCGCCTGCGCGGGTCTGCTTCTCGCACCCCTGCTGGCGGCCCGGTGCGAACGGGCCGCCGTTGAGGGTGCGGCGGGTCCGGGAGCGCCAGGCCCGGGGGCGCTCGAGCACCATGCGAAGGAGACCTGCGGGCCGACGGCCTGCGGCGCCGCCGCTGTGCTCGCACGCCTGCTCCTCGTCCTGCCCTTCGTAGCGGTGGAGGCGGTACCGCTGGTGGTCCTCGGCCTGGGCCTGGAGGGGGCGTCGCCGTGGGCGGTGCCGGCTCATCTGCTGCTGCTCGCGCTCATGGGCTGGGCCTCCTGCTGCCTCGGCTGGGCGGCGCGTGCGCTGGGGGCACGCATCGCCGTCGGGATCGTGTACGCGCTCACGGCGGCCGTGGCCCTCGGGACGCCCGCGGCCGTGCTGGGGCTGGGGAGCGTCGTCAACGTGGAGCAGGAGCAGACGGTCTACTCGATCAACGGGGACACCTCCAGCACCGAGTGCTCCCTCACGCCGACGGTGCAGACCCGCACGGTGGGCCGCTCGGAGCTGTACTGGTGGCTGCTGGTGGCGGATCCCTTCGCAGCCCTGGCGGACGCGGCCGCCCACGGCCCTGCCTTCGACGGGGAGGGGGATGAGCCCGCCTGGTTGGTCGGTTCGCTCAACGCGCTGATGGGTCTGTCGGTGGACGGGCTGCGTGATGCGCACCCGCAACGGGTGGAGATCCGTATGTGCGGCGAGGACGTCATCTGGGACCACACGGGAACAGTCATCCTCGTGCAGGCCGATCACACCCCCTTCTGGCCGGTGAGCGCGCTGCTCATGGTCGCGCTCGCTGCGGTCTCGGGTGCCGTCGGCTCGCGGGCGGAGGCTACTCGTCGACGCGGCGACGGCCCTCGAAGGCCCGGCCGAGGGTGACCTCGTCGGCGTACTCCAGGTCGCTGCCCACGGGCAGGCCGGAGGCGAGCCGGGAGACGGGCACGTCCATGGTGCGCAGCATCCGGGTGAGGTAGGCGGCGGTGGCCTCGCCGACGACGTCGGGGTCGGTGGCGAGGATGACCTCGCCGACCTCCCCGCCCAGCCGGGCGAAGAGCTCGCGCACGCGCAGGTCGTCGGGGCCGACGCCGTTGATGGGGTCGATGGCGCCGCCGAGGACGTGGTACAGGCCGCGGTACTCGCGGGTGCGCTCGATGGCGACGACGTCCTTGGGTTCCTCGACGACGCAGATGACGCGCTGGTCGCGACGCGGGTCGGCGCAGATGGTGCACTGCTCGGCCTCGGCGATGTTGCCGCAGGTGGTGCAGAAGCGCACCCGTGCCTTGACGGCGCGCAGGGCGTCGATGAGGCGCTCGACGCTGGCGGTGTCGGAGGCCAGGATGTGGAAGGCCATGCGCTGGGCGGACTTGGGGCCGACGCCGGGCAGCTCCCCGAGCTCGTCGATGAGGTCCTGGACAGCGCCTTCGTAGACGGCGGGCATGGGTCAGCGTCCCTCCGTCCCTCGGTCGGTGATGACGACTTCCTCCAGGACGGTGGCGCCGAGCAGGCGTTTGACGACCTCGAGGCCGACGGCACCGGCCTCCTCGGCGTCCTCGTCGTCCTCGCTGATGACGTCGTCCTCAAGCCGGACGGCGGGGGGTGTCTCGGTACCGGGTGGCGGCGCCTCACCGCGGGCGGCGGCGCGTGCCGCCGCCATGGCGGCGCTCACGGAGGCGCTCGGCGGCGTCCAGGCGTCCTCGGCACCGGGGTCGAAGGGCGCGGGCTCGTCGGGCAGGGGGATGCCGTCGGAGAAGTAGCCGTCATCGGGACCGGGGTCAGCAGGTCCGGGCTCGGCGGTCCAGGTCTGAGCGGCTCCGGGGTCAGCAGGTCCGGGATCGGCGGGCCCGGGTACACGCTGCCCGGTCTCGGCCGGGCCGGTTCCGGTGGGAACGGGCGGCGTGGGGCCCGCCCCGGGTGCGGTGGGCCCGGGAAGAGCACGCCCGTGGTCGAGGCTCGCGGGCGCCTCCTCGGGCGTCCACGCGTCCTCGGGCGACGGCGCGCCTTCCGGGGCTGGCGCACCCTGCGGTGTCGGGGCGCTCACGGGGGAGGGCGGAGCAGACGGAGGGGACGCAGCGGGAACCTCCGGCAGGGCGTGGAGGCGGTGCACGGTGGCCAGGGGCGTCTCGGTCGGCTCCCCCACCGGTCCCGAGGTGGGCGGCACAGCAGCCGGGGGCGGCGTCGGGTCGGCCTGGGCGGTGGTCGGGGCACTGGTCGAGGTACCGGCCGGGGCTGCGGCTCGCGCACCGGAGAGGCGGGCCTGGCCGATAGGCGCGACCTCCCCCCAGCCCACGGGCTCAGGGGTGGTCTCAACGGCGGCGGACGGGCTCGGGTGCCCGTCCTGGGGACCGGGGACGGTGCCACCCGACGGGGGGACCGGAGCGTGCTCACCCCAGCCGGGGGAGGGCTCGCGGCCGCCCGGCGCGAAGCTCGCGGGCACGTCCCGGACGTCCCTCGCCTGCGTGGCGGCCGAGGGGCGGGGGCCCGTGGGCTCTGCGCCGCCGGGGCCTCCGGGTCGCGGACCACCGGGGCCTGCGGGCCCTGTACCGCCCGGCCCTCCCACCGGACCGGTGTCACCAGGTCCACGGCCGCCGGACCCTCCCGCAGGCCCGGCACCTCCGGGGCCGCCCGGGCCGCCGGGGTCCCCGACGAGGACCGCCTCGACCTCAAGCTGGAGGCCGAGGGCCTGGTGAAGGGCCTGGGCGACGACGGGGCCGTGCCCGTGACGGAAGGCGTTGACGAGCCCGGGTGAGGTGAACAGGACCCGGAAGACGCCGGAGTCGATGTCACCGGGCTGGGCGTGGGGCTCGACAAGCGCCCACGTGGCACGACGCTCACGCTTGACGGCGTCAAGGACCTCACCCCACCGGGTGCGGATCATCTCGCCGTCGGCCCCGGCGCTGCCCACGGCCCGCTGCGCTTGCCCCTGTTGGGAGGCTCCAGCCGCATCGGGGGCGGCGGGCGCGGCCGGGGGTACCGCGGGAGCCACGGGCTCAGCCGGGGGCCTCGGTGGCATCGCCGCCTCGGGCACCGGCGGTGCCACCGGATGGGGCTCCGGCTGCGCTGGCCACTCGGAGGCTGTCGGACCCGGCTGCGCCGCAGGCTGGGGCTCCGGCTGCATCGCACCCTCAGCGCCCGCCTGGGGCGCCGACTGGGACACCGGCTGAGGCTCCTCGACAGCCTTGGCGGTGCGCTCACCGCCACCGGCCGCTCGGCGGGCGATGTCCGCCGCCAGCGCGCGTGGGTCCTGCACGGCGGGAGCCGCAGGCTGCTCGGGACGCGCCACCGACGGCGTCGGCCCGCCGCCGACGACCCCCTGAGGTGCGCCCCGCCCGCCGGTCTGGGCCACCTGGGGGACAAGAAGACGGGCCATGAGCAGCTCAAGCTGTAGCCGCGGCGAGGTCGCCCCCACCATCTGGGTCAGGGCCTGGGCGGTGAGGTCGGCGTAGCGCGACAGCGCGGCCGAGCCGATGGTGCGCGCCTGCACCTCCATGCGCTCCAGCTCGTCGGACGGCAGGGAGCCGAGGGCGGGACCGGCCTGTGCCCCGGCGAGCGCGATGACCAGCAGGTCGCGCAGCCGCTGGAGGAGGTCCTCGACGAAGCGCCGCGGGTCGTGCCCGGAGGAGATGACACGGTCGACGACGCGGAAGACACCGGCACCCGAGGCCGCGGCGATGGAGTCGACGCACTGGTCGAGCATCGTCGTGTCGGTGTAACCGAGCAGGGCGACGGCCCGCTGGTAGTCCACCTCGGCGTCGAGTGCGCCGCCGATGAGCTGGTCCATGACGGACAGGGTGTCTCGCACGCTCCCCCCGCCTGCGCGGGTGACCAGCGGGAACACCCCAGGCCCCACACCGACGCCCTCCGCCTGGCACAGGAGACCGAGGTAGGCCTCCAGGGTGTCCGGCGGCACGAGCCGGAAGGGGTAGTGGTGGGTGCGCGAGCGGATCGTGCCGATGACCTTCTCCGGCTCGGTGGTGGCGAAGATGAACTTCACGTGCGCCGGGGGCTCCTCGACGAGCTTGAGCAGGGCGTTGAACCCCTGCGGGGTGACCATGTGGGCCTCGTCGAGGATGAAGATCTTGAAGCGGTCGCGGGCAGGAGCGAAGACGGCGCGCTCGCGCAGGTCGCGGGCGTCGTCGACGCCGTTGTGGCTGGCGGCGTCGATCTCGACGACGTCGAGGCTGCCAGGCCCCCCGGTGGCGAGGTCCTGGCAGGAGGGGCACTGCCCGCAGGGCGTGTCCGTGGGGAACTGCACGCAGTTGAGGCAGCGGGCGAGGATACGGGCGCTGGTGGTCTTGCCGCAGCCGCGCGGGCCGGAGAAGAGGTAGGCGTGGGTGACGCGGTCGCCGCGCAGCGCCGCCATGAGGGGGGCGGTCACGTGCTCCTGCCCGATGACGTCCTGGAAGGTGTCCGGGCGGTAGCGGCGGTACAGAGCGGTGGTCACGGTCCGACTCTAAACGGGAGCACCGACGCGATGCGACGGCCCGGACGCGGGCGCCACCGCACCCCGCGGGCGCCGCCGTCGGAACCGGCCCGCCGCCGTCGGGCACGCAGCACCCCGGAACGTGAGGACCCCTCGTGCACCCGTCAGAGCCCGCTTACCCTTGCTACCTTCCGGTCCTGGGGGATTCACTGGATGACGCCGCACGAGGGGCCGCGTCAGAGTGTACCCGACTCGGAGCCCGACGCAGCACCCCGACTCCGCGCACCGGGTGGTCGTGACCGATGCCACCGGCCTCATCCGCCCCACGGCTGGCCCCGCGGGGCGCGGGTCGCATATAGTTCAGTCCCGTTGCACGGGACCGTTCGCGGTCGCGTCAGCGCCTGGAGGATTCGCCTAGTGGCCTATGGCGCACGCTTGGAAAGCGTGTTGGGTGCAAGCCCTCGGGGGTTCGAATCCCCCATCCTCCGCCGGAGCCCCGGAATCACTGAGATTCCGGGGCTTTTTCGTTCCTCACGCCCCTCGTGTCCCGGCACCGACGACGCCTTTGCCCGTGTTTCCCCGCGGGTTGGGAGCCCATAACCTGTCCCCAACCCCCGGTACCCAACCGGATCCCTCGGACCTTGCGAGTTGAGCAGATGGCAGTCGAAGACCAGATCGAAGCGAAGCAGCGCCGCCTCGGCGCCGTCTTCAGCGACGAGTACCAGTTCCGCATCCCCGTGTACCAGCGCCCCTATGCCTGGGGCACCGAGCAGACGCTCCAGCTGCTGGCAGACCTGAAGGACGCCCTCGACGACGGCGGCGAGGAGCCCTACTTCCTGGGCTCCCTGGTCCTGGTCAAGCCCCGCGAGGAGGCGGTCTCCGACGTCATCGACGGGCAGCAGCGCCTGACGACCCTCACGATCCTGCTGGCAGTCCTGCGAGACCTCGTCACCCACGAAGCCCTGGTCGCCGATATCGGCAGGGTCATCGAGCACCCGGCGTCCACCTGGGACGATGACGACAAGGCGTGGCTGCGCCTCACCCTGCGCGACCAGGACGCCCCCTTCTTCGCGGACCACGTTCAGCGAGGAAACACCGCCGAGATCGCACACGCCCACCCCGAGAACGACGCGCAGCAGGCCATCGTCACGAACACGAAGGCACTGAGAGGTGAGCTCACCAAGGACGAATGGACCCAGGAGCGCCTGTCCGCCCTCTACAAGCTGCTCCTGAAGAACACCTACCTCGTGGTCGTGACGACGGAGAACGCGACCAGCGCCTACCGCATCTTCGCCGTCATGAACGCCCGTGGCCTGCCCCTGGAGCCCGCCGACGTGTTCAAGTCGAAGGTCATCGGCGCCATCTCGCCCGAGCTCCGCAACGCCTTCACCATCCGCTGGGAGAACACCGAGACCGACCTCGGCCGCGACGCCTTCACGTCCCTGTTCGGCTACATCCGCTTCGCGCACACGAAGACCCGCAGTCGCGGCGCGCTGCTCTCCGAGTTCGAGGCTCAGGTCCTCAAGCCCTACCTACCTCATGACGGTGGCGGGTTCATCAATGAGGTCCTCACGCCCTACGCCACCGCCTACGGACAGGTCATCGACGCGGCGAACGGCACATCCGACCTTCCCGTCAGCGTGAGCCAGTGGCTCGCCCACCTCGGCCTTATGGGCAACGACGACTGGGTTCCCGTGGCGCTGTGGATCCTCGTCCACGTGGATAACCCAACGCTGCAGGCGAGCCTCCTCAAGCGGTTGGAGACGCTGGCCGCCGTCCTCATGCTCAATCGCTACTACTCGTCCTCACGCCGCACCCGTTACCTCAACGTGCTGGCAGAGCTGAGCACCGATCCCGCCTCGGTGCCGTCCTTCGAGGCAACCGACTATGAGAAGAAGGTCGCCAGGGATCGCCTCGACGGACCGCTCTACCAAGAGGTCAAGCCTCTGGTCCGCTACGTCATGTTGCGGCTTGACGGACTGCTCTCCGGTGACGCGGGCGCCGCCTACAAGAACGACCAGATCTCCATCGAGCATGTGCTCCCGCAGACACCGCCCCCGGGGAGCCAGTGGTGCAAGGACTTCACCCCGGAGGAGCTCACCCGCTGGACTCATGCCCTCGGCAATCTCCTGCTGCTCTCCCACCGCAAGAACTCGCAGGCACAGAACGAGGACTTCGACGAGAAGAAGCGGCGCTACTTCCAGACCCGCGGTGGCGTCACCACCTTCGCTCTCACCACTAAGGTCCTTGAGGTGCCCGCCTGGACCCCCGAGGTGGTGGCCCGCCGCCACGAGGAGTACATAAGGCGCCTCTCGGAGGCGTGGTCTCTCGACTGATCCCCTCTACATCTCCTCTACGGGAGCGCCGCTCACCGCCCGCCTGGGCGGTGAGCGGCGTCCGT
This sequence comes from uncultured Actinomyces sp., assembly GCA_937926195.1. Classification (GTDB taxonomy): domain Bacteria; phylum Actinomycetota; class Actinomycetes; order Actinomycetales; family Actinomycetaceae; genus Actinomyces. The sequence continues at coordinate 9,220 of CALEXZ010000051.1, forward strand.
CGTCGGTCGGCGAACGGACCTGACAGGGCTTCGCCCCCTGCTGAGGCAGACACCCCACTTGTGCCAACTACTTGACACAAGCACACCGACCGCCCACTCTTGTATCAAGAGCTCATCACAAGGAGTGGTTGCCGTGTTCCTGCCGATGCTCGCCGTCGTCCTCGTGACCCTGTTCCTGGTCACCTTCCTGCCTGTCGTCCTCGTCCGCACCGCCCGGGCCGCGCCCGCCCCCGCGACCCCGCCCGCGCTCGCCGACGCCGACCGTTACTCCCGGCACAGCATCGTCCTGGCCGTCGCCACCGGGCTCGGCGCCGCCGCCACCGTCGCCCTCACCTGGGCGCTTGGCGAGCGCGCGTACTTCGACGCCTACGTTCGCGCCGCGGTCACCGACGCCGCCGCGGCGGCCGACGGCGAGCTCATCGTCGGCGTGCCCCCGACCCTCAACCTCGGCCTCGTCCTCGCCCCGAGCATCATGGGCGTCGTCGGGATCCTCGTCCTCGTCATCCGAGAACGACGCAGCCCACTCGTCACAGCACCGACGCGCACCGCCTCACTGTCGCCCCGGCGCGCCCGCGACTACGTCTCCCGCCCCTTCGTCATCATCGCCACCGTCACCCTGGCGCTCCTCGCGTCCCTGCTCATCACCGGCATCCTCACCTCCGACGTCTCCGGCACCGCACACTTCTGGCACGGGACCTGGGACAGCGCCGTCGGGCCAGTGACCGCCACCAGCACCAGGAGCCCGTGGCCGGGCTGGTTGTACTCCGTGCCGATCCTGCTGCTCGCCGTCGTCCAGACGCTCCTCGCCGCCATCGGCCTGCGCGACGTCGCCGCCCGCGGGCAGCTGACTCCCCGCGCCGACGACGCCCCTCACGCCGACCTCGACATGGCTCTGCGCCGCCGCAGCGCCGACGCCGTCGTCGGCCTGCTCACCATCTCCTTCTCCCTGCCGACCATCGCCGCGGGCATCGTCATCGCCCCCGTCGCCGGTGACGCCCTGGGTGCGTTCCCGATGCTCGGCAGGCCGTACCTCGTCCTGGGGGTATGGGCCTTGGCGTGCACGGCGCTGGCGCTGCTGGCCCTGGGGGCCGGAACAGCCCTCGTCCTACGGCGCCCGGCGGCGATCCGCGAGCGCCTGGCAGACGATGCCGCCCTGGACACCGCACCTCCCGCCGCCCCGGTCCCGGACCTGCCCGCTGACGAAGGTGAGCACCCATGAGTCCGACGTCGATCACCCTGGACACGGCAGACCCGACCCCTCCTTTCGAGCAGGTGCGTCGCCAGGTCTCCGCACTCATCGCCTCCGGGGCGCTGGAGGAGGGGGCTCGGCTCCCGACGGTGCGTCAGCTCGCCGGCGACCTTCGCGTGGCCCCCGGAACCGTGGCGCGCGCCTACAAGGAGCTTGAGGCCGCTGGGCTCGTTGTCTCGCGCCGCAGCGCGGGGACACGCGTGGCGCCCGGGCAGGCCCTGCCGCAGGACCGTCGCCACGAGCGCCTTCAGCTCCTGGCCCGCCAGTACGTCGAGGCCGCCCAGAGGCTCGGCGCCGACGACGACGCGTTGCGTGGCGCCGTCGACGACGTCCTCCGGCACCCGGAGGTCCGGACGACGACCGCAACGACGGTGCACCATGGCCCGCTCTCCCCATAACCCGGACTACCCATAGCCCGGGCGGGTGCCTCCCGGCAGGCTGACAGCATGCACAAGCCCAGTCACGCCCTTGCCGTCCCTGTCGTCCTTCTCCTCGCCGCAGGCGTCGCCGCCTGCGGCGGAGATGTCCCCGTCGGCACCACCCCCGGCGCCCCCACCTCCGGCGCACAGGAGACCCCCGGCTCCGGCGGCGGCACCACCGACAAGCCCACCACCGGCGCCACCGACACGCCGGACGCCGGCAACGGGGAATCAGAGACCGTCTCCGTCACAAGCCTCAAGACCGGCGACTGCTTCAACCCGCAGGGCGACTCGTCCAAGGTCACCACTGTCGAGCGCGTCTCCTGCGACAGCCCGCACGGCGAGGAGGTCTTCCACGTCGCCGACATCGACGACTCCAGGTACACCACCGCCCCCAACAAGGACGAGATGACCGAGGAGGTCCGCTACGCCTGCGCCAGAACCTTCGAGGACTATGTCGGCATCGAGCTCGGCAGCACCATCTACAGCGTCCACGCCTACAACCCGACCCCCGACTCCTGGACGCAGGGCGACCGCACCATCATCTGTCTCATCGCTGACGAGGACGGCAATCCGCTGACCGGCTCCGCCCGCGACAGCAAGAAGTGATCGCCTCAACATCCTGCTCAGGTCCCGGACGGCCATCGCGCCCGTCAGGCCTAGCTACGGGGCTCCACGGGCGGTGATGGGGACCCATGGGGAGCGACGACGGGTAAGACACCCCATAGCGCCGACGCGCAAGACGTGCGACCCTAGCGGCCATGCGAAAGACGACCCACGCCCTTGCCATCCCCGTTGCCCTCCTGCTTGCCGCCGGCGTCGCCGCCTGCGGCGGAGAGACCCCGGTGACGACCTCCACCGGCTCCGCCCAGGAGACCTCCGGCGGTGGCGCCGCCAGCACCAAGCCCACCGCCAGCGGGGGTGAGACCGCCTCCGTCATGAACCTCAAGGTCGGCGACTGCTTCAACTACAACGACTCCTCCACCCAGGTCTCCGCCGTCGAGGCCGTCTCGTGTGACGCCCCGCACATGTACGAGGTCTACAACAACTCCGACATCGACGAGAAGAAGTACTCGACGGCCCCCACCGGTGACGACCTCAACACCGAGATCTCCCTCGCCTGCTACGACGCCTTCGAGATGTACGTCGGTGTGGCCTACGAGGAGTCCGCCACCTACGAGGTCACCTCCTTCTACCCGACGATGGGCTCCTGGGCGCAGGGCGACCGCACCATCAACTGCCTCATCACCAGCAAGGACGGCCAGCCGACGACCGGCTCCGCCCGCGACGCCAAGAAGTGACCACCGCCGCAGCCCTCTGCTGATCCACACGACGCCGTCGGCCCGACCCCCTCACGGGGCCGGGCCGACGCCCGTGCACACGCGATCTCAAGCAGGACTCTTTCCCGGTTTCACACCATTCAGGGTTACTCAGCCCATGGCTCGTTCGCGCGGCTCCTGGAAACCTTGGCTCATGCACAAGACTACCCACGCCCTCGCCGTCCTCCTGCTCGCCGCCGGCGTCGCCGCCTGCGGAGGCGAGGTCCCCGTCGACACCGCGACCGGCGGCGCTACGCCCGCCCCGCAACAGACCCCCGGCGGCGCCACGCCCACCGACACACCCACTTCCGGTGCCACCGCCACCCCCGGGACCGGGGGTGGTGACAGGGAGACGGGCGTCATCCCAGTCGCCGATCTCCAGGTCGGCGACTGCTTCAACTACGTCGAAAGCGACCCGGAGTGGAGGGGGAAGCCCCTTCACGTCGACCTCGTCTCCTGTGACAGCCCGCACATCGGCGAGGTCTACAACCTTGCCCAGATCGACGACTCCCAGTACGCCACCCTCCCCCCCCCCCGATAAGGAACTCGTAGCCCTGGTCCACGCCGCCTGCAACGACGCCTTCGAGACGTACGTCGGCGCGTCGTACTCCTTGTCCTACAGCGGATCCCACTACTTCCCGCCCACGTCCGACTCCTGGGCATCAGGCGATCGCACGATCGTCTGCCTCATCACCAACCCGAACCCCCGCATCCCCCTGACCGGCTCAGCCCGCGACGCCGAGAGGTGACCGGCTCAGCCCCCCCCGCTGACCCGCACGACGCCGTCGGCCCAGTCCCCTCAAGGGGACCGGGCCGACGGTCTTGTGCAAGCGAACTCGAGCAGGGTTCTTCCCCGGTACCACGCCGTTATGGGGCACTCAGCCCATAGAGCAGCCGAGTGCCGGAGCGCAGACTGTATCCATGAGAAAGACAGCACACGCCCTTGCCGTCCCCGTCGTCCTACTTCTCGCCGTCGGCGTCGCCGCCTGCGGAGGCGAGGTCCCCGTCGGATCCACCTCCGGCGCACCCACCTCCGGCGCACAGGAGACCCCCGGCGGCGCCACGCCCACCCCGCAGCAGACCCCCGGTGGCGGGGACACCGCTTCCGGCTTGACCCTCGGTGTCGGCGACTGCTTCAACTACGACGACACCAACCCGTCCTCAGACATCGAGATGCTCTCGTGCGACAGCTCGCACATGTACGAGGTCTACAGCCTCTCCGACATCGACGACAAGAAGTACTCGACGGTCCCCACTGACGATGACTTCGCCACCGAGGCCTCCAACGTCTGCTACGACCCCTTCGAGACCTACGTCGGCGTGCCGTACTTCTCCTCCTCATACAGCGCCACCTACCTCTACCCGACGTCGTCCTCCTGGGTCCAGGGCGATCGCACCATCTACTGCCTCATCACCAGCCAGGACGGCAAGCCGCTGACCGGCTCCGCCCGCAACACCAACAAGTGACCGCCTCAGCAGCCCACCGCTGACCCGCACGGCGCCGTCGGCCCCGTCCCCTCAAGGGGACCGGGCCGACGGTCTTGTGCAAGCGACTTCGAGCAGGACTCTTTTCCCGCTATCACGTTGTTTATGGGGCACTCAGCCCATCGAGCAGCCGAGTGCCGGAACGCAGACTGTATCCATGAAAAAGACAGCACACGCCCTCGCCGTCCCCGCCGTCCTCCTTCTCGCCGTCGGCATCGCCGCCTGCGGTGGCGACGTCCCCGTCGGCACCACTCCCGGCGCCACCGGCGCCCCCACCTCCGGCGCACAGGAGACCCCAGGCTCCGGCAGCGCCACTCCCACCGATACACCCACCGCCGCCCCCGGAACCGGGGGCGGCGACAGGGAATCAGGCGTCGCCGCCGTCAGCGAGCTCCAGGTCGGCGACTGCTACACATACGTCAACACAGGAGGCACCCCGGATTTCGTGCCCATCGTCGTCGAGCTCGTCTCCTGCGACAGCCCGCACCTCGACGAGGTCTTCTACAAGACCCAGATCGACGACTCCAAGTACACCACCGTCCCCACTGAGGACGAGATACTCGCCGAAACGCGCAGCGCCTGCCGCGGCGCCTTCGAGGGCTACGTCGGTATCGACCGTGACTCCTCCTCCTACCTCGGCCACGCCTACCACCCCTCTGCTGAAAGCTGGGCACAGGGCGACCGCGCGATCACCTGCCTCATCACCAGCCAGGACGGCCAACCCCTGACCGGCTCCGCCCGCAACTCCAAGAAGTAACCGCCTCAGCGTCACACCGCTGAACCACACGGACGCCGTCGGCTCGGCCCCGCCGAGGGGGTTGGGCCGACGGCGTCGTCACCGGTGGGCCAGGACGGTCCTGCCGCGGCCGACACGATGGATTCCCCACCCCATGGCGCATCCGCGCCGCTCCTGAGAGCCTGGACTCATGCGACGCACCACTCACGCACTTGCTGTTCCTGTCGTCCTTCTTCTCGCCGCCGGCATCGCCGCCTGCGGAGGCGAGGTCCCCGTCAGCACCTCCCCCGGCGCCCCCACCTCCGCCGCTCAGGAGACCCCCGGCGGCGCCACCACCGACAAGCCCAGCCCCGGCAACGGCAACGGAGGTGGTGGTATCGCTACCTCCGTCATGGACCTCAAGGTCGGCGACTGCTTCAACAGGAGCGAGTCCTCGGACCAGGTCGCCACCGTGGACGTCGTCTCCTGCGACACCCCGCACATGTACGAGGTCTACAACAACTCCGACATCGACGACAAGAAGTACACGACGGCCCCCACCGGCGACGACCTCGATACCGAGATCTCCAACGCCTGCTACGACCCCTTCCAGACGTACGTCGGCATCGACTACGAGTCCTCCTCCTACAAGGTCACCGCCTTCTACCCGACGACGAGCACCTGGGTGCAGGGAGACCGCACCATCAACTGCCTCATCACCAGCCAGGACAACAAGCCGCTGACCGGCTCCGCCCGCAACTCCAAGAAGTAACCGTCTCAGCGGGCCACCGCTGAACCACACGGACGCCGTCGGCCCGGCCCCGTGAGGGGGCCGGGCCGACGGCGTCGTTACCGGTGGACCGAGGCGATCCTGTGACGACTGACGTTGTGTCATGGGTCTACCAGCCCATGGCGTACGGGCACAGCTCCTGCAAGTCTTGACTCATGCGAAAGACCACCCACGCCCTTGCCATTCCCGTCGCCCTTCTTCTCGCCGCCGGCATCGCCGCCTGCGGAGGCGAGGTTCCCGTCGGCACCACCCCCGGTGCCCCCGGCTCTGCCGCACAGGAGACCCCCGGTGGCGGCACCGCCACCGACAAGCCCAGCCCCGGCAACGGCAACGGTGGTGGTGACATCGCTACCTCCGTCATGGACCTCAAGGTCGGTGACTGCTTCAACAGGAGCGACTCCTCGGACCAGGTCGGCACCGTGGACGTCGTCTCCTGCGACACCCCGCACCTGTACGAGGTCTTCAACAACTCCGACATCGACGACAAGAAGTACACGACGGTCCCCACCGGCGACGCTCTGAGCGACGCGGTCTACGACGCCTGCCACGACGCCTTCAAGACCTACGTCGGCATCGACTACGAGTCCTCCTCCTACGGGTTCAGTGACTTCCACCCCTCCGCAGACTCCTGGGACTCGGGCGACCGCACCATCAACTGCCTCATCACCAGCATGGACGACAAGCCGCTGACCGGCTCCGCCCGCAACTCCAAGAAGTAACCGCCTCAGCGGACCACCGCTGACCCACACGGACGCCGTCGGCCCGGCCCCCTCACGGGGCCGGGCCGACGGCCGTGCACACACGATCTCGAGCAGGACTGTTTCCCGGAATCACCGCGTTTTTTGGGGCCCTCAGCCCATGGCACAGCAGGACCGCGGATCCCAGACTCGATCCATGAGAATGACAGCACACGCCCTCACCGTGACGCTGCTCCTCGCCGTCGGCCTCACGGCCTGCGGCAGCGACGCCCCCGAGGTCACACATGCCCCGCCGGCTGCGGCGCAGACGCCCCCCACCCCACGTGGTGGCGCCACCGATGGCCCGGAGCCCATCACCGGTGAGGTGCGGCTGCTCGCCTTCCTGAGGACCGAGGTCGGTATCTGCTCCAGCCCGCTCGATGACGACCCGAAGAAGGTCGTCGACTACGCGATCATCCCCTGCGAGCAGCCGCACCAGGCGGAGACCTACAGCGCCAGCTACCTCATCGACAGCTCCGCGTACACCTCCTACCCCAACGGCGAGGAGATGGCCCACGAGATCCAGGAGGCCTGCCACGACCCCTTCGAGGACTACGTCGGCATCGACCGCTACTCCTCCTCCTACGCTGCCCACGCCTACTACCCGAGCCCCAACTCCTGGGCCGAGGGCGACCGCGCCATCGACTGCCTCATCGTCAGCAAGGACGGCAGCCTCCTGACCGGCTCCGCCCGCAGCACCAGGAAGTGAGCGCAGCGGCGTCTGCTCTCACCCACGCGACGCCGTCGGCCCGCCCCTCGCGGGCGTCCCGACGGCGTCGTCGTACCGCAGACGGCCAGAATCGTGCTTGACGACACATCGTCATAGGGCGTGCGGGCCGTAGCGAAGGCACGCGCCGCCTGGGAGTCTTAGATCATGCGAAAGATGCCTCACGCCCTTGCCGTTCCCGCCGTTCTCCTTCTCGCCGCGGGCGTCGCCGCCTGCGGCGGCGCGGTCCCCGTGACGACCTCCACCGGAGCCGCAGCCCCCACCGGGCAGCAGACCTCCGGAAGCAACGGCGGTGCGAGCAGCGCCAAGCCCAGCACCGGCGCCAGCGATGGGGAGACCGCCTCCGTCATGACCCTCCAGGTCGGCGACTGCTTCAACTACGACGACTCCGCCACCCAGGTCTCCAGCGTCGAGATGGTCTCGTGCGACACCCCGCACATGTACGAGGTCTACAACAACTCCGACATCGACGACAGCAAGTACTCTACCGTCCCCGCCGGTGACGACCTCGACACCGAGATCTCCCTCGCCTGCTACGACGCCTTCGAGATGTACGTCGGCGTGGCCTACGAGAACTCCACCACCTACGACGCCACCTCCTTCCAGCCGACCACCGGTTCCTGGTCGCGCGGTGACCGCACCATCAACTGCCTCATCACCAGCAAGGACGGCCAGCCCACGACCGGCTCCGCCCGCAACACCAAGAAGTGACCGTCTCAGCAGCTCGCTGCTGAAGCACACGACGCCGTCGGCCCGCCCCCTTCACGGGGCCGGGCCGACGGCGTACACCATGACCTGCGCGGAGCCCCCGGACCGGGACGCACCGTCCGACGCGCACGCCGTCCCGGTCACGCACCCGCTGCCGCTACCATGAGCGCGTGATCTTCAAGGCCGTCGGCGATCGTGCCCCTTATCCCGAGCACGGGGTGACCCAGCAGCGAGTCTGGTCCACGATCGCCCCACGACAGATCCGTCTCGACCGCCTGACCACGACCCGCGCCACCCTCGACCTGCGCCACCTCCTCGACGACGACTCCACCTTCTTCGGTGACCTCTTCGCCCACGTGGTGTCCTGGCAGGGAGAGCTCTACCTGGAGACCGGGCTGCACCGGGCTCTGCGTGCGGCCCTGCAGGGGCGCACGCTCATCCACGCCCGCGTCCTCACGCTCGACGCCGAGGGGCGCCCACAGCTGGCTCCGCCGCCTCCCACACCCTGAGGCCACCGCCGGGCGGTGAGTCCACTACTGTGAGGGCGTGAGCCCTGCGAGCCCCATGTCCGAGTACCGTCGTCGTCTCCAGCACCGGCAGACGACCGTCATCGGCGGCACCCTCGTCGCCCTGGTCACCGCAGCCGCCGTCTCCCTGGCGGTACTGAGCGGGATGATCCCCGCCCCCTTCGAGCCCGGGTTCTCCTCCGCCACCCCTGAGACCGATCCCGTGGTCCACGTGTGCCCGCCCGCCGACGCCGTCACCGTCGAGATGAGCTCGATCCCGGTCAACGTCTACAACGGCTCGGAGACCGCGGGCCTCGCCAAGGGCGTGTCCACCGCCCTGACGGACTCCGGCCTGACGGTCGGCACCGTCGAGGACTGGAACCAGGGCATCTACAACGGCAACGTCCTGCTCACCACCTCCGAGGCGGGCATCGCCAACGCCTACACCCTGGCGCAGGCCTTCCACGGCGAGGTCTCGATCAAGCTCGACAGCACGCAGGACCCCGCCGACCCGACCGTTAACGTCGTCCTGGGCAGCACCTACAAGCAGAACATCCTCACCTCCTCGGAGATCGCCCAGATCCAGTCCGGCCAGCCGATCGCCGCCCCGACGGGCTGCCTCGCGCCGGAGGAGTTCGCGCCGACGGGCGACGCAGCCTCGCCCACCCCGTAACCACCTCGCGGTGGCGCCGTCGGCGGGCGAGGCTGCCGGTGCTCAGGAGTGATGCCGGGCGCGGCTGGAGTAGGCCGGGCCCTCGAGGTCTGCGCCGGCCGGCGCGGAGGCCGGTGACGCCTGCTCCAGGTTGGTACCGCGCGCCTTGGAGATCCAGCGCATGACGTGGTAGACGGCGATCGCTGAGGCGGAGCCCAGGGCGATACCGCTGAAGGTCATGGCGTCCCAGTGCCACGTGTAGTCGGCGATGGCCACGACCATGGCGACGGCCGCCGTGTTGAGGTTGACGGGGTCGGCGAAGTCAACGCGGTTCTGCACCCAGATGCGCACGCCGAGCATGCCGATCATGCCGTAGAGGATCGTGGCGGCGCCGCCGAGGACGCCCGCGGGGATGGTCGCGATGATCTCCCCGAACTTCGGCAGCATCGACAGGCCCAGGGCCGTGACCGCGGCGACGACGTAGGCCGCCGTCGAGTAGACCCGGGTGGCCGCCATGACGCCGATGTTCTCCGCGTAGGTCGTGGTGCCGGAGCCGCCGCCCGCGCCGGCGAGCGCGGTCGACACGCCGTCGGCGAAGAGGGCTCGGCCGGTGACACCGTCAAGGTTCTCCCCGGTCATGGCGGCCACGGACTTCACGTGCCCGATGTTCTCGGCGACGAGCACGAGGACGACGGGGACGAACAGGCCCAGGAGGCTGGGGTCGAAGGCCGGTGCACGGAAGGCGGGCACACCGACCCAGTCCGCGCCCGCGATGGCGTCGAAGCTGACCTCACCGCGCACACAGGCCGTGGCGTAGCCGATGAGCACACCGATAAGGATGCTCAGTCGCCCGATGATGCCCTTGAACAGCACCGTGATGAGCAGGATCGACACGATGGTCACCAGCGCCGTCACCGGCGCGGTCTTGACGTTGTTCCAGGCGCTGGGGGCGAGGTTGAAGCCGATGAGGGAGACGATGGCGCCCGTGACGATCGGAGGCATGAGCCGGTCGATCCAGCTGGTGCCGGCGAAGTGGACGATGACGCCGATGAGGGCGAGCGAGGCGCCGGCGGCGATGATGCCGCCCTGCGCCAGGGAGGCCTTCGCGGCGTCGATAGTGCCGCCGCCGTCGGCCACGTAGCCGGTGACCGCGCCGATGGGGGCGATGAGCGCGAAGGACGAGCCGAGGTAGGACGGCAGGCGTCCGCTCGTGACGGCGATGAACAGCAGCGTGCCGAAGCCGGTGAAGAACAGGGTCGTCGAGGGGTCGAAGCCCGTGAGCAGCGGGACCAGGAAGGTCGCGCCGAACATGGCCACGACGTGCTGCACGCCGATGCCGATGGTGCGGGGCCAGGTCAGGCGCTCGTGCGGAGCAACGACCTCGCCGGGAGCGATCGAGCGGCCGTCGCCGTGGAGGGTCCAGCCGCGCAGGCCGCGGCTGCTGGGGGAGGAGGACACGTGGGCTCCTGTCGCGTGGGAACGGGGACCGGACCCGCCAACGGGTCGGCGGGTCACCGGAACGGCAGGACCCGGCAGAGCCCTGCCGGGCCTGAAGTGTAGGGCCGGACCGTGCCGACGTCGGGCCGAATCCTCCTGACGCAGGATGCCGTCGGCCACACGCGAGCGGCATGATGGGGCCCGTGACACCCTCGTTGCCCCCGTCCGCCGGCCCCACCCCCCTGTCCTGGGAGGAGCGAGGCGACTGGGGCGCGCAGCGACCTCCCTTCCCCGGCACGGAGGACCTGCGCCCAACAGAGATCTTCTCAGGCCCCGGATACCAGGCACCGCGCTCCTCGGCGGACCCCGTCGCCGTCATCGCCCTCGTGCTGGGCGTGCTGTCCCCGATCCCGGGCATGGGCCTGCTGGCGCTCGCCACAGGCGCGTGGGCGCTGCGACGTCTGCGCGGCAGGTGGGCCAACGGCCTGGGGATGGCCTGGTTCGGCGTCGTCATCGGCTCCACCGCCTGCGTCACGTGGCTGTGGACGTGGCTCATCGCCATCACGGCCTGAGCCTGGGACCTGACCGGGGTCGCCTGGTCCGGGCGTCGTCTCACCGTCACGGCTGCACCGCCGTTCGTGCCAGACCGAGTCGTTACACTGCCCGACGTGAAGCCCTTCATCATGGTGTCGACGCGCCCGGAGATCGAGGCCGCCGAGCAGGAGTACGAGTCCTTCCGCGTCCAGGGCGGGCTGGAGCCCGCGGACCTGCAGCACGTGCGCCTGGAGGAGGTCGACTTCCTCAGCGGCTTCAAGGCCGGAGACGTCTCGGGCGTCTTCATCGGCGGCAGCCCCTACGACACCTCGACCCCCGCGGCCTCCAAGACACGCACCCAGCTGCGCGTGGAGGAGCAGGTGCGTGAGCTGCTCGCCGTCGCCCTCAAGGAGAGCGTGCCGGTGCTGGCCACCGGCTTCGGCCTGGAGGTGCTCGCCGACTACCTGGGCACCGCGCCCACCACCCGCTTCGCCGAGCTGCTCGGCTCCTCAGAGATCTTCCTGACGGCCGAGGGCCGTGAGGACCCGCTGCTGGCGGGAATGCCGGAGGCCTTCGCCGCCTTCGTCGGCCACCACGAGGGAGTCGGCCAGGTACCCGCCGGGGCGACGCTGCTGGCGACCTCCCCCGACTGCCCCGTCCAGATGCTGCGCGTGGGCTCGTGCGTCTACGGCACCCAGTTCAACCCCGAGCTCGACGTCGACCTCTTCCTGGCACGCCTGTCGATCTACCGGGACGCCGGGTACGGGGACCCGGGCCTCATCGACGACCTCCTCGCAGAGGCCCGCACGAGCAGCTCCACCCACGAGGCGGGTCGTCTCATCCGCTCCTTCGTCGAGCACTTCTCCCAGTCCTGACCGGCTTCGCGCGCCGGCCGAGCCCGCACCGTTCAGGCGACCTCGGCGAGGACGGCCTCCACCGCGGCGCGTACGACCTGCGGCGCTGAGCGGCGCGGCACCGACCGCGTCTGAGCACCCGCCGCGTGGTCGACGAAGGCGAGTCCCGTCACCCTCACCCCGCGCGAGGCCAGGGTCATCGCCTCCGCCACACTGTCCATGACGACGGCGTCGGCACCAAGACCCCCCAGGACGCGGGACTCCGCCGGGGTAGGCCAGGTGGGCCCGGGAACGAGGGCGACGACGCCACCGCTCACGCCGTCGACCTGGGTCAGGCGCTCCGCCAGGTCCGTGTCCCAGGCGGCGTCGAGCGGCGCGGTGGCGGAGAACAAGGGGGCACCGGTGAGGTTGAGGTGGTCCTCGACGGCGAGCAGGGCCCCCGGGGCGGCGCCCACGGCTGAGGCGCGGGTGACGAGCAGGGCCGCGCGCACGCCCGTGCCCGCGGCGATCCGAGCGAGGGCGGTCGTCCGCGGCACCGGCCCGCCCTCGTAGGCGCGGGTGAGCCCGCGGGAGACGAGCACGCCCAGGCCGTCGCGGCTGTAGGAGACCAGGGCGTCCTCCTCCTGCGCGCTGACGGGGGCGCTGACACCGGGGAGGAGCGACAGGCGCACGCTCACGTCCGGACGGCCTCAGGCCTGGTCGACCTCGGTCAGCAGGGCGGGCTCGGCGATGACGAGCAGGTCGTGGCGGGCCCGGCCGGTGGCCAGGAGGATCGAGGCGCCGTCAGGGTCCTCGTCCCAGGTTCCTGCGGGCTGCACGCTCATGTCCCCTCCTCGCTGCGGGCTCGTCAACCGGTTCAACCGAGCGTACCGAAAGTCCTAGAGACGGTCACTGGCCGTCGGGCAGGTCACAGGACGGTCACGCCCTGGGGCGCAGACCGCGGGTGGTCGCGGAGCCGGTCACCGGGCGGCACCGCCACCCCACGGCGCGTAGCCTCAGCCCGTGCCCACCGTCACCTCTCTTATCGCCCACGCCCCCGAGGCCCAGGTCCGCGACGTCCTCACCCGGGTCTTCACCGACGGCGGGTGGCGCGTCACCGTCCAGGAGCACACCCTCGTCGTCGAACGCGGATCACGTGCCAGGACCCTCCTGCTGGGGGGCGGCGCCGGGGAGGACTTCTACCTGCGCCAGGCGCTCACCCTCACCCCCGGTGAGCCGGAGGAGGGCTGCACGACCGTCACGTACCCGACCTCGGGGGCGGCCATCACCCGCGGCGGCCCCTACGGCGCCGAGCGCGAGATGCGCGCGCACGACGACTACTCCCAGCGGATCGCCCGCGCCCTGCGCGAGGCGGGCGTCGACGTCGGCCTCGCCTGAGCGGCCCCGTGCGATGACGGACCCGATCAGCCGCCTGCTGGCCGCCCCGCCCGCCCTGCCGGTCGCCGCCGGGCTCGATCGGCTGCGCTCCCTGCTGGCCGCGTCGACCTCGGCCGTCGTCACCGCCCCTCCCGGCACCGGCAAGACGACCCTCGTCCCGCCGCTCGTCGCCGACGTCGTCGGCCCCGCGGGCGGGCGCGTCGTCGTCACCCAGCCGCGTCGGGTCGCCACCCGTGCGGCCGCCCGCCGCCTGGCGGGCATGCTCGGCGAGGACGTCGGGGCGACGGTGGGCTACGCCGTGCGCGGTGAGCACCGGAGCGGCCCGCTCACCCGCGTCGAGGTCGTCACCGCCGGGCTCCTGCTGCGGCGCCTCCAGGCCGACCCCGACCTGCCGGGTGTCGCCGCCGTCGTCCTCGACGAGGTCCACGAGCGCTCGCTCGACTCCGACCTCCTGCTCGCCCTGCTGCTCGACTCCCGGGCCCTGCGCGATGACCTCGTCGTCGTCGCCATGTCCGCCACCCTCGACCTGGAGCGTCTGCCCGCCCTCCTGGGGACCGACGGCGAGGCGCCCGTCCTGGACATCCCCTCGGCCCTGCACCCCGTGGAGGAGCGGTGGGCTCCCCCTCCGTCGGGGGTCGCCCGCCTCGCACCGGGCGGGGTGCCGCGGGAGATGCTCGCCCACGTCGCGGCCACGGCTCTCGACACGCTGGATCGTGAGAGCGGCGACCTCCTCGTCTTCCTGCCCGGTGCCCGGGAGGTCGACGACGTCGTGGCCCGGCTGCGCGCCTCGGTGCCCGACGGCGTGGACGTGCTGGCGCTGCACGGGCGCCTGGGCGCCGCCGCCCAGGACGCCGCCCTGGCCCCCTCCCCGGCAGGGCGGCGCAGGGTCGTCGTCGCCACGAACGTCGCCGAGTCCTCGCTGACGGTGCCGGGGGTGCGCCTCGTCGTCGACGCCCTGCTCACCCGCGAGCCCCGCCTGGACGTGTCCACGGGGATGAGCGGGCTCGTAACCGTCGGGGCGGCCCGTGCCAGCGGGGTGCAGCGGGCCGGGCGGGCCGGGCGCGAGGGACCCGGCGTCGTCGTGCGCTGCTGCTCACCAGTCGACTGGGCCCGGGCGCCGCAGGTCCCCACTCCCGAGATCCTCAGCGCGGACCTCACGGGCACCGCCCTCGAGCTCGCCGCCTGGGGGGCGCCCGGGGGCGGCGGCCTGGCGTGGATCGACCCGCCGCCCGGCCCCGCCCTGGCGGTGGCGACAGCCACCCTCGAGCTCCTCGGTCTCACGGAGCCGGGTGGTGGGATCACGGCGCTGGGGCGGGCCGTCGCCTGCCTGCCCGCCCCGGTGCGCCAGGCACGGGCGCTGCTCGCCGCGGCCGGCAGGACCGGGCTGCGCCCGGCCGCCGAGGCGACCGCCCTGCTGACCGCGGACCTGCGCGCC
>CALEXZ010000052.1 GCA_937926195.1 uncultured Actinomyces sp.
TGCGCGCCATGGGCGAGCGCGGACTGCTGGCCGCCGTCGACGCGGTCCTCGTGGCTCGCGCACCCGCCTCCTCGCTGGAGGACCGCCCCGACGCCCCGGCCAGGGCCCGTTTCCGAGCAGAGCAGCGCGACGCCGTCGTCGAGGTCGTCGGGCGCTACAACCCTGAGGCGGTCATCTGTGTCGGGGTCCCCTTCGGGCACACCCGCCCCCAGTGGGTCCTGCCGCACGGCGGCACCATGACCGTTGACGGCGCCTCGCACCGGATCACCGCCAGCTACGCCTGAGCTGCCCGGGAGCGCTGCCCGCGCCGCGGGGAGGGCCCGCAGGGGCGGAGCACCCGCGCCGCGGGGAGGGCCCGCAGGAGAGAGGCACCCGCGCTGTCGGGCGGCCCGCAGGGAGGGCCCGCCCCGGTCCGCGTGCTGATCCCCACGGCCTGCCGGTCCGTGGCTCGCACTACGCTGGCCGCAGTTTTTCGCACACGTCGTCAGGAGAGACCATGCCCGTCTACCGCAGCGCCACCTCCACCACCGGCCGGAACATGGCCGGTGCCCGGGCGCTCTGGCGTGCCACCGGCGTCAAGGACTCTGACTTCGGCAAGCCCATCATCGCCATCGCCAACTCCTTCACCGAGTTCGTCCCCGGGCACGTCGGCTTGCGCGACGTCGGCAGGCTCGTCGCCGAGCAGATCCAGGCCGCGGGCGGCATCGCCAAGGAGTTCAACACCATCGCCGTCGACGACGGCATCGCCATGGGCCACGACGGCATGCTCTACTCCCTGCCCAGTCGCGACATCATCGCCGACTCGGTGGAGTACATGGTCAACGCCCACTGCGCCGACGCCATCGTGTGCATCTCCAACTGCGACAAGATCACCCCCGGCATGCTCATGGCCGCGCTGCGGCTCAACATCCCGGCGATCTTCATCTCCGGCGGGCCCATGGAGTCCGGCAAGATGACCGCCAACGACGGCACCACCCGCAAGCTCGACCTCATCGACGCCATGATGGACGCCGCCGACCCCACCGTCGACGACGAGACCATCAGCGCCATCGAGCGCCTGGCCTGCCCCACCTGCGGCTCCTGCTCGGGCATGTTCACCGCCAACTCCATGAACTGCCTCACCGAGGCCCTGGGGCTGGCCCTGCCGATGAACGGCACGCTGCTGGCCACCCACGCGGACCGCGGCGACCTCTTCCGCCGGGCCGGCCGCCAGATCGTCGAGATCACCAGGCGCTACTACGAGCAGGACGACGCCTCCGTGCTGCCCCGCTCGATCTGCACCAAGCCCTCCTTCGAGAACGCCATGAGCCTGGACATCGCCATGGGCGGCTCCACCAACACGGTCCTGCACCTGCTGGCCGCCGCCCAGTCCGCCGAGGTCGACTTCACCATGGCGGACATCGACCGGCTCTCGCGCGTCGTGCCGCACCTGTGCAAGGTCGCGCCCTCCACCAACCTCGTGCATATCGAGGACGTCCACCGCGCCGGCGGCATCATGGGCATCCTGGGTGAGATCGACCGTGCGGGCCTGCTGAACACGACGACGACGAACGTCCTGGGCTCCACCCTGCGCGACGCCCTGGACGAGTACGACATCGCCCGCCCCGGCGCCCAGGTCAGTGAGGACGTGCGCACCCGCTACCTGGCCGCGCCCGCGGGCGTGCGCACCACCCAGATGTTCTCCCAGGCCTCACGCTGGGAGCGGCTCGACACCGACCGCGCCGAGGGCGCCATCCGCGACCGCGCCCACGCCTTCTCCCAGGACGGCGGCCTCGCGGTCCTCTTCGGCAACATCGCCGAGAAGGGCTGCATCGTCAAGACCGCGGGCGTGGACGCCTCCATCCTCACCTTCACGGGACCCGCCGTCGTCTTTGAGTCCCAGGAGGACGCCGTCGAGGGCATCCTGGGCAAGAAGGTCACCAGCGGCGACGTCGTCGTCATCAACCACGAGGGCCCGCGCGGCGGCCCGGGCATGCAGGAGATGCTCTACCCGACGACGTACATCAAGTCGATGCACCTGGGCAAGGAGTGCGCCCTGCTCACCGACGGCCGTTTCTCCGGGGGCACCTCCGGCCTGTCCATCGGCCACGTCTCCCCGGAGGCCGCGGCCGGCGGCCTCATCGGCCTCGTCCGCACGGGTGACGTCATCGAGATCGACATCCCCGCGCGCTCCATCGTCCTCAAGGTCGACGAGGAGGAGATCGCCCGGCGCCGGGCCGCCGAGGAGGCCCGCGGAGACGCGGCCTGGACCCCGCACACCCAGCGTCCGCGCCGGGTGAGCGCGGCGCTGCGCGCCTACGCGATGCTCGCGACCTCCGCAGACCTCGGTGCCGTGCGGGACCTGAGCAAGCTGCCGAGGTACTGAGGCGCCGGGCGTCAGACGCCGGGCGTCAGACGCCCGGCACCGCCGCACCCGTGTCGGGTGCGGCGGTGGAGGTCTGTGAGGCGGCGGGGCGGTCACGGACCCCGGGACCCGGAGGACGAGACAGTGAGCACATGCGATTGAGAACGGGTCTCATCGCCGCTTAGTGTGTGCGTGTGACAATCGTTATCAGGGGGCTGGTCGTCGAGATCGGAGGACGACGCCTCGTCGACGGCGTCAGCCTCCAGCTCGCCCCGGGCACCTCTACCGCACTCGTCGGCGCGTCCGGGGCCGGCAAGTCCCTCACCTGCGCCGCCCTCGCCGGCACCCTCGCACCCGAGGCGCGCACCGAGGGGCTGCTCGCGCAGGAGGACGCGCAGGCCGACGGCGCCACCAACCTCCTGCCACTCACCGCCCAGCGGCGCCCCGACGGCGCCCGCGTCGCCCTCGT
This sequence comes from uncultured Actinomyces sp., assembly GCA_937926195.1. Lineage (GTDB taxonomy): Bacteria > Actinomycetota > Actinomycetes > Actinomycetales > Actinomycetaceae > Actinomyces. The sequence continues at coordinate 2,814 of CALEXZ010000052.1, forward strand.
CCAGCAGGACCCCGCCACCGCCCTGCACCCGCTCGTGCCCGTCGTCAAGCAGGTCGCCCTCGCCGCCCGCGGCGCCCGCCGGGGACTCGGCCGACGCCAGGCCACCAGCCGGGCCCTGACGCTGCTGGACGCCGTCGGCCTCGACGCCGAGCTCGCCGAACGGGTCCCCGGGCGCCTGTCCGGGGGCCAGCGCCAGCGCGCCGCCCTCGCCCTCGCCCTCGCCTGCGAGCCCGCCCTCCTTGTCGCCGACGAGCCCACCACCGCCCTCGACGTCGTCGCCCGCGCCGAGGTCCTCGACGTCCTCACCGGCGTCCTGGCCTCCCTGGGGGAGCGCGCCCCCGCCCTGCTGCTCGTCACCCACGACCTGCCGGCCGCCGCCCTGTGCGACCGCATCGCCGTCATGCACGACGGGAAGGTCATCGAGAGCGGCGACGCCCTGGCCGTGCTCACCGCCCCGCAGCACCCGGTCACCCGCGCCATGTGCGCCGCCGCCCGTGAGGAGACCATCGCCGGTGCCCGCGCCGCCGTTGAGGCCCGTGCCTCCTTCACCGCCCCGGACGACGCCGGCTGCGCCGTCCACGCCTTCGACCAGCCCGCCCCCGCCCCGGAGACGGTCCGGTGAGTATCCCCTCGCTCGCCGTGCGCGGCCTCACCCGCTCCTACCCGGGTGAGGACGGAAGCCCGCGCCGCGTCCTGGACCGGCTCGACCTCACCCTCACCGGCTCGGAGACCCTCGCCCTCCTGGGGCGCTCCGGCTGCGGCAAGACCACCCTCCTGCGCGCCCTGCTCCTCATCGACCGGCCCCAGCGCGGCGACGGCGGCGAGATCCTCCTTGACGGCACGGACGTGGCCGGGACGCGCCGCACCCGCGACCTGCGCCCCTACCGGCGCGCCGTGCAGTACGTGCCCCAGGACCCCGCCGCCAGCCTCGACCCCCGCCGCGACGTCCTGAGCCAGGTCACCCACGCCCTGCGCACCCTGGGTGTGCCCGGTACCGACACCCACGAGGCCACCGCCACCACCGTCCTCAGCGCCCTCGACCTGCCCAGCGACCTGTGGCGCCGCCGCCCCCACGCCATCTCCGGTGGCCAGGCCCAGCGCGTGGCCCTCGCCCGCGCCCTCGCCCCCGCCCCCCGCTTCCTCCTCCTCGACGAGCCCGTCTCCGGGCTCGACCCCGCCCTGCGCCACCAGGTCCTCGACCTGCTCGCCGGGCTCAGCGACGCCGACGGCGGCCCGTGCCTGCCTGTCGCCCCCGCAGCGAGCCCGCACGCCGGGGACGAGGCCCCCGAGGACGCCGGCGCCCAGCGCCCCGGGCTCCTCGTCGTCTCCCACGACCTCGCCGCGGTCGCGCGCGTGTGCCAACGCACCGTCGTCATGGACCGGGGACGGATCGTCGAGGACGTCGCCACCGAGCAGCTGCTCGCCGCCCCACAGCACCCCGCCGCCCGCGCCCTGCGCGACGCCGTCCCCCAGATGCCCGTCGGCTGATCTGGCGCCCAACCCCTGAAAGGACCCCATGAACATGACTCAGGTCTCCCGCCGCCACGTCCTGTCGCTGCTCGCCGTCGGTGCGGCCGCCGGTGCGGCCTCCGCCTGCGGCAACGGCCGCTCCGGTACCGCCTCCGCCGACGGGCGCATCCGCATCGCCATGCTCCAGCCGCCTCGCTCCGGCCTCAACCCCCTGAGCGACGACGCCTTCAAGCTCTCCCGCTGGTCCACCGCCGAGACCCTCATCGTCCTCGACGCCGACGGCAACGCCCTGCCCTGCCTGGCCACCGAGTGGGTCCGCGAGAACGACACCACCTGGCGTTTCACCATCCGCCAGGGCGTCACCTTCCACGACGGCACCGACCTCACCGCCGAACAGGTCGCCGCCGACCTCACCTTCGCCGCCACCTACACCACGCCCCCGCGCATCCTCGACGGCACGGACCTCACCGCCGTCGCCGAGGGCAACGACGTCGTCGTCACCACCTCCAGCCCCGACCCGCTCGTGCCCCAGCGCCTGTCCAGCCCCCAGCTGGCGATCCTGGCCGCCGCGGCCTACCCCGACGGCCTCAGCCCCGACGGCCATGTCGACCCCCAGGGGCGCGGCACCGGGGCCTTTGTTCTCGCCGAGGTCGGCGGAACCGCCACCGCCACCCTCGAGCGCAACGAGAGCTACTGGGGTGAGAAGGCCGCCGCCACCGGCCTCGACGTCACCTACGTGCCCGACGGCACCGCCCGCGGGGCCGCCCTGCGCACAGGTGAGGCCGACGTCGTCGAGGCCGTCCCGGTCTCCCAGGCCGCCACCGTCGACGAGAGCCTCCTCCACGAGGTCCCTATGCCCCGCACCGCCACCCTCTACCTCAACACCCGCAGCGGCGCCTTCACGGACCACGGTCTGCGCGCCGCCGCCCGCGAGGCCATCGACGCCTCCGGGCTCGTCACCACCATGTACGAGGGCCACGCCGACGTCGCCGCCGGGCTCCTGGGGCCCGCCCTGGCCTGGAGCGTCGAGAAGCGGGCCTGGGGAGCCGAGGCCTGGGCCGGAAGCGACGGCGTCGCCGCCACCGGCAAGGTGCCCGGCGCCACCCGTGCAAGCAGTGTCCCCGCGGACACCACCATCACACTAGGCACCTACACGGACCGCCCCGAGCTCGCCGAGATCGTTGTCCTCATCGCCCAGCAGCTCGAGGCCGTCGGCTTCACCGTCATCCAGGACGTGCGCGAGTACGCCCAGATCGAGGCCGACGCCCTCGCCGGGGACTTCGACGCCTTCCTGCTCTCGCGCGCCACCGTCCTGGACTCCGGTGACCCCGTCGCCTACATGGTCTCCGACTTCTCCTCCTCCGGCTCCTTCTCCCTGTGCTTCCTCCAGGACGAGGGTGTCGACGCCGCCCTCGCCGCCGCTGCCGGGCTGGAGGCCGGTGACGAGCGCCGCGCCGCGATCATGGAGGCCGAGGCCCTCATCCTCTCCACCGACTGCGCGGTGCCCCTGCTGCACGAGCGCGTCCTGCAGGGGGAGGCCGCCCACGTCACCGGCGCTGAGCGCGACCCGCGCGAACGAGCCCTCATCACCACGGCCACCCGGGTCTCATGAGACGGCTCGCAGGCGTCAGCCCCGTTACCGCGGCCTCACGGGCCCTCGCCGTCGCCGCCCTCGTCGCCCTCGTCGGCCTCCTGCCCTGGCTCAGCGGCAACGACCCGGCCCTGACGATCCTGCGCGCCACCTCCGCCGAGCGTGAGGCCACCCCCGAGGTCCTTGCCGCCATCCGTGAGCGCCTCGGCCTGGACCAGGGGCCTGTGGGCACCATCGGCCACTGGCTCGCGGGCCTCGCGCGCGGCGACCTCGGCACCTCCTGGATCTCCGGCGACCCCGTCGGCACCGGCACCCTGGAGGCCTTCGGGGTGTCCCTGACCCTCATGGGAGCGGCCCTCGGGGTCGGCCTCGTCACCGCGGTGCTGCTTGCCGCCCCCACCCTGCGTGACGCCCTGACCGGGCGCCGACGCGCCCGGGGCGGGGCGGTGGCCGCGGCGCTGACCTCGCTGCCCGAGTACCTGCTCGCCCCGGTGCTCCTGCTCCTGATGAGCGTCTACGCCGGGTGGCTGCCGCCCTACGGGTGGGGGGACCTCAGCCGCCTCGTCCTGCCGGCCCTGTCCCTCGGGCTTCCCGCAGGTGGCCTGCTCGGCGGCCTCGTCTCCGACGCCGTGTCCGCGGTCGCCGCGGAGAAGTGGGTCGCCTCCTGGGCCACCGCGGGCGTGCGCGGCCTCCCGCTCGCCCTGGCCGTCCTGCGCCGGGCACTGACCCCCTTGACGGGACAGGTCGCGCTCGTCGTCGTGGGGCTGACTGGCGGCGCCGTCGCCGTCGAGAAGGTCTTCGCCGTCCCCGGCCTGGGCCGGGCCCTGCTCGGCTCCGCAACCGCCCAGGACGTGCCCGCCCTCCAGGCCGGTGTCATCCTGCTCCTCGCTCTGGCGCTGGGCGCCGGCGCGCTGGCCGCCCTCACCCGCCGGATCCTGCTCGGGCGGGCCGACGGCGCCGGGGGTATCACCGCCGCACCCGCCGTCGGCCACAGCGGACTGGGTGCGCGGGCCGTCGCGCTCGGCGGGGCCCTGACGCTGACCGCCCTCGTTCTCGCCGGGCACGGGCGCGACCCCTACGGCGTCGTCGCCGGGCGCCTGGAGGCACCCAGCGCGGCGTTGCCGCTCGGGGCGGACGCGCTGGGGCGCGACGTGCTCGCCCGCGTCGCCCACGGCGCCGTGTCCACCATGATCGCCGCCCTCGCCGTCACTGCCGTGTGCCTGCTCATCGGCATCGTCCTCGGTCTGGCCCCGCGCGCCTCCACCGGCCCGGTCGAGGTCGCCAACGCCGCACCACCCGTGCTCGCCGGGCTCATGGTCGCCGCCGTCACCGGCCCCAGCGCCCTCGGTGCCGCCCTCGCCGTCGCCTGCGTGGGGTGGGCGCCGCTGGCGGCCCACGCCGCCGCACTCGTCCAGGAGGCGCGCGAGCGCCCGGACATCACCATCGCCCCCGTCCTGGGGGAGGGACCCGTGCGGGTGACGCTCACCCGGGTCCTGCCCGCTGTCGTCGGGCCCCTGGTGCGCCACGCGGCCCTGCGCCTGCCCGGCATCGCCCTCGCCCTGGCCGGGCTCGGCTTCCTCGGGCTGGGCGCCCAGGCACCCACCCCCGAGTGGGGGCTCGTGCTGGCCGAGGCCCTGCCCTACATCGAGCGCGCCCCCTGGGCCGTGGCCACGCCCGCCGCCGCCCTCGTCCTGCTGAGCGTGACGGCGGTGGCCGCCTCGCGGGTGGGGCGCGGCTGAGTCGCCGTGCCGGCGGATCACCTGCGTGCCGATGGATCACTTTCCTCCCAACGGATCACCTATGTCGCGAACTTCGGTGATCCAACGGAGCCGAAGTGATCCGTGTGCGCCCAGGTGATCCAACGGAGCCGAGGTGATCCGTGTGCGCCCAGGTGATCCAACGGAGCCGAGGTGATCCGTGTGCGCCCAGGTGATCCAACCGAGCCGAGGTGATCCGTTCGCGCACGCCGCACCCGCCGTCGGCGCCACCGGCGCCGGTAGGGTGAGCGCGTGAACGAGCTCGGCACCGACGGCATGACCTGGGACTCCGCCCGCTACCTCAAGGAGGTGCTGCGCGCCCCCGTCTACGAGGCCGCCGAGCACACGCCGCTGCAGGAGATGACCGCCCTGTCCACGCGCCTGGGCTGCACCGTCCAGGTCAAGCGCGAGGACCTCCAGGCCGTCCACTCCTTCAAGATCCGCGGCGCCTACAACGCCATGCGCGCCCTCGACGAGGCCGCCCGCACCCGCGGCGTCATCACCGCCTCGGCCGGCAACCACGCCCAGGGTGTCGCCCGCTCCGCCTCCCTGCTGGGGGTCAGCGCCACCATCGTCATGCCCACCGTCACGCCGCGCATCAAGGTCGACGCGGTGCGCGCCCTGGGCGGCGAGGTCCTGCTGCGCGGCGACAACTTCGACGCCGCCGCCCGCGAGGCCCTGCGCCTGGCCGAGGCTGAGGGGCGCACCTACGTCGCCCCCTTCGACGACCCGCGCGTCATCGCCGGGCAGGGCACCATCGGCCTGGAGATCATCCAGCAGGACGCCCAGCTCGACCGCATCTTCGTGCCCGTGGGCGGCGGTGGCCTCGTCTCCGGCATCGCCGTCCTCGTCAAGACCCTCATGCCCGACATCGCCGTCATCGGTGTCGAGCACGAGGAGTCCGCCTGCCTCAGCGCCGCCCTTCAGGCCGACGAGCCCGTCACCCTCGGGCACGTGGGCCTCTTCGCCGAGGGCGTCGCCGTGCGGCGCGTGGGCGACGAGACCTTCCGCCTGTGCCGGGCCCTGCTCAACGACGTCATCACCGTCTCCTCCGACGAGGTCTCCGCCGCCGTGCGCGACCTCTTCGAGGACCTGCGCGCCGTGCCCGAGCCCAGTGGGGCCGTCGCGCTCGCGGGCCTGAAGAAGTACGTCGGGGCGCACGACCTGAGCGGGGAGAGGCTCGCCTGCGTGCTGTCGGGCGCCAATCTCAACTTCCACCAGCTGCGCTACATCTCCGAGCGCAGCGAGATCGGTGAGCAGCGTGAGGCCATGTTCGGGGTGACGATCCCTGAGCGTCAGGGTGAGTTCCTGCGCTTCGCCTCCGTGCTGGGCGGGCGGGCCGTCACCGAGTTCAACTACCGCGTCTCCGCCAGCGCGGACCCGGGCCAGCCGGCGCGGATCTTCGTCGGTGTGCGCCTGAGCCGCGGGCGCCAGGAGCGGCGGGACATCGTCGCCGACCTTGAGGACGCCGGCTACGGGGTCGTCGACCTCACCGAGGACGAGCTCGCCAAGGTGCACGTGCGCTCGATGATCGGGGGGCGTGCGCCGCGCGGCATGGTGGAGCGGCTCTTCTCCTTCGAGTTCCCCGAGTCGCCGGGGGCGCTCGTGCGCTTCCTGGAGGTGCTGGGCACGCGCTGGAACGTCACGTTGTTCCACTACCGCACGGACGGCGCCGACTACGGGCGCATCCTGTGCGCCTTCGAGGCCGGTGCGGGCGACGTCGAGCTGACCGAGCACATGGACCGTCTCGGTTACGCCTACCGGGAGGAGACCGAGGACCCGGCGGCGAGGTTCTTCCTCGCGCGCTGACGGCGGGCCGGGCGGCGCGTGTCGGGGTTCACGGACGGCAATGTGGCAGGAGGCGGACCAAAGGCCTAGGGTAGTTCACGGATCAACTACTTCTGAGGAGCTCCCATGACCAGGATCGCCGTCATCACCGGTTCCGTCCGCCCCGCCTCCGTCGGCCTCCCCGTCGCGCAGTGGGTGGCCGACAAGGCCAACACCATCGAGGGCGTCCAGGCCACCGTCCTCAACCTCGCCGACTTCAACCTGCCGATGTTCGTCGAGGACGTCGCCCCCGCGATGCGGCCCGCCACCGACCCGGCCGCGGTGCGCTGGAACGAGGCCCTGGCCTCCTACGACGCCTACGTCTTCGTCACCCCCGAGTACAACTTCTCCATCTCCGGGGCCCTGAAGAACGCGATCGACTTCATCACGCCCTCCGTCCTGGCCAACAAGGCCGTCGGCCTCGTCGGCTACTCCTTCGGCTCCGGCTACCGGGCCGTGGAGGCGCTGCGCGACATCCTCGTCAGCTTCACCACCGGCGTCGTCCGCCCGCAGATCAACCTGCACCTGGCCAGCGACTTCGAGAACATGAGCGTCTTCAAGCCCGCCGACTTCCACGACGGCGAGGTCCCCGCCATGGTCGAGGCCATGGTCGCCCAGGACAAGGCGCTGTCCGTCCTGCGCTGACACCCGCCGCGCCGACACGCGCAGGTGCGCCCCGGTGAGAGGTCACCGGGGTGCACCTATGCGCGCGCGACAGGCACCGCCTCCAGCGGTCGGAACCGGTTGACGGCGGCCGCGACGTCCACCATCCGCGGGCGCACGAAGAAGGCCGGGCGGGGCTCCAGTGCGTCAAGCCCCTCCTCGTCCAGCAGCGCCTCCAGGTCCTCCAGGCACTGGGCGAGGGTGGACTCGCCCTCGAAGCGCTGCTCCAGCAGCGCCCGCAGCGCGAAGGCGATCGCCTCGGCCTGACCGGGGTCGACGATGCCGGCGACGTCGGAGACGTCCACCTCCTCGCGGTCCAGGGTCAGTGCGTGCCTGCCGCGGGAACGGGTGCGCACCGGGCCGCGGCGCACCCGCTCGGGGCCCGGCAGGCACGCGCGCGCCGTCGGCGCAGGGAAGGAGCGGAGCGCCGTCGCCGGGCGCGGGGACGCGGCGACGACGGCGGCCGCCTGGGCGGTCGCGTCACGCAGCTTGTACGCATCCATGAGCAGCACCCGGTCCGCGACATCGAGGTAGTCGCCCGAGCCGCCCATGACCAGCAGCGTCGACACGCCCCGCTCGCGCGCCAACGCCCCGACCCGGTCCACCAGTGGCGTGATCGGCTCGCACTCGTCCGCCACGAGGGCGCGCATACGGGTGTCGCGGATGAGCAGGTTCGTCGCGCTCGTGTCCTCGTCCAGCAGCAGGGCCGAGGCCCCCACCTCGACCGCCTCGATGATCGAGGCCGCCTGCGAGGTCGAGCCCGAGGCGTTCTTCGTCGTGAAGGAGGTGGTGTCCTGCCCGCCGGGCAGGTGCGAGATGAAGGGCGTGAGGTCCACCGCCGTCACCGCCCGGCCGTCCGCCGCCCGCACCTTGACCGCGTCCGGCACGGTGGCCACGAGCTCGCGCCCGTCCCCGGGCACGTGCGGGTACACACCCCGCTCGATGGCAGTGAGCAGGGTCGACTTGCCGTGGTAGCCGCCGCCGACGATGAGCGTGACACCGGCGCCGACGGCGGTGCCGCGCACCACTCCCGCGTGCGGCAGGGTCACGGTCGCCGCGAGCGTGTCGGGGGCGGCCAGGGGCACTGCGCCCGAGCGCATCGGCTCGTCGGACACGCCCGAGCGGCGCGGCAGCACGGAGCCGTCGGCGAGGAAGGAGACCCAGCCCCGGGCGCGCACGGCCTCGGTCAGGGCCCGGTGGTCCTCCAGCGCGGCCACGTGCGCGACCAGGCGCTCGGCCCTCTCACCGGTGAGGTCGAAGGCGACGCCGAGCTCGCGGGTGAGGTCGCGCCCGAAGATGCGTGAGGCCTCGCGGCCCTGGATGGAGCGGCCCTGGGCGGGCAGCGAGACGCGCGCACGCACCTCGATGAGCCAGGGCGCCTCGGGCTGCGGGGCGGGGATGAAGGTCACGCTGGAGCGCTCAAGGATCTCCTGGCCGGGGGCGGCGATCGACAGGCTCGTGCCCTTGAAGCCCCAGTAGAGCTCGCGGGTGAGGAAGTCGCCGACGGCGATGCGCCGGTCCTTGGTGGCCAGCAGCCCGTGGTCGGTCAGTACCTCCAGGCCGGGCAGGCTGAGGGGGGCGTGGATGCGGATCCGGGTGGGCGGGGCGTAGGGATCCGGCTGAACGCGGTCGATGTGCAGCACCCAGCCCTCGGGGGCCGTGTAGCGGCCGATGATCGCCTTGTAGGCCGCGTAGGAGCGGTTGTCGATGGCGTGCAGGTGCCCGATGAGGTCGGACAGGGCGCCGTCGCGCGGCTGGTCGTCGTACTGGCGGCGCGGGCGCTCGGAGCGGTAGCCGCCGGGGGCCCGGTGGGATGAGGCGCGGTGGGAACCGGTGCGGTGTGACGGGGAGCGGTGGGATGAGGCGCGGTGGGACGCGACGTCCTCCTGCCTCGGGGTGTAGGAGTGACGGCCCTCCGCCCGCCCACGGTCACCGCGTTCCTGTCTGCTGTTGCTCATGGGTTGATCCTGGCACAGACCGCCTCCGCGGGGCGGGGTGCGGCGGGATCAGGCCTGTGGGGCGTCCTCGGGGGCGAGCACGTCCACCTGGGCGGGCAGGTCGGTGACGCCGACCGGGCAGGTGACGCCGTTGGGCCCGTGGTTGCAGTACCCGTCGGGGTTCTTGGCCAGGTAGCCCTGGTGGTAGTCCTCCGCCAGGTAGAAGGGGCCGCCGAACTGGGCGTACAGCGAGGAGGCGTCCTCGATGGTCGTGTGGCAGGTGCCCAGGCCCAGGCGTGTGAGCTCGCCCTGGAACAGGTCCCGGATCCGGTGAGCGGCACGGTCCTGCTCGGGCGTCGTCGTCCACACTGCGGAACGGTACTGGGTGCCGACGTCGTTGCCGTGCCGGTTGGGCTGGGTGGAGTCGTGGTTCTCCCAGAAGAAGCGCAGCAGGTCCTCGCCGCCCGGGCCGGCGACTGCCGGGTCGTAGGCGACGAGCACGGTCTCGGCGTGGCCGGTCTGCCCGGTGCACACCTCCCGGTAGGTGGCGTTGGGCGTGGTACCGCCCATGTAGCCGACGGCGGTGACGACGACGCCGGGGCGGCGCCACAGGAAGCGCTCGACGCCCCAGAAGCAGCCGCCCGCCAGGTAGATGACCTCGGTGCCCTCGGGCCACGGGCCGTTGAGCGGGGCGTGGAGGACCACGTGGTCGCCGGGCTCCGGCAGGAGGGGCGCCTCGCGTCCGGGAAGGAGGCTGTTGCGTGCGTGCGTCATGGCCCGAACGCTACCGGGAGCCAGCCCTGCGGTGCGCCCCGCCCTGCGCCCGCCCTTGCGCCCGCCCTTGCGCCTCGCCTCCAACTCCTCGGTTTGCGCGCGAACGTACGGCGTTGTGCCGTACTTTCGAGCGCAAACCGAGGAGTTGGGAGTGGAAGGTTGGGGCGAGGGGGCGGTCAGAGGGCCTTGACAGAGACGATCGCGGCGGTCAGCTTCTTGCCGTTGGGGGCCGCGTAGGTCACGGTCTCGCCGGCCTTGTGGCCCATGAGTGCCTGGCCCAGCGGGGCGTCGGGGGAGAAGACCTTGACGCCCTTGGGCACGTCGGCGGCGATCTCCTGACCGCCCAGCGCGAAGGTCTGCTCCTTGCCGGCCACCGTCGCGGTGACGACCGTGCCAGCGGCGACGGTGCCGTCGTCGACGACCTCACCGATCTGGGCGTTCTCGAGCATCTGCGTGAGCTGGGCGATGCGCGCCTCGTTGAGCGACGCCTCCTCGCGGGCGGCGTGGTAGCCAGCGTTCTCGCGCAGGTCGCCCTCCTGGCGGGCGGCCTCGACGCGCTGGGCGATCTCCTTGCGGTCGGCGTCCTTGCGGCGGGCGAGCTCGGCGGTGAGACGGTCGTAGGCGTCCTGGGTGAGCCAGGTGCTCTGAGTGGACTCAGACATGGCATCTCCTTTGAAGTGCGGAACCCGGCACCGGGACGGTCCGATGCCGGGACGTGTGAGGTCGTCAGCCCCGGCGGTGAGGCCGGGCACACATGGTTCGGGAGTTTAACGGCAGAGCCCGCCCGGGGCCTGCGGGGCTTGCTGGCGGCTGAACCGCTTGCGCGCTCCCCGTGCTCGTGCCGTCACAGGACGGCGAGGTAGCAGGCCACGCACTGGCACGCCCAGGCGGCAACGGTGCACACGTGGAAGACCTCGTGGAAGCCGAACCAGCGGGGCAGCGGGTCGGGGTGCTTGCGGGCGTAGACCACGGCACCGGCCGTGTAGATGACGCCGCCGGCGATAATGAGCAGCACCGTGGCCGCCCCGCCCGCGCGCCAGAAGGTGGGCAGGAACCAGATGGCCACCCAGCCCAGGAGCACGTACAGGCCGGTGGACAGCCACCGGGGTGCCTTGGCCCACGCCAGGCAGGAGATGATCCCGCCCACGGCCCCGGCCCACACGATCCCCAGGACCAGGCGGGCCGTGCTCGTCGGCAGCAGGGCCACCGACAGGGGCGTGTAGGTGCCGGCGATGAGCAGGTAGATATTGGCGTGGTCGAGCTGCTGGAGGGTGCGACTGACCCGCTGGGGCCAGTGCCCGTTGCCAATGTGGTAGACCCCGGAGTTGGCGAAGAGCAGCAGGGAGCAGGTCAGGTAGACGGCGCACGCCCAGGCCAGGGGCGCCGTGGGGGCCAGGGCGGTCAGGGTGATGCAGGCTGACAGGGCCAGGGGCGCCGTGGCGGCGTGGATCCAGCCGCGCAGCCGGGGCTTGACGGCCAGGAAGGCCGCGTTGGCGCTCGCTGCTGCGGCACGCGCCTGGGCGGCGGCAATGCGGGCCTGGGCCGCTGCCGTGGAGGCGGCGGCGCTGGCGGCCTGGGTGGCTGAGGCCGCGGCCTGGGTGGCCGCCCGACTGGCGGCCTGGGTCGCGGCGCGGGCGGCCGCGCCAGCGGTCTCGGCAGGGGTCGGGCTGTGCGATGTCGAAGTCATGGCTCCTCCTCATGGCACGGCAGCCGTGCGAACGGCGTAACTTACGATTCCGTAAGTTACGGTACCGTAGGTTCCTGGGAGCGGCGACACCCTCGGCAGTGACCTACAACGCGATACGGTAGTGGTGGCGTCGGGCCCCCCGCACGCCGTCCCGGCACCCCCGCCCTGGCGTCAAGGAGAGGCATGGCACGCGACAACCTCCTCTACGAGATCTACGCGCGTCGACTGGCGTCCCAGGTGCCGCCCGAGCGCGTCCCCGCCCACGTCGGGGTCATCCTGGACGGCAACCGCCGCTGGGCCAGGGCCATGGGGTTCGTCGCCTCCCAGGGGCACCAGCGCGGCGCGGCCAAGATCGCCGACTTCCTCACCTGGGCCCGCGACGCCGGTGTGCGCGTGGTCACCCTGTGGCTGCTGAGCACGGACAACCTCGACCGCGACCCCGCCGAGCTGGCCCCGCTGCTGGACATTATCGCCACCGCCGTCGAGGGGCTGGCTGCCCAGGGCTGCTGGTGCCTGCGCCTGGTGGGGGCCGTGGAGCTCCTGCCCCAGGCCGTGGCCGTGCGCCTGCGCGACGCCGTCGCCCTCACCCAGGCCCACCCCGACCCCGGCTCCGGGGCCCCGGGCGAGGCCCTCATGGAGGTCAATATCGCCGTCGGCTACGGGGGACGCCACGAGATCGCCGACGCCGTGCGGGCCATCCTGCGCGAGCGGGCCCAGGAGGGTGACACCCTGGAGGCGGTGGCCGCCTCCCTGACCGAGGAGGACATCTCCGCCCACCTCTACACCCGCGGGCAGCCCGACCCCGACCTGGTCATCCGCACCTCGGGGGAGCAGCGCCTGAGCGGTTTCATGCTGTGGCAGTCGGTCCACTCCGAGTTCTACTTCTGCGACGTCAACTGGCCGGCCTTCCGGCGCGTCGACTTCCTCCGGGCCCTGCGTGACTACGCCGGCCGCGAGCGCCGCCTGGGGCGCTAGCCGGCTCCCGGGCCGGGCCCGTCAGGCGGACGGCCCGTCAGGAAGTCCCGTTAGGCGAGCGGCCTGTCAAGCGGTCAGCCCGTCAGGAAGGCCTGTCAGGAAGCCCCGTCAGGCGGGCGGCCCGACGGCGCCATATACCGGACACCCGTACCACGCATCTGCGACAATGTGAGGACTACCATATGGAAAGGTCCTCATGATGCGCACCTACGTCCTGGACACCTCCGTCCTCCTGTCTGACCCCCGGGCGTTGACCCGCTTCGCCGAGCACGAGGTGGTCCTGCCCGTCGTCGTCATTACCGAGCTGGAGGGCAAGCGCCACCACCCCGAGCTCGGCTACTTCGCCCGCTGCGCCCTGCGGCTGCTGGACGCCCTGCGGGAGCGCTACGGCCGCCTGGACAGGCCCATCCCGGTCAACGACCACGGCGGCACCCTGCGCGTGGAGCTGGGCCACACCGACGCCACCGAGCTGCCCGAGGGGGTGCGGCTGGGGGACAACGACACCCGCGTCCTGTCGGTGGCCGCCGCCCTGGCCGCACGCGGCTCCCGGGTCACCGTGGTCTCCAAGGACCTGCCCATGCGCATTAAGGCCGCCTCCGTGGGCCTGGACGCCGACGAGTACCGCGCCCAGCTCGCCGTGGACTCCGGTTACACGGGCATGACCCGCGCCGTCCTCAGCGAGGAGGAGATGGCGCGCCTGTGGGAGGAGAACGTCCTGGACCCCGCCGACCTGGAGATCCCCGAGAGCCGCGAGGAGCTGGGCGCCCAGTGCGTCAACACCGGCGTGGTGCTGACCTCACCGCGCGGCTCGGCCCTGGCCACCCTCACCCCCGCCGGCCTGCGGCCGGTGCGCGCTGGCCTGGAGGTCTTCGGCCTGCGCGGACGCAGCGCCGAGCAGCGCGTGGGCCTGGACCACCTGCTCAACCCCGATATCGGCATTGTCTCCCTGGGTGGGCGCGCCGGCACCGGCAAGTCCGCCCTGGCCCTGTGCGCGGGGCTCGACGCCGTGGTCAACCGCCAGGAGCACCGCAAGGTCATGGTCTTCCGGCCCCTGTACGCCGTGGGCGGGCAGACCCTGGGCTTCCTGCCCGGCAACGACGCCGAGAAGATGGCGCCCTGGTCCGAGGCGGTCTTTGACACCCTGTCCTCGGTGGTGGCGCCCTCCCGCATCGACCAGGTCCTGGCCAACAAGCAGATCGAGGTCCTGCCCCTGACCCACATCCGGGGCCGCAGCCTCCACGACGCCTTCGTCATTGTGGACGAGGCCCAGTCCCTGGAGCGCAATGTCCTGCTCACCGTGCTCTCCCGCGTGGGCCAGAACTCCAAGGTGGTCCTCACCCACGACGTCGCCCAGCGCGACAACCTGCGCGTGGGCCGGTGGGACGGGGTGGCCGCGGTCATTGAGGTCCTCAAGGGGCACTCGATCTTCGCCCACGTGGACCTGGTGCGTACCGAGCGCAGCGAGATCGCCGAGCTGGTGGCGAGCCTCCTGGACGAGGTGCCCCTGTACTGAGGCGCTGCACTGAGGTTTCCTTGTACCGAGGCGCTCCTGGCGTACTGCAAGGCGTTATTCGCTGGTCCTGCCCGAGGTGGCGCGGGCGGCGCCTGCCTCGCCCGGGGATGGCGGGTGGGACTGGTGAGACTGGTGGGACGGGACCAGCGGGTCCGGTGGGACGAGGCTGGCGGTCAGTAGGGCCAGCGCCGGTGGTGGGGCCAAGTGGGGCTACCCGGGCTGTGCCCATTGCCGGGGCGGGCCTGGGCGCCGGTGAGGAGGTGCGTGCCTGCCCCGGGGACAGGCGACAGCGCCTGCGGCAGAGGTCGCAGGCACCGTCGTGGTACTTAGTGCAGCCCCGGGTGTGCCAAGGGCGGACCGGAGGGCTGGGGCACTGGGCCTAGGTCAGCCCGGGCCCAGCGCTACAGGGCACCGGCCACGGGCTCAGCTCCCGGCGGCCCAGCCCCCGGCGGCTCAGAGCTCGGCGCGGGTGGGCGGGTTCGCGCCGGTCCGTGAGACGGTAATGTCCGCGATCCGGCTGGCGTGGGTGACGATCCGCTCCAGGGTGGCGGCGTCGATGGAACGCAGCGCCTCCCTGCGGTCCGCACCCACCAGGCCCTCGCTCCACAGGGCGTCCTCGAGGCCGCCCATGAAGGAGTCCCCGGCGCCGACCGTGTCGGCCACCACAATGTCCGGGTTCGAGGGGACCTCCAGGCGCAGCCCGGAGGCGGTCAGGGCCAGCGATCCGCGCTTGCCGCGGGTGAGGACCACAATGGCCACGCCCGTCTTCAGCCAGGTGCGGGCCACGGACTCGATCGCCTCGTCGTCGTGCTTGTCCAAGCCGTAGAACCAGGCCACGTCCTCGTCGGAGCACTTGACCAGATCGGACACGGCCACAATGCTCTCCACCGTCTTGCGGGCGGCCTCGGGCTCGCCCATGAGCTGGGGGCGGGCGTTGGGGTCGTAGCAGATGGTAGAGGTGGCGTGGAAGTCGCTCAGGACCTGGCGCACGGTGCTCGCGCCGGGCTCCAGGACGGCCGCGATGGACCCGGCGTGCACCAGCAGGGGCGCCTCGGACTCCTTGCGCTCGGGGTAGGGCGGGTTCCAGTCGAGGTCGAAGACGTAGGTGGCGGCCCGGTCCTCACCAATGGTGGCCTGGGCGGTGGAGGTGCGCTCGGCGCCGTCGGAGCCGGAGGTCAGGCGGACCCCGGAGGCCTCCAGGTGGGCGCGTACGGCCTGGCCGCGCGGGTCGGTGCCGATCCAGCAGTCGAGCTCGGCGTCCCGGCCCAGGCGGGCCAGGCCCAGGGCCACGTTCGCCGGGGAGCCGCCGGGGACGTCAACGGGCTCGGCTCCGGGGTGGATAACGACGTCGACGAGGGCCTCACCGATAATGAGGGCGGTTCCCTCGCGGCCGGGGGCGGTAGTGGTCACAGCTGGCTCCTTGTGCTCGTGGGGTGGGGTGACGGCGGTCCCCGCCCGCCGGTGCGGCCGACGGGCGGGTGTCTCAGGAGGTGGGACTGGTGCGCTCGGTGACGGCGGCGAGGCGGGCGCGGGCCTCGTCGAGCCAGGACTGGCAGCGCGCGGCGAGGGCCTCGCCACGCTCCCACAGCGCCAGGGCGTCCTCAAGGGGCACCTGGCCGGCCTCGAGGCGCTGGACGACGCTGACGAGCTCCTCACGCGCCTGCTCGTAGGAGAGCTGGGCGACGTCCTCGTTGGCGGGGCCGGAGGGGCTGGCAGGGTCAGTCAGGCTCATGACAGGGATTCTCGCACGCCCTACCCCGGTCATGGGGGGACTTGCGCCCCCAAAGTCCGCCCGGACTCGTCTCCTGGCAGACCCGGGCGGGTGGGACCCCGCCATCCCGGGCGCGTCGCCGCACCCCGTCCGCCCGGCGTCCCCTGGGTCGGCCTATTCGCGCCGGCGTTGACGCCCGTGGAAATTGCGTCCGCCCGGCGTCCCCTGGGTCGGGCTTGGTGGCCCCCAGCGGATTCAACCCTACCGGAGCAGGATTGGCCCCGGCCCCGGGGCGGGCTTGGTGGCCCCCACGACCTGGGCCACCAGGCGCCCGGAGGCGAGCACGCCCTCCAGCAGGTCGCCCTTCCTCACGTCCTGGGCGCTGGTGACCAGACCGCCGCCGGGCTTGCGCAGGATCGCGTAGCCGCGGTCCAGCACCGCCTGGGGGGACAGCGCCGTCAGCCGGGCGTGCTCGGCGCGCAGGTCCGCCCCGGCCAGGGCCAGCGTCTGGGCCAGGGCGCGGCGCACCCGCTCCACGCCCGCCTCCACCTCGGCCGACCGCTCGCGCACCATGGTCCCCGGGTCGGCCATGACGGGGCGGGCCCGCAGCTGGTCCAGGCCCGACTGCTCCCGCTCCAGGAGGGTGCCCAGCCAGGACCGCAGGCGCTCGCGGGCGCCGTCCAGGCCCACGGTCTCCTGGGCCAGGTCGGGCACGACGCGCCGGGCGGCGTCGGTGGGGGTGGAGGCGCGGTAGTCGGCCACCAGGTCCAGCAGGGGGCAGTCGGTCTCGTGCCCGATGGCGCTGACCAGGGGCGTGCGGCAGGCGGCGGCCGCGCGCACCAGCCCCTCGTCGGAGAAGGGCAGCAGGTCCTCCACGGCCCCGCCCCCACGGGCCACCACGATGACGTCCACGTGCTCGATCGCGTCGAGCTCGCGGATAGCGGCACTCACCTCCCGCACCGCACTGGCCCCCTGGACGGCCACCTCGCGGATCTCGAAGGGGATCCCCGGCCAGCGCGCCCGGGCGTTGACCACGACGTCGTCCTCGGCCTTGGCCTGGCGCCCGCACACCAGCCCCACGCAGCGCGGCAGGAAGGGCAGGGGCCGCTTGCGGCTGGCGTCGAACAGGCCCTCGGCGGCCAGGACGCGGCGCAGCGCCTCAATACGCGCCAGGAGGTCGCCCACGCCCACAGGGCGGATGTCGTCGGCCTGGAGCTGGAGGGAGCCGCGCTTGGCCCAGAAGGTGGGCCTGGCGTGGACCACGACGCGGGCCCCCACCTCCAGGGGCGCCCCCAGGCCGGTCTCGATGGCGGCCACCACCCGCGAGTAGACGGCGACGTTGAGGCTCATGTCCGCCTCGGTGTCCCGCAGGGTGAGGAACTGCATGCCCGCCCCGGGGCGCCGGTTGAGCTGGACCACCTGCCCCTCGACCCACACGTGCGTCATACGGGCCACGTACTCGTCGATCTTGCTGCTCAGCAGCCGTAGCGGCCAGGGGTTGTCGGCGGTGGTCAGGTTGGCGCGGGGGGCGAGGGCGCGCGCGGCAGGGCTGGCGTCGGGTGTCACGTGCACCACTGTGCCACGTCCGGCCCCGGGGGCGGCGTTAGTGTGGGGGTGTGACTCCGACTCAGGGGACGACGGTGGGGCCCGCCGTCGCCCAGGCTCCAGATCCCGCGTCGCGTACCCTCCCCACCTCCCAGGTCCCGGACGGTGGCCGTGCCTCTGCACCGGCCCCGACGCCGCCAGGTACTGAGGCCCCAGAGGGCGGACCTGCCGCCGAGGGCGCCCCGAACCCGGCCCCAGAGGTCGCCCCGGCGCCGGGCGGCACGGGTAAGCGCCTTCTCCTGGCCGCCCCCCGCGGCTACTGCGCGGGCGTGGACCGGGCGGTCGACGTCGTCGAGCAGGCCCTGGCCCACTACGGCGCCCCTGTGTACGTGCGCAAGGAGATCGTCCACAACAGGTACGTGGTGGAGGCCCTGTCCCGGCGCGGCGCCGTGTTCGTCTCCGAGACCGACGAGGTGCCCGAGGGCGCCCGGGTCGTCTTCTCCGCCCACGGCGTCTCCCCGGCCGTCCACGCCCAGGCCGCGGCCCGCCACCTGGCGACCATTGACGCCACCTGCCCCCTGGTGAGCAAGGTCCACAAGCAGGCGATCCGCTTCGCCAAGGAGGACTACGACATTATCCTGGTGGGACACACCGGGCACGAGGAGGTCGAGGGCACCCAGGGGGAGGCCCCCGAGCGCATCCAGGTGGTCAACGGCCCCCACGAGGTGGACCAGGTCCAGGTGCGCGACCCGCAGAAGGTGGTGTGGATCAGCCAGACCACGCTCAGCGTGGACGAGACCCTGGAGACCGTGCGTCTCCTGCGTGAGCGCTTCCCCGCCCTGGCCGACCCGCCGGGGGACGACATCTGCTACGCCACCCAGAACCGGCAGGGCGCCGTCAAGGCCCTGGCCCCCCGGTGCGACGTCGTCATCGTGGTGGGCAGCGGCAACTCCTCCAACTCCGTGCGCCTCAAGGAGGTAGCCAAGGAGGCCGGCGCCGGGGCCAGCTACCGGGTGGACTTCGCCCGGGAGATCGACCCCGCCTGGGTGGCCGGGGCCACCACGGTGGGCCTGACCAGCGGCGCCTCGGTGCCGGACATCCTGGTGCGGGAGGTCATCGAGCGCCTGGGGGAGCTGGGCTTTGACGACGTCGAGGAGGTGCGCACGGCCACGGAGAAGATCACCTTCGCCCTGCCCAGGAACCTGCGCATGGACATTAAGGCCGCTGGCGGCGCCCCCGCCCACGCCCGGCGCGTGCCCGCCGCGGACCACACCTGCTGACGGCTGCCATGAGCGCCACGACGTCCGCCTCCCGGCCCAGGGCCCTGGGTGCCCGCTACCGCCTGGAGCGTCTCCTGGGGCGGGGCGCCATGGGGGAGGTGTGGCTCGGCGAGGAGACCGCCTCCGGCCGGCAGGTGGCGGCCAAGCTCCTGCGTCCCGAGCACCTGGAGGACCCGGGGCTGGTGGACCGGTTCGTGCGGGAGCGCTCGATCCTCCTGGGCCTGCGGGATCCGGGGATCGTGTCGGTGACGGACCTGGTGGTGGACGGCGAGGACCTGGCCATTGTCATGGACTACCTGGACGGCGGCTCCCTGCGCGGGGTCCTGCGCGACCGGGGCGCGCTGGCACCGGCCCTGGCTGCCGGCCTGGCCCTGCGGGTCCTGGAGGCCCTGGCCTACGCCCACGCCCAGGGGGTGGTCCACCGGGACGTCAAGCCGGACAACGTGCTCCTGGCCTCCGGCTGGGAGCGCTGTGCGCCCGGCGACGTACGCCTGAGCGACTTTGGGGTCGCCCGGCTCGTGGGCGACGGCGCCCGCACCGCCTCGGGGGTGCTGGGGACGCCCGCGTACATGTCGCCCGAGCTCATTGAGCACGGCTCCTGCGGGCCGGAGGGGGACGTCTACGGCGCGGGCGTCCTCCTCTACGAGCTCCTGGCCGGGCGCACGCCCTTTGCGGGCGCCGGGACCGACTTCACGGTGGCGCACCGCCACCTCACGCAGGCACCCCCGCCCCTGGACGTGGGGGAGGGGCTCTGGGGGCTCCTGGAGACGCTGCTGGCCAAGGACCCGCTCCGGCGACCGGGTGCAGCCGACGCCGCCGCCCGCCTGGCCGGCCTGCTCCCGGACCTGGGGACCCGAGTCCTGGGGGATGTGCCAGCCAGCGCGCCGGACGGCGAGTCGGACGGCGCGCCGGACGCCGAGTCGGATGACAAGCTGGACGCCGAGCAGGACGACGGGTCGGATGGCGCCCGGTCCCAGGAGGCGCAGGACGGCGAGCCGGTGCCCACGCACGTGCCCACTCTTATGCGCCCCCGCCCTCTTGCAGCCGGAGGCGAGTCCGGCCCGGGCGGGAAGGACGACGTCGATACTGAGAGCGGGCCTGGTGCCGAGGGGGAGGCCGGTAGCAAGGAGGAGGCCGGTACCGGGCCAGGGCCAGGCGGCTTGGCCCGGGCCAGGGCCGGTCTGGCCTCCGGGGCCCGCAGGCTGCTGGCACTGCGCCCGGGCGCCGCACCTTCGGCGGACTCCCCGCAGGCCGAGCCGGATCCTGAGCCCGAGCCGCCCCTGCCCGACCTGGGCCAGGCGCCCCAGGAGACCGTGGTGCGTCCGCTGCCCTCAGGCCGCCAGGAGTCGACCGGGTCCGCCCCGCCTGCCGAGCCCGCCGCCCCCACCTGGCGTGAGCGGGTCAGGCGGTTCCTGTCAGGGCCGCGGCGACGCCTGGCGGTCGTGGCCGTGGGGCTGGTCCTGGTCATGGCGGGCGGGGTGGTCCTCGCCCACGCCCTCTGGGCCGCCGACCCGGGCGGGGGACCCAGTGCCGAGGCCACGGTGAGCAGCACCCCGGAGGCGGCGTCGGCCTCGCTACGCGGCCAGGCGACCCCCACGGGCCTGAGCACCGACCGCCAGGCGAGCGTGGACCCGCGAACGGGCAAGGTGGTCCTCACCATCACCTACTCGGCGCAGTCGGCCCCGCTGACCGGCCCCTTCCTAGAGGTCATCCCCCCACTGGAGGAGGGCGGCAGCTGCCCGGCCACCAGCTGGCCGGGAGGGAAGCCGGACCCGAACCTGCCCAGCGTCACCGGGATCTCGACCCCGTGCGCCTGGAGCGTGGAGGCCGGGACCGTCCCCGCCCAGGGGGTGGCGAGCGTGGACGTCGTGGTCTCCCTGCCCCTGCCGGCCACGGGGACCCAGGCCGCGCTGGAGCAGTGGCTGCGCGGCGCCCAGACGGCCACGCAGGCGGCCCTGGCCGACCCGCACGTGGTCTCCACGTCCTACCCCGTTCAGCGGCTGGCTGGTGTTGACGTGGTGGTGGCCTCCCAGGTGGTCACCGGCTCGCCGCTGACGGTCACGCTCCTGCCCGTGTGGCCCTCGGGGGCGGACGCGGTCCACCCCCTGTACGTGAGTCCTTCCGCGGGCGCGCCCTCTACGCTCCTGACGGCGGTGGCGGGCGGGGCCTCCGGGGTGTCGTTCGCCGACGGCTGCGCCGGGGCCCTGGTGGTCTCGGCGGACGGCCTGAACGTGGTCACCGTGGGGGCCGCGCCCCAGTGCGTGGTCAGGGCGCGGGTAGGCAACCTGGGTGACCTGGTCTCCAACACCTTCGCCGTGGTGGGCCACGGGAGCTGAGGGCGCGGGCGGCTAGGTACCTCGCCCCGGCGGGCGTCCGGGCGGGCCGGGAACCGAGGCGTACATTTTGTGTACAGGGGGACGTTTTGCGCAGAAAGTAACCAATCGAGGTTACTTTCTGCGCAATCGGTTACCTTGTGCACAAAATGTTCCGCTACGTGATTGGGGCATACCTTCCTGAGCAGTGTGACCGCCCCGGTCAGCAGGGCGTCGGACGCCGATGTCCAGGTGCTCCCCGACGACGCGTATGGCAGCGAGGTCTCCCGGGACTTAGTCCCTGCCCGCATCTCCTCGGTCGTCTTCCGTGTCTCGGGTCAGGCATTGCGGTTGTGCGGTAGCAGGCTCCTTACTATATGCCGCAACGTATCTCGGGCCGACCGCGGGTGCGGGCCGGTCTCGGAGTAGGCGATAATGGTGGCGTCGGTGTCCCAGGTGGGTAGGTTGTCC
>CALEXZ010000053.1 GCA_937926195.1 uncultured Actinomyces sp.
CGCCAGCCCACGGCGGCGCGCGCCCGAGCCGGTGCCAGCGCGGCCGTGGCGGCCGCGACCCCGTGGCCGGCGAGGACCGCCAGCGCGGGGGCCACGAAGACCGTGAAGGACACGAGCACGCTCACCGGGTTGCCCGGCAGCATGATGACGGGCACTCCCCGGCCGTCCTCGGTGCGCAGCGTGCCACGGCCCTGCGGCTTGCCCGGCTGCATCGCCACCTTCGTGAAGGACAGGCTGGCGTCGCGGCCGTGCTCGGCGGAGGCGGCGAGCATCGTCAGCGGGTCGAAGGCCCCGGCGGACACGCCCCCCGAGGTCAGCACGAGGTCGGCGCCCACCGCTGCCTCACGCAGCACCCGCGCGAGCTCTGCCGCGCTGTCCCCGGCGCGCAGCACCCTCACGCTCTGGGCGCCGTGCTCGGTGAGCAGGCCGGCGAGCAGCAGGCCGTTGGAGTCGGGGACGGCTCCGGGCACGAGCGCCGTGCCCGGGTCCACGAGCTCCGCACCGGTGGACACGACGGCGACCCGCGGGCGCGGGTGGGCGAGCACCGCGGCGCGGCCCACGGAGGCGAGGGTGGACAGGGCCGCGGCCGACAGCACCGTGCCCGCCTGCATGACCGGGGAGCCGACGCTCACGTTCTCACCCGCGTAGCGCACGTTGAGCCCCGCGCGCGCCTCGGCGCGGATCTCCACGGCCTGGGGCAGCGGCGCCTGGCCCGGCCGCTGGTCCGTGTCCTCGACCTTGACGACGGCGTCGGCCCCCTCGGGCAGGACGGCACCGGTCATGATGCGCACCGCGGTGCCGGGTGCCAGCGCTCCGGGGGCCGCGCCCGCGGGGGCGTCACCCGACACGGGCAGGACGACCGGGGCCTCACCGGCGCCCGCGGTCTCGGCGGCGCGCACCGCGTAGCCGTCCATCGCCGAGTTCGTCCACGGCGGCACAGCCAGGGCGGCGGAGAGGTCCTGGGCGAGGACGAGGCCGTGGGCCTGCGCCAGCGGGACCGTGGTCGCCTCCAGCGGTGTGAGCGCGCCCAGCAGCTCGGCGAGGTAGTCCTCGGGTGAGCGCAGGTGCTGCGGGTGAGGCATCTCTGGTCCTTTCGTCACAGGGGCGTGCGTCGTGTCACAGGACGTCGCGGTCTGGGCAGGTGGTGTGCGCCCGAGCCGGTGGACGGCGTCGGGTGTGCGCGTGCCCGCCGTGTACGGTCGGGACCGTCGTCCCATGCCCGGGGCCGCCCGGCCCGCACAAGGAGAATCATGACGCAGAGCCACGCCGTCGTCGTCCGCGCCGAGGTCACGCAGGAGGCCGTGAGCGCCTGTGACCTGGCCCGCGCCGTCGAGCACCGTGCCGCCGGCGCCGTCGTGACTTTCGATGGGATGGTGCGCGACCACGACGGTGGACGCAGCGTCACCGGTCTGACCTACCACGCTCACCCGACGGCGGGGGAGGTCGTCGCCCAGATCGCCGCGCAGATCGCCGCACGCCCGGGCCTGCGCGCCGTCGCCGTCGTCCACCGGGTGGGAGAGCTGGCCATCGGCCAGACGGCCCTGGCCGTGGCCGTGAGCGCCGACCACAGGGCGCCCGCCTTCGACGCGGTGCGCGACCTCGTTGAGGAGGTCAAGGAGCGCCTGCCGGTGTGGAAGCACCAGGCCTTCGACGACGGCAGCAAGGAGTGGTCCAACTGCGCCTGAACGGGGCCGTGCGCTGCCACGCCGCGCACCCGGGGGCTCAGCCGCCCGCGAAGGGAGGCAGGACGTCGACCCGGTCGCCGTCCTCCAGGGGGGTGAGGGAGTCCGCCGACGTCGACAGCGAGTTGACGAGGAAGGTGCACACGCCCACGACCTTTGCCATCGCCAGGTCGCGCCCGGCGAGCTGTTCGCGCAGCCGGGCGAGCGTCGTGCCCGCCTCGACCTCAAGGCGTTCCTGCGGGCGCCCGGCGGCCTCAGCCGCCGCGGCGAAGTAGCGCACCTCGATGGAGGTCGTCGGGGACGGGGTCATGGGGGCTCCTCTGCTTCGGCGGGCCCACGGTAGCAACGCCACGGGGCGGTGGGGGATCAGCCTCCGATGGCGGACATCGTGCGCGACGGGCGCTCGAAGCCGTCGGGGGCGTGCCAGGGCTCGTCCGTCCCGTGCGCCAGGGGCTTGCCCCAGGTCGCCTGGGCCCAGATCCGCATGATCTCCTCGTCCGAGGCCCCCTGGCGCATCGGGGCGCGCAGGTCCGTCTCCCGGGAGGAGAACAGGCAGGTCATGAGCCTGCCGTCCGCGGTCACACGCGTGCGGTCGCAGTCAGAGCAGAAGGGGGCGGTGACCGAGGAGATGATCCCCACACTGCCGCCCGGGTAGGCCCCGTAGGCGCCCTCGCCGGCGGCCACCCGCCACAGGGTGGCCGGGCGCCGGTCGGGACGGCCGATCTCGGCGAGCTCGAATCCCGCCCGCTCCAGCACCCGCAGCACCTCGTCGCGTCCGACGACCTCCTGGGGTCGCCAGGTCTCCCGGGGGCCCAGCGGCATGTGCTCGATGAAGCGCAGCTGCCAGCCGCTGCGCAGGCACTGCGCCAGCAGCCGGGGCGCCCGCTCCTCCAGCGCCCCGGCGACGGCGACGGCATTGATCTTGACGGGGCTGAGCCCCACCTCCTGGGCGGCGGCGATCCCGCGCAGGACGTCGTCGAGGCGGTCACGGCGGGTGACGGCGGCGTACTCGACCGGGTCGAGGGAGTCGAGGGAGATGTTGACCCGGCCCAGGCCCGCCTCACGCAGGCCCGCGGCCCGCTTGTCCAGGCCCAGGCCGTTGGTGGTCAGGCCCACGTCCACCGGCGCTCCCGAGCGGGTGCGCAGCCCGGCGACGGCGGCGACCACCTCCTCCAGGTCGCGGCGAAGGAGCGGCTCGCCGCCGGTGAGCCGGACCCTCTCGACCCCCAGGTGCTCGACGGCCAGACGGGCCAGGCGGGCGAGCTCGGCGACCGTCAGCAGGTCCGGGGTCGGCAGCCACTGGAGCCCCTGAGCGGGCATGCAGTAGGTGCAGCGCAGGTTGCAGCGGTCCGTGACGGACAGGCGCAGGTCGCGCACCGTGCGCCCGTGGCGGTCCACGAGCCGGGTGATCGGCCCGGTGGCGAGGGCCTCAGGCACGTGCTGGGCGGTCAGGGGGGCCGGGCGGGCGCCACGCAGCGCGGGCGTGGGCAGGTCCACGACCGTGCGGTGGCTCAGGGGAGGCATGCGCTGAGGATAACCAGGCGCCCGCCGTGGCAGCCGTCGGCGTGACGCGGGCGACGGTGTGACAGTGGCACCCCCGGTGCGCCGTCGCCCGCGCAGCAGTCAGGCGGTGCGCAGGATGTGGACACGGGCGAAGCCCTCACCGACCTCGAGCACGCTGTACTCGAAGGTCAGGGGCAGCTGGTCGAGCTGGGCGAGCAGAGGCGTGGGCACGTGCGGGGCCAGCAGGTCGAAGCCCTCGCCGACGGCCATGCTGGAGGCGGCACCGATGATCGCCGGGTGGCGCAGGCGGTGGGGGATGGGTCGGGCGTCGAGCGTGGGGACCTCTTCGTGCCCGCCGCAGCCGCAGGTGCCCGCCGCGTGGGGGCGGGCCTCCTGGACGGGGATGAGCCTGGGACCGGCGGCCCCGGCGGGCTCGGCGGCCCCGGTGGACGCGGCGGTGACGGACTCGGTGGGCTCGCTCACGGTGGCTCCTTCTGAGAGGCTTGTCCTCGTCCTCCCGCTCCCCGGGTAGGACGGCTGCGCCTTGGCGCATACCTCCCTACTTTATTACGGTGTCAGTTGTGAGAAACAAGGTGGCTCCGCGTCTCGCCGTGCTGGCCCTCGGTGCCGCCTGCATGCTGAGCGGGCTCGACGCCGCCCTCCTGCGTCTGGGCGCCTGGGCCCCCGTCGGCGGAGAGGGCGCCAGCCTCAGCGCGCGCCTGTCCGCCCTGCACGGCCCCCTCATGCTCGTCGGCTTCCTGTCCACCCTCATCGCCCTGGAGCGTGCCGTCGCCGCCCGCCGGGCCTGGGCCTACCTCGCCCCCGTCGGCTCCGCCACCGGCTGCCTCAGCCTCCTGCTCGGTGCCCCCGCGCCGCTGGGCCGGGGCCTCGCCCTGGCCGGGTCCCTCGTCCTGCTCGCCGTCTACCACCGCGTGCACCGCCGCGCCCCGGCCGTCGCCGTCGACGTCGAGGCCCTCGGCGCCGTGGCCCTTGTGCTGGGCAACCTCGTGTGGCTCCTGACCCCCGACGACGTCACCGCCGCCGTGCCCTTCTGGCTGCTCCTGCCGACCCTCACCATCATCGGCGAGCGGCTCGAGCTGGCCCGCGTCGCCTTCGTCGACGAGGTCGTCGAGCGCTCCGTCCAGGCCCTGGCGCTCGCGGCCCTGCTGGGTGTGTGCCTCCTGGGGGTATTGGAGGCAGCGCACATCGTGGCGGGCGCCGCCCTGCTGGGGCTCGCCGTCGTCATGTCCTGGTACGACGTCGCCCGCCGCACCGTGCGCGCCCGCGGCCCCGAGATGGCCGGGGTCCGCTTCATGGCCGCCTCCATGCTCGCCGGCTACGCCTGGCTCGCCGTGTCGGGCGCGACCTGGACCCTCGCCTCCCTGCGCGGGGGAGGCGGCCCCGCCTACGAGACCGTGGTCCACGGCCTCGCCCTCGGCTTCGCCTTCTCCATGATCCTCGCGCACGCCCCCACGATCATCCCCGCGATCATCCACCGCCGACTTCCCTACCACCGCGCCATGTGGCTGCCCTACGCGTTGCTGCACGCGGGCCTGGCCGTGCGCGTGGCGGGCCTGGCCGCCGACGCCGTCACGCCCTGGCGGGTGGGAGGTGTGCTCGGCGTCGTCGCGGTGCTCACCTTCCTGGCCGTCGCCGCCACCCGCGTCCTCACCGGCGGGGCCCTCGCCACGGGACGGGGAGCCGGGCGGGCCACGGGCCGAGGCAAGAGCCTGGGAGGGGACCGGGGCGAGAGCCGGGGAGAGGACCAGTCCGAGGGCCGGGGCGCCGGGCACCCGGCTGAGACGGCACAGGTCGCGCCGCCGACGGCGGGAGCGGAGACGACGTCGTGACCCCACCCATCCCTCTGGCCGCCCCCGGCGCCCCGCGCCCGCCCCTGCGCAGGCACCCGCGCCGCACCACCCAGGTGCGACGCAACCTCGTCGTCCTCGCCTGGCTCGTCGCGGCCGCCGTCCTCGCCCTCATCGTCCTGACCGGGGCCCGCGAGGACTGGAGCCCGTGGCTGCCCCTGCACGCCCTGCTCCTGGGCGGCATCGGCTCGGCCATCACCACCTGGTCCGCGCACTTCGCCGACACGCTGCTGCACCGCCCAGCCCTGGGCGGCGCCGCCCTGCTCGACGCCCGCCTGTACGCCCACAGCCTCGGCGCCGCCCTCGTCCTGATCGGCGCCACCACGGGCACCGGCCCGCTCACCGTCGTCGGTGTCGGCACGGTGATCCTCACCGCCCTCACCGGGGTCCTGGCGATCACCGTGCAGTACCGCAGGGCCATCGCCCCACGTATGGCAGCCCTCGCCCTGCACTATGCCGTCGCCCTTGTGCTGCTCGCCGTCGGCGTCAGCTTCGGCTACCTCATCATGTGGACGGGCGAGAACAGCCGTGCCGACGTGTCCGCCGCCTTCTACGTCGCCCACACGATGACGCTGCTCCTCGGCTTCGTCGGCATCACCGTGCTGGGCACCCTCACCGTCCTGTGGCCCACAATGCTGCGCACCAAGATGGAGCCCGAGGCACCTCGGTGGGCGAGCGCGAGCCTGCCCGTCCTCGTCGCCGGAACCGCCCTCGTGGCCGCCTCCGGGACGTGGGCGCCCCTGGCGGCGCTCGGAGCCCTCGTCTACCTCGCCGGCGCCGCGGGTGTGCTCGTGCCTGCCTGGAAGACCGCCGAGCGCGTGCCTCCCACCTCCTTCGCCACGGCCTCCGCGGCGGCCGCCGTCCTCTGGTTCGTCGCCTGCGTCCTGTGGGTCGGGGCCGGCATCAGCGTCGCGGGCACCGGCCTGGCCGACCCCGGGGCAGCCCGTGGCGTTATTCACGCCGTGCGGGTGCCGCTCGCCGCAGGCTTCGCCCTGCAGATCCTGGCCGCCGCCCTGTCCTACCTCACGCCCGTCATGCTGGGCGGGGGACCGGCGGCCACCCGGGCAACCAACGCGATCATGGACCGCGCCGCCGGCTACCGGCTGGTGACGGCCAACACCTGCCTCCTGCTCGCCGTCCTCACGCCCCTGCCCTGGCCCGTGCGCGCCGTCACCGGCCTCGTCGCCGCGGTCGTGGCCGCCTACGTCCCCGTGGCCATGGCCATGAGCTGGGTGGCGCTGCGCCGCCTGCCCCGTAGGAAGGGGCCCGACGCCGTCGCCCCCGGCGGCCCAGCCTCCGGGACAGGACCCACCACCCGGACGCCGGCCGGGCAGACGGCGCCCG
>CALEXZ010000054.1 GCA_937926195.1 uncultured Actinomyces sp.
CCCACCACCTGCTCGTCGAGGGCACCGAGGTGCGCGGCGTCGTCGTCTCCCGCCTACGCGAGGACGACCCCTGGAACCGCACCGGCACGTCCGTGGCCACTGGACGGCAGAACGTCGAGGAGCTGCTGGGGGTCATGGGCGTGAGCGGGGTCGACGTCCACGACGGCGACGACCGCGGCTTCGAGGCCTACGACGGTGACAGCGAGGCCTCCCGCTTCATCGTCGAGGAGGCCATGGCCGACGACGACCGGCCCCTGTACGTCGTCGCCGGAGGAGGGCTCAGCGAGGTCGCCCGCGCGCTGGCGGCCGAGCCCGCCATCGCCGAGCGCATGGTCCTCGTCTGGATCGGCGGCTCCGAGCACGCCGGCCGCGCCTGGGTCCCCGACGGGGCGAGCACCCTGGAGTACAACACGGCCATCGACGTGCCCGCGGCCATGTACGTCCTCAACGACACCGACGTGCGCCTGTGGCAGGTGCCCCGGGACGTCTACCGCTCCAGCCAGGTGCCCTTCACCGTCATCCGCAGCGGGTGCCGCCGGGCCGGGGCCCTGGGCGAGTACCTGCTCGGCAGGCTCACCCTCGTGCGCCAGATGCTCGCCCCCGTCGTCGGGCACGCCGGTGCCACCTACGTGCTCGGGGACCAGCCTCTCGTGCTCCTGTCGAGCCTGCAGACCACCTTCGAGCCCGACACCGCCTCCTCGGCCTACGACCTCGTCCCCCGGGTCGCCCTGGCCGCCGACGGCACCTACCGCTACCCGCAGGACACGCGCTCCATGCGCCTGTACACGCGCGTCGACAACGCCATTCTCTTCGACGACATGTTCGCCTCCTTCGAGGCCCTGAGCACCTGGCTCGAGGCCTAGGAGTAAGGCCCTCGGGCCGACACGGATCCCACCCGTGCCGGCCCGGGGGCTGCGCGGCTCACTTGCCGATGCCCGCTGTCAGGCCGGCCACCATCTGCCTGCGACCGAAGGTGTAGGCGACGATGAGGGGCAGGGCGCTGAGCACGACGGCGGCGAGGATCGCCGGGGTGTCGGAGCTGAAGGAGCCCTGGAAGCTCCACAGTGACAGCGGCAGCACGCGCCGGTCGGCGCTCTGGGTGAGCACGAGCGGGAACAGGAAGCCGTTCCACACGTTGAGGGCGTCGTAGATGCCGACGGTCACGAGCGCCGGCTTGGACAACGGCGCGGCCAGGCGCCACATCATCTGCCAGTCGCTCGCCCCGTCGACCTTCATCGACTCGAAGAGCTCCTGGGGGACATCACGCAGGAAGTTCGTGAGGATGAGGACCGAGATCGGGATGGCGAAGGCGATGGAGGGCAGGATGATGGCCCAGAGCGTGTCGTACAGGCCCAGCTCAACGATGAGGTAGTAGACCGGCACGATCGTCGCCTGGATCGGGATCGCGACCCCCAGGAGGAACATCGAGAAGACGCGGCTCGAGAAGCGCGTGCGGCTGCGCACGATGACGTACGAGGCCATGAAGGAGATGATGAGGACCACCGCGACGGCGGCCCCCGTCACAAGGACCGAGTTGGCAAAGTACATCCAGAAGTCGTTCTCGAAGACGGTGACGTAGGCGCGCAGCGTCGGGTTGCCCGGCAGGGCGAGCGGGTTCTCGACGTAGTAGTCCGCCTGCGTCCTCAGCGACGTGACGACGATGTAGTAGATCGGCACGATCGCGACGAGGAGCCACAGCCAGCCGAGGAGCCCGCCCAGGACGTTGGGGCGTCGGCCTCCCTTCTTCCTGAGCATCAGTTCGCCCCTTCCATCGTCGACTCCATCTTCGTGGAGCCTGAGAGCCTGTTGAGCAGGTAGGAGATCGTCAGCCCCACGACCACGAGCATGACGCCGAGCACGGCGGCACCGCCCATGTTGTAGGAGCGGAACCCGGTGAGGTACATGTCGAGGGCGAGCACACGGGTGGCGTTGCCCGGGCCTCCGGCGGTCATGACGAAGATGAGGTCGAAGTAGGTCAGTGACCCCACGATCATGAGCGTCGAGGAGGTGACGATCGTGTTGCGCAGCTGCGGCAGGGTGATGTACCAGAAGGTCTGCCACCGGTTGGCGCCGTCGATCATGGCGGCCTCGTTGACGGAGACGGGGATCTGGCGGGTGGCGCCCTGGTAGAGCAGCGAGTGGAACGGCACGAAGCACCAGGCGATGACGAACATGACCGTGTAGAAGGCGAGCGTCGGGTTGCCGAGGAAGTCCTGCGAGAGGACGTCCAGGCCCAGCGCCCGGGACATACCGAAGTTCGGGTCCAGCAGCGCGTTGAAGGCGATACCGACCGCGGTGGCCGAGAACAGCAGGGGCAGGAAGTACAGGACGGACAGGACGTTGCGGTACGTCTGCCTGCCCGCCATGAAGACGCCCAGCAGCAGCGAGACCGGCGTCTGGATGAGCCAGCACAGCAGGGTCATTGCGAGCGTGAGCACGATGCCGTGCTGGGTGACGTCATTGCCCAGCATCGCCTTCCAGTTGTCCAGCCCGGCGAAGGCGGGCGTCCCCAGCCCGTCCCAGCGCATGAAGGACAGGACGAAGACCCCGACGAGGGGGACGAGGGCGAAGACGCCGAAGAAGGCAAGCGCGGGCGCCGCGATCCACGGGCTGGGGCCCGTGCGCAGCCTCGCAGCCCTCGTGGAGGTCGCGCTCATGACAGCGTCGCGTTCATCTTCTTGACGAACTCCTCGGGCGTGAGCTGGAGGAGGAAGATCTGGGAGAGGTTGGTGAGCAGCTCCTGCGCCTGGGCGGGCGGCAGCGCCTGGTCCCAGGACATCTGGAAGTGCCCGGCGTCCTTGGTGAGGTTGTAGCCGAAGGTGAGGTACTCCTCGAACTCGGAGCCCTTGATGGCCTCCTCGGCGTTGAGTGCACCGGGGATGAGCCCCTGCTTGACGCAGGTGGCGATGTAGGGCTGGGAGAACATCTCCTCGTTGAGGTAGGCGACGGCGGTCGTGCGGTCCGCGTCGGTGGCGGAGGCGGTCACGGACCAGAAGTTGGCGGGGTTGCCGGTGACGTTCGACGGGTCACCCTTGCCGTCGGCGACAGTCGGGAAGGTCGTGTAGCCCAGGTCCCCGGAGGAGACCATGTCCGGGGCGTCCGCGAGGAACGTGGAGTAGACCCAGGAGCCTTGCAGCACCATCGCGGCCTTGCCCGTGTGGACGAGGGCGAGGTCGGCGTTCGAGTCCGCGTCGACGCTGCCGTAGGTGTCTCCGAGGCCACCGGCCGTGACCATGTCCTGGATCTTCGTCAGGGCATCGGTGAAGGCCGGGTCGGACCAGGCGTCCGGCTCTCCGGCGAGGACCCGGTTGAAGACCTCCGGACCTCCGATGCGGTCCGTGAGGTACTGGATCCACATGAGGTAGGGCCACTGGGACGCTCCCGCCTCCGCGAAGGGGATGTAGCCGGAGGCCTTGAGCACGGGGATGAGGTCCATGAGCTCGTCCCAGGTGGTCGGCGGCTCCATTCCGGCGGCGGCGAGCACCTTCTTGTTGTAGTAGATGAGCACAGGCTGGGTGTTGTTGTTGGGCAGGGCGTAGACCTTGCCGTCGACCTTGCCGACCTCAAGCAGGGAGGGGATGATGCGCTCCTGCACGGCCGCTGTCAGCTCGGTGAGGTCGATGACCTGGTCGTTGCTCACGTAGTCGGCGAGCGTGCCGCCCGCCCAGCTGTAGAGCAGGGTGGGGGCGTTGCCGGCACCGACGGCGGTGCGGATCTTCTCCTTGTAGGCGTCGTTGGCGAAGACCTCGTAGGTGATCTGACCGTCCGGGTGGGCGGAGTTCCAGCGGTCGAAGGACTCACGCATCGTCGTCTCCGAGCCGCCGGTGAGGAACCAGACGGTGGCGCCGTCACCGGAGGCACCGCCCGGCCTTCTCCCGCCTCCGCAGGCTGCGAGGGTGGCGGCGAGGCCGGTGGCGAGCAGGCCGCCGAGGGCGTGGCGACGGCTGAGCATGATGCGGCTGGTGTGCGAAGACATGGGGTTCTCTCCTCCTGGTCAGGGCCGGGCCCGGGAACGACGACGGTGTCGAGCCGGCTCCAGCGACGCTGCTGAGCCGGTCACACGATGCTACCCATGAGAGCGGGGTGCGTACAGGCATTTGACACATCCCCACAACAAATGTTTTAGTCCGCGGTCGCGACTCACACGCCCATAGGGCGTGAACGTAGGTGCGCGAGACAACTAAGAGCTCGCTCCGGGACCGCCCCGGGCAGGCGCCCCCGGGGTGGGCGAGGGCACGAGAGGCCGGGGCGCTCAGCGTCCGGGGTGGACCATCGCCTTGAGCGTCGTGGGAGCCGGGGTGGCGCTCAGCGGGGTCTCGGCCTCGTCGAGCCCGTAGTGGTCGGTGGCGAGGATGTCGAGGTCGACCGTGCCGGAGGCGACCAGCTCGATGGCGGTGGGCCAGGTGTTGTTGTACCGGAAGACACCGGTGAGGCTGATCTCGTGGCTGGTGATGTAGGAGACCGGCAGGAGCATGTCGTCGTCGCCCAGGCCGATGATGACGGCCGAGCCCCCGGCCTTGACGCGCGTGATGCCGTCGACCACCGCGGCGGTGACGCCGGTGGCGTCGAAGAAGGCGTCGAAGACCCGGCCGTCCAGCTCGGGGGCACCGGGGGCGTGGGCCTCGGTGGCACCGAGCGCGAGCACGGTGCGCCGCCGCCCCTCGACGGGGTCGGTGACGACCACCTGGCAGGCCCCGTAGGCCCGCGCCACCTGGGCGACGACGGCCCCGATGGGGCCGGCCCCGGCGACGAGGACGGTGCTGCCCACCGTCAGGTGCGCCTTGCGGGCGGCAGCGATGCCCACGCTGAGCGGCTCGAGCAGGGCCCCGGCGTCGAAGGACACGCTGTCGGGGATGGCGTGGGCAAAGTCGGCCTGGATGAGGGCGTACTCGCTGAAGCAGCCGTCGACGGGCGGGGTGGCGTAGAACTCGATGCGCGGGCACAGGTTGTACTCGCCGCGCTTGCAGAACTCGCACACACGGCAGCAGCGCTGCGGCTCGATGGACACGCGCTGGCCCACGCGGGCCGCATCGACGTCGGAGCCGACGGCGACGACGGTCCCGGCGGCCTCGTGCCCGAGGATCATCGGCTCCTCGACGACGAAGTCACCGATGCGCCCGTGGCGGTAGTAGTGGACGTCGGAGCCGCACACCCCCACGGACGCGATCCTCACCAGGACCTGGTCCGGGTCCGGGACGGGGACGGGGCGCTGCTGGATCTCGACGCTCCTGACGCCCGTGAGGACCTGCGCGCGCATGGTCCGGGGCAGCTGCTCGGCGGCGGTGGGCACGGGTGGCTCCTGTCTGGCGGGTGGGCGGGGGCGGGCTCAGGCGTACCGGTCAGCCAGGACGGCTGCCGCGGCGTCGTAGGCGGCACGGACCTCGGGCTGGGGCGCGGCGAGGAGGTGCTCGACTCCGGCCAGTTCCCACACCGGGGGCTGCTCGCCGCCGGCGAGCACCCAGGCGGCCTGCCTGGCAGCACCGTTGGCCACGTACTCCCCGGGCTCGGGCACGTCCACGGGGACACCGAGGACGGCGGGGGCGAGGGTCCGGGCGCAGGCCCACTTGGCGCCACCGCCCACGAGGGTGACCTCGGCGACGTCGACGCCCTGGGCGCGCACGGCGTCGAGGCAGGCGCCCATGAGGCACAGGAGCCCCTCGACGGCGGCGCGCGCGTAGTTGCCGGGGGTGAGGTTGCCCAGTGTCATCCCCGACAGCGTGCCGGTGGCCCCGGGGAGGTTGGGGGTGCGCTCACCCTCCAGGTAGGGCACGTGGACGAGACCGCCCGCTCCGGGCTCGGCCGCCAGGGCGATCTCGTCGAAGTCGTCGTAGGAGACCCCCAGGACCTTCTTGGCGGCGTCGAGGACGCGGGCGCCGTTGAGGGTGCAGGCCAGGGGCAGGAAGGCGCCGGTGGCGTCCGCGAAGCCGGTGACGAGCCCGGAGGGGTCGTGGGTGGGGGTGGTGGAGACGGCGGCCACGACGCCGCTGGTGCCCAGGGAGACCGAGGTCTGGCCGGGACGCAGCCCCAGTCCGAGCGCCGCGCCCGCGTTGTCGCCGCAGCCGGGGCCGAGGGCCAGGTGGGACAGGTCGCGGCCGAGGACCTCGCGCCCGCCGTACAGGGCCACCTCGTGGGGGGCGACGACGCGCGGCAGCACGATGGCCTCGGCCTCCTCCTCGCTGATGCGCAGCGCACGGGCGAGCAGGTCGCGGCGGTAGGTGTTGGCGACGGCGTCGAAGTAGCCGGTGCCCGAGGCGTCCGAGCGGTCGGTGGTGAGGGTCTGGAGGGACTCGGCGCCCGAGAGCCTCCAGGTGAGCCAGTCGTGCGGCAGGCACACGGCCGCGACGCGGGCGGCGTTGTCGGGCTCGTGGTCGGCGAGCCAGCGCAGCTTGGTGACGGTCAGGGAGGCGACGAGCACGCTGCCCACGGCCTGGGCCCAGGCCTCGCGCCCGGCGGCCTCGTCCCCCTCACCGAGCTCGGCGATGAGGTCCCGGGCGGCCTGGGCGGAGCGGGTGTCGTTCCACAGCAGGGCGGGGCGGATGACCTCGCCGTCCTTGTCGAGCACGACCATGCCGTGCTGCTGCCCGCCCACGCTCAGGGCGGCGACGTCGTCGAGGCCGCCGACGGCGTCGAGGACCTCCCCCAGGGCGCGCCACCACTCCTCGGGGTGGACCTCGGTGCCGTCGGGGTGGGAGGCCTTGGCGTCACGCACGAGCGCGCCGGTGGCGGCGTCGCGGATGACGATCTTGCAGGACTGGGTCGAGGAGTCGACGCCGGCGACGAGGGTCTGGCTCATACGGGTCTTCCTTCCGCACGGGAGGGGGTGGCTGGGGCGTGGGCGGGCAGGTCAGCGCCGAGCCGCACCCCGGACTGGGGTGCGGCTCGGCGTCGAGATCAGCTGATGAGGTGCATGACGGCCTTCTGGTAGAGGTCGACGTAGTGGTAGTCGCGCGCGGCGGCGGCCTCGGCGTCGAAGTCCTCGTAGGCGGAGCGGTCGGACACGAAGTCCTCCAGGGACTCGCCCTCGGCGAGGGTGGGCTCACCGAGCTCGTAGACGCCCGACAGCCGCAGCGCCTCCTGGACGGCCGGGTCGGCACGGAAGGCCCTGGCCTTCTCCGCGAGCTGGAGCCACATCTCCATGTTGGCGGCGGCGGACTCCCACACGCCCCCCATGCCGTCGGTGCGCGAGGGCTTGTAGTCGAAGTGGATGGGGCCCTCGTAGCG
>CALEXZ010000055.1 GCA_937926195.1 uncultured Actinomyces sp.
TGATGGCCCGTTCTGATGAGCGGAGGTCCGTGTGCTCCGGTCCTCGGGAGAACGACGTGACTCCCGTCGGTGAGTCCGGACTGTGTGAGAGTTCTCGTGGCCCACGAGGGTGGGTAGGAAGGCTCAACCATGTTGTCGACGACGAGGGGTGTGGCACGCGCCTGAGCAGGTGCTCCGCCAGCTGACGGAGGACGGAGGGCTGCCGGACGACCTGCGTCTGGCCCCTGGCCCACGCTCGGGTCGCCATCGGCGACCGGAAGGAGAAACACCACCACCGGCCGCACTCGTCCCTGGCCCACCTCACCTCAGTCAGACACGCTGCGGCCCGTAGCCACTGATCGAGCCCCCCGCAACACCCGGACCCATCCACGGGCTCCTGCCAGGTCGGCGGCCGTCGTCCGGTCCGTGCGGCATCGGAGGCGTGCGCCATGCGCCGAGCATGAGATGTACTGACCGGGGACGTTGGTCGGGAGGTCAGCCGCGGTTGATTCCCACGCTCGTAGCAGTGGGTGGGGGTGTGCCGATCTCAGCGACGGTGTGGCCCGTGCACGGTTCGCGGGTGACGCTCGCCCGTCGGATCCTGCTGACCGAGAACCAGCGCACGGCATCGCGCAGGCGGCACCATCCCACGAGGTACCAGGTGCCGTCGGTACTGGCGAACAGGATCGGTTCGACGTCGCGCCGGGTGGCAGCGCCGTCGGCGGCGACGTAGTCGATGCGCAGGACGCGCTGCTCAGTCATGGCCTGCTCACACGCAGAACGAGTGACTCTCGAGACCTTGGCCGCTGGGTTCACCCACACGCGTGAAGCGAGCTGATCGGCCCGTGCTCGTGTGTGTGGATCGAGGACATCCATGATCTTGCGGACCGCGGCGGCGGCAAGATCGGAGTAGGGCGCGTCCGGGGCTGCCGCGACGGCGGTGAGGAGTGACAGGGCTTGAGCGTCCGTGAGGGTCACTGGCGGTAGTGCTCCGCCGTGGACCAGCCCGTAACCGCCGCCGGGGCCAGGCCGTGACCAGAGCGGCAGCCCGGACGCCTCGAGGGCGTCCAGGTCTCTCTTGATCGTGCGGACCGACACCTCGAGCTCGGTCGCTAGCTGCTCGGCGGTCCGTCCACGGTTTCCGCTCCGGCGCAGTGACTCGGTCAGCGCGTGGAGCCGCTCCGACCGCCTCACCGCCCGACCCCAGCAACATTCATGCCATAAATAGTGACACCCTGCTGACCGTGCCCCCTGCAAGACTCGCTGCATGACATCGACATCGCCTTCGGCGCTCCAGCCGCATATCGTTCTTGTCCCCGGCTACTGGCTCGGCGCCTGGGCCTGGGACGAGGTGATCGAGAAACTGACCTCCGCAGGTGTTCTGGCCACGGCCCTGACCTTGCCTGGCCTCGACCCGCAGGACCCCCAGCGTGCGGCGCGGACACTCGACGAGCAGGCCGAGGCCATTGCCTGCGTGCTGGATCAGCTGGGTGGCGATGCCGTCCTGGTGGGGCACAGCGGCGCCAACGGGCCCATGAGCCTCGTCCTGGACAGGCACCCGGAGCTGGTCCGTCGCGTGATCTGGGTCGACTCCGGCCCGATGGTCGACGGCGGCGCCTTCGCACCCGACCTTCCGGCTGCGGTCCCCGAGCTGCCGCTACCTGACTTCGATACGCTGGGCCAGCAAGCGAGCCTGGAAGGCCTCAAGGACCAGCACCTCGCCCGATTCCGCTCCAGGGCCGTGCCCGAGCCCGCCGCAGTCGCTCGCGCGCGCGTCACGCTGACCAACGCTGCACGCCACGACGTGCCCACGACCCTCATCTGCTGCTCCCTGCCCAGTGCCCAGGTCCCCGAGCTGGCCGCCCACGGGCACCCCATGTTCAGTGCCGTCGCCCAGCTCACCCAGGTGGACGTCGTCGACCTGCCGACCGGCCACTGGCCCATGTGGAGCCGCCCGCAAAAGCTCGCCGACGCCATCCGCACCGCAGCCAGCCTGACCGACTGACCTCACCCTCCGCTCCCCGAGGGGCCGTCCCCTCGGCTGGCCCCTCGTCCTCCGACGCGCAAGGTTCCGAATGAGCCACAGGAAGGCTGCTCTCGCGCCTCGTCATCGGTACCGCTGAGGCGACCGGGGACGAGGGCTGGCACTTCTGACACCCCTCGGGGCGGTGACCGTGCCCGTGCCTGTGCACAGCCGCCAGCTCCGACCACCTCAGTAAACAGACATGTCCACAGCCTCGATGTCACACAAGGGTCCGTTGTGTGACATCGAGGCTGTGGATATGTCGTACAACGCCGCTTAGACTCATATCGTGGACGTGACCATGTTCAGGAACCCTGCGATGGGGCAGCTCGTCAGCATCTCGGGCTCCGACCCCCGGCGCGGGTCGTGGGAGCACCAGGCCTTCGTCCCCGTCGCCCTTGCGGAGACTGAGCCCGAGCTGGCCGGTGCCACGCACCGGGCCGTGGCCGCGGCCGGGCGCGCCCTCGCCGCGCTCGACGCCACGGCGCGCCGGCTCCCCAGCCCCCACCTGCTGCGTACGCCCTCCCTGCGCAGGGAGGCGCAGGCCACCTCCGCCCTCGAGGGGACCTACGCGCCGCTCGCTGAGGTTCTCACCGCCGACGACGAGTCCCCGACCACGACGCAGATGCGTGAGATCCTCAACTACGTCGCCATGGCGAACCTCGGTTTCGACTGGGTGCACGAGGGACGTCCCCTGACCCTCGGGCTCCTCGAGGACCTTCAGGGGCGGCTCATGCGGGGGACCGCGCGTGAGGGAGAGCCGGGGCGGCTGCGCACCGGCCAGGTCGTCATCGGACGGACGCCGGGCGCCGGGCGCGATCGCACTCCTGTCGAGGCGGCGCGTTTCGTACCGGTGCCCCCGGGGGACCAGCTGCGTGCCGGCGTGGAGGACCTGCTCACCTGGGTCGGCACCGACCACGCTGAGCGCATCGACCCCGTGGTCGTCGCCGGCATGACCCACTACCAGTTCGAGACGCTCCACCCCTTCCGGGACGGGAACGGGAGGCTCGGGCGCTACCTCATCGTCCTGACCCTGCTGCGTCACGGCCTGCTGTCCGAGCCGACGCTCACGGTCTCACCCTGGTTCGAGGCGCGCCGCTCCGAGTACTACGACGCCCTGCTGGGAGTGAGCACCGAGGGAGACTGGGACACCTTCCTCACCTTCTTCGCCCACGGGCTCGCAGAGGCCGCCGACACGACCCGCGAGCAGATGCTCGCGCTCGTCGACGTCCGCCAGACGCTGAGGGACCGGGTGCGAGGCTCCAGCCTGCGTTCCGCCCTCCCCCTGAGCGTCGTCGACCTCGCCGTCGCCCAGCCGTCGTTCACGGTCCGGACGGTCGCGAGGGAGACGGACGTGACCTACGGAAGAGCCAACACCGTCGTCGGCCAGCTCGTCGACCTCGGCATCCTGGAGGAGGTGGGTCGAGCGTCGGGCACGCGACGCTTCGCCGCGCCGGAGGTGCTTCGCGTCCTGCTGAGCGGCGCCTGAGGGCGTCGGGATGAGGGAAGGCGGCGTTGGTAGCCTGCGTGCGTGAGCGAGTACTTCGTGGGCAGGACCGGCACCGGCGAGGCTGAGGACCCGATGGAGCCGCCGCTGCCCGGCGCCGACGGCGACGGCCGCCCCCCGGCGTCGGCCGCGCCCTCCGGCCCCCGCCACGTCCGCTTCGGCGTGCCCTTCAACGGCGTCGTCCCCATCTGGCACGACGGCACCGACATCGAGTGGTACCGCCCCACCGACGGTACCGACCTCGCCCACGTCCTGGGCCTGGGTGACGTCGAGACCGAGCCCGGCCCCTCCCCGACCCCGTCCGGCTGGGTGGAGCACGTCGAGACCGGCACGCTCGTCCCCGCCCGAGACGGCGAGGAGGGGCCCGTCCTGCTGCTGCGGGCGGCGTCGCCGTCGGGGCTGCGGGCCGTCAACGACCCCCGGGACGGTGCGCCCGTACCGCTCGGCCGGCCCCTGAGCGTGCAGGAGGCCATGGGGGAGCGCGTCGAGGACTTCGACATCACCGGCTTCAGCGTGCACGTCGCCCGCCTCATGCTGCGTGCCGCTCGTGACGGCGCCATCCTTCTGTTCACGCTGCGGGCCCCGCGCGACCCCGAGGCCCACCACCTGCTGTCCGTGCCCAGCGAGGTCGACGCCAGCTCCGTCATGCGCTTCCACCTGGGCACACTGCTCGACGTCGCCACCCCCACCTGGTCCGAGGCCACCCGCCGCGACGGCATGACCCTGCTCGACCTGGAGGTGGCCTACCCCAGCCTGCTGAGCCGGGCCGACGGCGAGGAGGGGCTCGACGTCGAGCGCCTCATCGAGATGGCCCAGCCTGTGGTCGACGCGCTCCTGGCGCCCGGGTTCCCCTTCGCGCTCGGCTGCTCCTTCGTCCTGCCGGAATAAGGTCTGCGCGGCGCATGCGGTGAGCCGTGGGCCCCGGCAGCTCGTGGGCCTCGGAGCCCGGCGCCCCGTACGGCAGAAGCCCGGTGCTCCAACGTCTCGCTGGGCACCGGGCTCCCCGGGTGGCGGTAGTGCTGGGATTCGAACCCAGGGTGGCTATGAACCACACAGACTTTCGAGATCTGCACCTTCGGCCGCTCGGACACACTACCTCGGAGCACGAGGGTACACGGACGGGTGCCTCAGACCCAATCCCACGCCCCTGCGACCTCTCTCACTCCCCGACCGGCGGCCCGCGCGCCCCGTGCGGCAACGGTGCCTGTCTCACGGCCGCCGACGTGCGAGGCTGGGGCCGTGACCCTCGTCGACGAGCGCTACGGCGCCGCCATGGACCGTGCCCTCGACCTCGCCCGCGTGGCGGGGGAGAGCGGTGAGGTCCCCGTGGGCGCCGTCGTCCTCGCTCCCGACGGCCGTGTGCTCTCCGAGGCCGCCAACGCCCGCGAGGCCGAGCACGACCCGACCGCCCACGCGGAGATCCGCGCCCTCAGAGCCGCGGGCGCCGCGCTGGGGGACTCGCACCTGGACGGCTGCACGCTCGTCGTCACCCTGGAGCCCTGCACGATGTGCGCAGGCGCCATCCAGCTCGCCCGCATCGCCGCCGTCGTCCTGGGAGCGTGGGAACCGCGCACCGGCGCCTGCGGCAGTGTGCGCGACGTCCTGCGCGACCCGCGCGCGAACCACCGCGTGACGGTCCTTGCGGGGCTGCGCGCCGCCGAGTCCGAGTCCCTGCTCCGCACCTTCTTCTCCGAGCGGCGCTGACCGGCGGGCGGGCGCGGCACCGACGAGGCGGCGCGCCCGCCTCCTTGACCGACGGCACCGTCCGACCTCCCGTGGCGACGACGCGCGCACCGTAGGCTGGTCCTATGCGCCTGCACGTTGCTGACCACCCGCTCATCGACCACAAGCTCTCCGTTCTGCGCGACGAGAAGACCCCCTCCGCTGTCTTCCGCCAGCTCGTCGACGAGCTCGTCACGCTCCTGGCCTACGAGGCCACGCGGGAGGCGCGCACCGAGGAGGTGAGCATCCAGACCCCCGTCGCCGTCGCCCAGTGCCGCCGCCTGGCGGCCCCGCGCCCGATCGTCGTGCCGATCCTGCGTGCCGGGCTCGGCATGCTCGAGGGCATGACTCGCCTCCTGCCGACCGCCGAGGTCGGCTTCCTCGGCATGAAGCGCGACGAGGACACCCTGGAGATCGAGACCTACGCCAACCGCCTGCCCGACGACCTCTCCGGCCGCCAGTGCTACGTCATCGACCCGATGCTCGCCACCGGTCACACCCTCGTCGCCGCCATCGACTACCTGCTGGAGCACGGTGCCCGCGACGTCACCGCCCTGTGCCTCATCGCCGCCCCCGAGGGCCTGAGGACCCTTGAGGAGGCCATCGGCGAGCGCGCGAACGTCACCATCGTCACCGCCCACGTCGATGAGCGCCTCAACGAGAAGGCCTACATCGTCCCCGGCCTGGGCGACGCCGGCGACCGTCTCTACGGCATCGTCGACTGACGCCTGCCAGGCGGTCCCGACGGGAGCGTGGGGACCGCACCCCGTCGTCGTCGCCACGGGGGAGCC
The DNA here is from genome assembly GCA_937926195.1 of uncultured Actinomyces sp. Lineage (GTDB taxonomy): Bacteria > Actinomycetota > Actinomycetes > Actinomycetales > Actinomycetaceae > Actinomyces. Next base: position 6,023 of record CALEXZ010000055.1, read on the forward strand.
CTAGCATCCAAGCGTGACCGCCCCGCTTGTTCTCGACGCCCCCACGGCCGCCCACGCGCCCCGCGTCAAGCGCTCCGTCCTCAGAGTCGTCATCGCGCTCGTCGTCGGCTGCCTCACCCTCGCCGGTGTCATCGGTGTCGGCTGGTACGTCTCCTCGGACGAGCACGCTGCCGCGAGCGCGAGCAACACCCTGCCCTACGCCGTCCCCTCCCAGGCCTGGACCGACGGTGCCCAGCAGGTCTGGGAGCTGGGCGTCGCCGCCGACGCCGAGGTCCTCACCGTCGGCAACCACCTCATCACCATTGAGCGAGAAGGAAAGGACGACCGCTCTGCCGTCCTCGTGGGCTACGAGGTGAGTGAGTCCGGTGCCACCCAGGTGTGGACCGCCATCGCCGACCTCACGGAGGGCAACGACGGTGGTGTCCCCTTCCAGATCTGGGACGGCTCCACCCTCGTGCACGGCACGACCCTCATCAACCTGGCGACCGGCGAGATCTCAACCGCACCCTGGTCCGTGACGGAGCTGCCCCTCGTCCTCGACGACCGCGTCATCTCCTGCGCCTCCAACCACCCCTGCCGAGCCTGGGCCCCGGGCGTGGACACCCCCGTGTGGAGCATGCTGGACGCCAACCTCTTCGGTCTGTCGGAGGACGACATCGGACGGGTGCCTGTGCTGCACCGTTCCGGCCAGCGCTACGCCGTCGTGGGAAGCTTGGCGGCAGTCAATATCGACACCGGCGCGCCCGTGCTGTTCGACATGCCGATGCTGGCGTCCTGGGTTCTGCTGTCGACCGCGGAGGGGTGGGTGATCGTCGCCCGGGACTCCGACGGTGACGGCCAGACCGTGTACGAGTTCGACCTCGGTGGTGGGGCCCCCGTGAACTCCTACGCCGTCACCAGCCCTCTGCCGGAAGGTCAGGTCGCCCTCATGAGCTCCGATCCCCTCACCCGGGAGGATCTGCGCTCCCTGCTCGACGGAGACCACAGCAGCGCCCTCGGCTGGGCGACCCGAGAGAACCCGACGGGCCACTGCTTCGTTGCCGTGCAACGCGGCGACGGCCCCTCCATCGAGCTGCCGACCGCCCCCGTGCAACAGGGCAATGTCATCGCCGCGAACTCCTCCTGCAGGGATGACGCCGTCGTGTCGCCCGAGCACGACCTCGTGGTTGTGCGCGAGGAGTCCCGGCTGACCGCGAACGCCTTCTCCTTCCTCTATGACGGTGCCACCGGCACAAGGATCGAGTTCGCGGGGACTGACCCGATGGGCGGCAACACGTTCTCCCTGGTCACCGAGGACCTCGTCGTCGGCTACGACGCCGGCTCCGGTACCGTCCGCGGCTACGCACCCGGCGGTGCCTCCCGTGGGTAGTGGTAGCCAGAATCCGGTCCGTGACCGTCCAGGGGCTGACCGACGGCTCCGGCCCCTTTAGCATCACACCATGTCCTCGTCACCCTCCGCCTCACCCCCGCGCCAGTCCGAGAAACCCGGGGGGCTGGTGATACTCGTCGCTGTCGTGGCAAGTGCGCTCACGCTCGCGGGTGTCGTCGCCCTCGGATGGATGACCTCATCCGATCAGCGCACCGCGATGAGCGCAACCACGTGGCGCCCGTTCGTGGTCGCAGACGACAGCTGGTCCGACGGCGCACACCAGGTGTGGTCCACCCAGCTCCCCGCGAACGCTGAGATCGTCGTCGCCAAGGACTACGTTGTGGCCGTCGAGCGTCCGAGCGGCGCGAACACGGACGCCACGCTCACGGGATACAGCGTCAGCGACGCGGGAGCCAGCCAGCTGTGGACCGCGACGATGGACCTGAAGACAGGCACGCCGGGCAGTCCCGCCTTCCAGGTGTGGAGCGACTCAACGCTCGTTCACGGCAGCCTGCTCGTCGACCTCGCCACCGGGGCCGTCTCCTCCGCCCCCTGGGCGGAGCAGGACCGGCCTGTCGTCATGGAGGACCGGGTCATCACCTGCTCGGGCTCCAACTCCTGCTCCGGCTGGGAGCCGGGCGGCTCAATGCCGCTGTGGACCGCCACCGTTAAGGACAGTCACAGCGCCCTCGAGCAGCTCTCCCGTCCCCAGGCCGTCCACCACCGCAACGGCGCGCGCTACGCCCTCGTGGGGGACCAGGCGGCTCTCAACATCGACACGGGCGAGGCCGTGTCCTTCGAGGTGCCGGCCCTGCAGTACTGGGCGGTCTGGTCGGCCGCTGACGGCTGGACGGTCGTCTCCTGGGACCAGACTCTGACGACCTGGCACATGTACGAGTACGGCGTCGAGGGCGGGGCACCGACCGGCGACTACGCGGGCAACCCGCTGTGGTCCGGCAACGAGACGCCGTTGTACAGCGCCAGTCAGCGCACTCGCGAGCAGTTCCGGGAGATGTGGGCCGACGGCGAGCCCAACGGCATCGTCGGTCGGGCGTACTCGGGTGGCAGCGGTTCCGACTGCTTCGAGCGCTTCGAGGCTATCGACGGCCCGTCCGTCGAGATTCCTACGATCACGACCGGCGGCTCGACCGACGTCATCTCCCAGACGTCCTCCTCCTGCGCGACGCGGGTCGGAATGGACTCCGACAACCGGACCGCGACCGTGCACCTGAAGACGCGAACCACCGAGAACGTCTTCGTCTTCATGTACAACTCGGCCACGGGTGAGGCCATCTCCTTCGAGGGCACGGACGCCATGTCCGGCGACCAGCTTGCGCTCGTCAACGAGCGTCTCGTCGTCGGCTACGACGTCGACACCGGCAGCCTCTACGGCTACACCCCGGCCGGCTGAGCCGACGCACGTGACGGTCCCCCGCCTCAGCAGAGGCGGGGGACCGTCACGTGCAGCCAGGAGCGGGACCTGGCACCAGTCTCAGAAGGCGGCGACGACGGAACCGTCCGTCCAGCGCTCAGCGATCCAGGCGCCGAACTCGGAGGAGTTCATGAGTCCGGCGAGCTTCTTCAGAGCCTCGTTGTCCTTGTCAGCGGTGCGCACGACGAGCTGGTTGACGTAGGGCGACCCCTGGGCCTCCTCGAGCTTGAGGGCGTCCTTGGAGGGGGTCAGGCCCGCGTCGATGGCGTAGTTGCCGTTGAGGACGACGGCGCCGACATTCGCGTCGGACATCGTCGTGGCGACCTGCTCACCGGAGACCGTGACGATCTTGAGGTTCTTGGGGTTGTCCTTGATGTCCAGGTCGGAGGGCATCTCCACGCCCGGGTCGAGCTTAATGAGACCGGCAGCCTCGAGGAGCTTGAGCCCGCGGGCCGTGTTGGCCGGGTCGTTGTTGAGCGTGATCGAGGAGCCCTCGGCGATCTGGTCGATGCTCGTGGCGCTGGCGGAGTAGATGCCCATGGGCTCGATGTGCACGTCCGCGACCGACACGAAGTCGTAGCCCTTCTCCTCGATCTGCTGGGCCAGGAAGTTGGGCGTCTGGTAGAAGTTCGCGGCCAGGGAGCCGTCCGCGAGGGAGGAGTTGGGGGTCTGGTAGTCGGTGATCTCGACGATGTCGAGGTTGAGTCCGGCGTCCGCAGCCAGGTTGTCCTGGATCCACTGGAGCATCTCGACGTGGGGGTTCGGGGTGGCGCCGATGGTGATGGTGGTGATCGAGCCGTCGACGGCGACGCCGTCGACCTCGGTGGAGGCCTGGTCGGAGTCCGAGGAGCCGCAGGCGCTCAGGCCGAGCGCGACGGCGGAGGCGACTCCGGCGGTGATGACGGAACGACGGGTGAGGGTGGAGGCCATGACGGTGTCCTTACTCTTCCTGTGTGGGGGCTTGGGAGGGGGCCGTGCCGGGAGCTAACGGCGGCGGTGGTCGACGATGCGGGCGAGGAGGTCGCCCGCAACCTGGATGACGGCGACGATGACGGCGATGATGACGACGGTGATGATGATGACGTCCGTCCAGTTACGGTTGTGCCCGTACTGGATGGCCAGGTCGCCCAGGCCACCGCCGCCGACGGTGCCCGCCATCGCCGAGTAGCCGAGAAGGGTGATGAAGGTGACCGTGCCGGCGCTGATGAGCCCCGGCAGGGCCTCACGCACGAGCACGCCCCAGGTGATCTGGGTGGGGGTCGCACCCATCATCAGGGCCGCCTCGACCTTGCCCTCGCCGACCTCCGCGATCGCGTTCTCGACCAGGCGCGCGTAGAAGGGGATCGCACCGACGGTCAGCGGGACGCAGGCCGCCTGCCAGCCGATGGAGGTCCCCACGACGAGCCGGGTGAAGGCGATGATGGCCACGAGCAGGATGATGAAGGGCATCGAGCGGCCGAAGTTGACGACCTGCGAGAGGGCCTCGTAGAGGAACCGGTTGCGGTGCTGGCCGCGGCTGCCGGTGGTGACCAGCGCGAGACCCAGAAGCAGGCCGAAGACGATGGCGAGCGCCCCGGACACGAAGGTCATGCCGAGGGTCTCCAGGATCGCGGTGACGAGCTTCTGCTGGATGACCTTGCGGTCGAACCAGGTGCCGTCACCGGACGCGGCCGCCAGCAGCGGCAGGACCGGGTGCGCCAACAGGGTGGGGGCGGTCAAGGGGATCATGCGCGGACCTCCGCGTGGACGCCGGCGGCGCGCAGGACGGCGATGGCCGTCTCGGTGCGCTCAGCCGGGAGGGTGAGGGCGAGGCGACCCACCTGCGCCTCGCCGAGGGTCTCGAAGACGCCTCCGGCGACGTCGGCCCCCTGCTCGGCCACGAGGGCGAGGACCTGGGCGGCCGCAGGCTGGCCGGGGTGCGCGGTCAGGGCGACGTCGACGACGGTCTCGCCCGCGTGGACGACGCCGTCGGGCACGGCCGGCGGGGGCACGAGCTCGCGGGACAGACGGGAGGTGACGTCGGCGACGACCTCCTCGATGGGGCCCGACTCGACGATGCGCCCGGCCTCCAGGAGGCTGACGGAGTCGCACACGGAGCGCACGACGCTCATCTCGTGGGTGATGATGATGACAGTGACTCCCAGCCGGTCGCGCACGTCCCGGATGAGCGTGAGGATCGAGCGGGTGGTCTCCGGGTCGAGGGCGCTCGTGGGCTCGTCGCACAGCAGCACGGCCGGCTGGTCCGCGAGCGCGCGGGCGATGCCGACGCGCTGCTGCTGGCCGCCGGAGAGCTGGGCCGGGTAGGAGGAGCCGCGCTCCTTGAGGTCGACGAGCTCGAGCATGCGGGCGACCGTCTCGTGACGCTCACCCTTGGGCACACCCGCCAGGTACAGCGGGTAGGCAATGTTCTGGGCGGTGGTGCGCTGCTCCAGGAGGTTGGCGTGCTGGAAGACCATGCCGATCTGACGGCGGGCCTCACGCAGCTCACGGGAGGACAGGTGCGAGATGTCCCGGCCGGCGACGAGCACCTGGCCGCTGGTGACCGGCTCCAGGCCGGTGAGGCAGCGGATGAGCGTGGACTTGCCGGCCCCGGAGGTGCCGACGACGCCGTGGATCGAGCCCGGTGCGACGTCGAGGCTCAGGCCGTCCAGGGCGCGCACCTTGGTGCCGTCGCGCAGCGTGTAGACCTTGTGGACGTCACGCAGCGAGATCATCGGCTCCTGCTCGGCCGAGCCGGGGAGTGTGGGTACGGACAGGTCGCTCACTCATTCCTCCATCGGTCCTGGCGGAAGCACCCGCACCGCGAAGCGGGGGTTGCTGCAACGTCGTCGAGCCAGGTCTCTCGGTTGCTCTGGATGGTCCAGCACACGATAGGTGCATACCCCCCGATCGTTCAAGGACACGGCGAGGGATGAAGGTCACTCACGACCGGGTGGCAGGTGCCAGGATGCGGCCATGAGTGCCTCCGCCGAGCCCCGCCTTGAGCCCGACCTCCTGGGTGAGCCGTGGGTCGCCCGCCGCATCCCGGTCAGCGTGAGCGAGGACGCCCCCGGTGCCGACCACGCCGTGCTCGTCCACCAGCGCGGGGCCGTGCCCCCGCCCGGAGGGGCGCCGCGCCACGCGCGCGCCCTGCTGCACCTGCACGGGCGCAGTGACTACTTCTTCCAGACGTGGTTGGCGGACGCGCTCGCCGGGGTCGGCTACGAGCTCTACGCCCTGGACCTGCGCGCCTGCGGGCGCGCCGGGATCGGCTACCGCTCCCCCCACGACACGCGCGACATGCGCGTGTACGACGAGGAGATCACCGAGGCGCTGCGGATCATCCGCCAGGAGCACGGACACTCGACGGTGGTGCTCAACGGCCACTCCACGGGCGGCCTGCAGGGGCTGCTGTGGGTGGCCGACCACCCGGGGGCCGTGGAGGCGGTGACGCTCAACTCCCCGTGGCTGGACCTGCAGGCGGGGGGCCTCATGCGCTCCTACGGCTCCGCCTTCGTCGACCTGCTCTCACGCCACGACCCCGACCGCATCATCATCGACGAGCCCCTGGCCGCCGGGGTGCCCGGGTGGGCGGGAGAGGACGAGCAGGTCGCCGACTGGAGCGTGGGGGCGACGGTCGGGGACGCGAGCGACGACCTGTACGCGCGCACCCTGCACCGGCGGTGGGGAGGGGAGTGGGACTGGGACCTGTCGCTCAAGCCCTCGCCGTCCTTCCCCGTGAGGGCGGGCTTCATGGCCGCGGTGCGGCGCGCGCACCGCGACGTCCACCACGGGCTGGGCATCGAGGCCCCGGTGCTCCTGTGCTGCTCCACCGAGTCGGCCGCCGGGGTCGACAGGAGCCAGCTCACCGCCCAGGACGCGCTGCGTCAGGACCTCGTGCTCGACGTCGGCCAGATGGTAGCGCGCGCACCCTTCCTGGGCGATGACGTCACGGTGCGTCAGGTGCCCGGAGGCGTGCACGACCTGGCGCTGTCGCCGCGGCCGGCCCGCGACGAGTACCTGTCGGCGCTCACCGGCTGGCTGACGGCGCGGCTGGGCTGAGCCGACCGGGCAGGGCCTCGACGAGCGCGTCGCAGACCCTCTCGACGACCTCCAGGGTGTCGACGAAGTCCGTCATGGTCCCGTACCAGGGGTCCGGCACGTCCAGCTCGCGCCCGTCGGCCCCCGCGGGGGCGGCCGGGTCGAAGGCGCGGAACATGCGCACGCGCTCCACCGGGGTGCCGGCCCGCTTGGCGCGACGCACGAGCTCGCGCCGGTGGGCGCTGGTCATGGCGAGGAGGAGGTCGTGCCCGGCCAGCTCGGCGTCGGTGACCCGGTGCGCCCGGTGCCCGGTGATGACCGCGTCGGCCGCACGGGAGGCGGGATCGTCCCCCGTGCCGTAGCCGCGCTCGCGCAGCAGGCGGCGGGCCCGCGGGTCGATGGGGTTGCCGTGCTCCTCGTCGCTGACCCCTGAGGAGGTGACGACGACGTCGGACCCCAGCCGGGCGGCGACGAGCCGGTCGGTGAGGACCACCTGTGCCATGGCGGAGCGGCAGATGTTGCCGGTGCACACCATGGCGATGCGGTAGGGCCCGGTCGGACCGAGCGGGGCGGGCAGGTCGGGGCAGGACGGTACGGTGCTCACACCCCGATTGTCTCCGACGGCGCCGGTCCGGGCGCCGCGCCCCGTGACCGGTGCCTGCGCCGCTACGATCCGCCCATGAGCACCTCACGCACCCCCACTGCCGTCGACGCCGTCGCCGAGCGCTACGTCGCCCGCCTGGCCGAGCTCAGCCCGCAGTTCGCTGTGAGCGCGGGGCTGGAGGGGCGGCGCGGCGCCCTGGACGACTACTCTCCTGCCGGCCACGAGGCGGCCGACGACCTGCGCCGCAGCACGCTGCGCGAGCTCGACGGTGTCCCCGCGGCCGACGACGTCGACCGGGTGACGGTGGCTGCCATGCGTGAGCGCCTGGGTATCGAGCAGGAGCTGGCCGAGGCCGGTGAGGAGCTGCGCGACCTCAACGTCATCGAGTCACCCGTGCAGCAGGTGCGTGACCTCTTCGACCTCATGCCGACGGCGAGCACCGAGGACTGGGAGGCCGTCGCCTCCGCCTTGCGTGACGTCCCGCGCGCCCTGGAGGGGCACCTCGCCTCCCTGGCGGCGGCCCGCCAGCGGGGGCTGCACCCACCCGCCAGGCTGGTGCGGGCCGTCATCGGCCAGTGCCGTGACCAGGCGGAGGCCACCAGCTCCTCCTTCACGACCCTCGTCGCCGGCGCCGCCGCCGCCGACGGCGAGCCGGTGGCTGAGGCCCTGGCCGCGGAGCTGGTTGAGGCCGCCGCCGTCGCCCGCGAGGCCTACGCCCGCACCGCCAGCGCCCTGGAGCGCGACGTCCTGCCCGGCTCCGAGCCGCAGGACGCCGTCGGGCGTGAGCGCTACGAGCGCTTCTCACGCCTGTTCCTCGGCGCCCGGGTGGACCAGGACGAGACCTACGAGTGGGGCCGCGCCCACCTGGCCGACATCGACGCGCAGCAGCGCCGGATCGCCCATGACCTGTACGGGCCGGGCACGGGCGTGCGTGAGGCCCTCGACCGCCTGCGCGCGGACCCCGCCCGCACGGTGCACGGCACCCGGGCCCTGCAGGAGTGGATGCAGGCGACCTCCGACGCCGCCATCGAGGCGCTCGACGGCGTGCACATCGACCTGCCGGCCGAGCTGCGGCGCCTGGAGTGCCGTATCGCCCCCTCCCAGACCGGCGGCATCTACTACACCGGCCCCAGCGACGACCTCAGCCGGCCGGGACGCATGTGGTGGTCCGTGCCCGCAGGCACGGAGGACTTCGCCACCTGGCTTGAGCGCACGACCGTCTTCCACGAGGGCGTTCCCGGACACCACCTCCAGGTGGGGATACAGACCTGGCTGCGTGGCGAGCTCAACTCCTTCAGGCGCCTGGCCTGCTGGGTGAGCGGACACGGCGAGGGCTGGGCCCTGTACGCCGAGCGCCTCATGGCCGACCTCGGTTTCCAGGACGACCCGGCCGACCGCATGGGCATGCTCGACTCCCAGCGCCTGCGGGCCGCACGCGTCGTCCTCGACATCGGTGTGCACCTGGGCAAGGAGCGGCCCACCGAGCTCGCCGACCTGCCCGGCGTGGGGCCCGGACGGTGGGACGCCGCCTCGGCCTGGGCGTACCTGCGTGAGAACGTGGCCATGGAGGAGAGCTTCCTGCGCTTCGAGCTCGACCGCTACCTGGGTTGGCCGGGGCAGGCGCCCTCGTACGCCATCGGCCAGCGCCTGTGGGAGTCGGCCCGCGACGAGGCCCTGGCGCGCGGGGAGTCCCTCAAGGACTTCCACATGAGGGCCCTGCGGCTGGGCTCCGTGGGCCTGGACGTCATGCGCGAGGCGCTCGCGGCCCCGGCGGCCTGAGCCGGGCCGAGGCGCACCCGGCTCCGAGCGAGGTCGTGTACCCGAGGCGCACCCGGCCCGGACGGCCTGAGCCGGCGCGGGCTCAGCCGCGCTTCTTCGTCCCCCGCAGGGCGGGCGCCGTCCACGGGTCCTCGGGCCACGCGTGCTTCGGGTAGCGCCCGCGCAGCTCGCGGCGCACCTGCTGGTAGGGCCCCTGCCAGAAGGAGCGCAGGTCGTCGGTGACGGCGACCGGCCTGCGCGCGGGCGACAGCAGGTGCAGCAGGACGGGCACCCCGGCCACCACCGGTGTCCGGTCCCAGCCGAAGCACTCCTGCACGCGCACCGCCAGCACCGGCCGCTCGCCGTCGTAGTCGACCCGCACGCGCGAGCCGGAGGGCACCTGGAGGTACTCGGGCGCCAGCTCGTCCAGCCGTGCCGCCTCGGGCCAGGGCAGCAGGGCCCGCAGCGCCGCCTCGACGTCGAGACGCTCCAGGTCGAGGCGCCGCCCACCGGCGAGCGCCTGGGCCGCCGGCGCCAGCCACTCCTCGGCGCGCTCCAGCAGGTGGGCATCGTCGACGGCGGGCCACGGGTCGCCGAGCGTCTCGTGCAGCAGCCGCATCCGGGCGCGCAGCCGAGCCCCCTCACCCCAGGGCAGGACCTCAAGCCCCTCCTGGCGGCAGCGTTCGACGACGGCCTGTGCCACCGCCTGCGGTGGGGCCGCGGCCGGGGTGGTGCTGAGCGTGATGGCACCGAGCGAGCGCCGCCGCTGCACCCGTAGGCGACTGCCCTGCCAGCTCATGGTCTCGGACTCGGTGAGCCAGGCGCCGGCCACCTCAAGGGCGAGCTCCTCGTCGATGGCGGCGCCGGCACGCACGAGGGCCTCCGCCCGTCCGGGGGAACGGTCGACGTCGGCGACGGCGATCCACTCGGCCGATGCCAGGACCGAGCCCGCCGCCACGCACAGGCCCGTGCCGCCGACCGTCACGTAGCTCGCCTCCTGCCCGGGGGAGGGGGCGTCCCCGCGGCGGCGGGCGACCCACTCGGGGCGGGCGAGGGCGGCGACCAGCCCGGCCGCCTCGGCCAGACCGACGACCTCGGAGGCGGCCCGGGCGGCTGCGGCCCGCCCGGCTCCGGTGCCCGGGTACGCCCCCAGTGCGCCTGTCGGCAGCCGACGCAGGGCCCGTTCACCCGCTTGCTCAAGGCGCCTGGCCTCGGTGCGCCAGGCGGGGGCGCCGCCGCGGACCTGGCGGGCGAGCGCGGCCAGGTCACCACCGGGGGCGCGCAGGTCCGCGGTCAGCAGGGCGGTCG